>NC_010571.1:2355200-2655400 GCF_000019965.1 Opitutus terrae PB90-1
GGCACGCAGGTTGATCCAGAGCTCGGCGGAGCCGGGAAACTGGAATTTCGGCGGCATGATGCCGATGATCGTGCCGGGCTCGCCGTTGATGTTGACCTTGCGGCCGAGTGCTCCGGGCGAGCCGGCGAACTGCTCCTGCCACAGCACGTGGGATAGCACGATGAACAACGGCTGGCCGGGCCGATCCTCCTCGGCGGAGAACCAGCGACCCAGCATCGGCTGCGTGCGCGCGACACCAGGCAGATCGGCGCTAGCCAGAATACCCGTGTGGCGCGACGGCACGCGCTGAGGCCCGCTCAGGTTCATCCCGAGCCACTGCGTGGCCGCCAGGCTTTCGAAGGAGGTCTGTCGCTCGCGTACTAGAAGATAGTCGCGATACGACATCACCTCCCAACGATCAGAGTCGCTGCTCTTGGGCGCCTGCCAGGCGATGTGATACAGGCTGTCGGCGGCCGGCAGCGGCATGCCACGCAGCAGCACTGCATCGATGAGACTGAACTGGGTCGCGACGAGCCCGATACCGAGCGCGAAGGAAACAACGGCCGTGAGGGTGAAGCCCGGGCGCCGGATCAACTGGCGAAGGGCGAAGCGAAGGTCGGAGCGCATGGGGGAGCGGTGTGTGGAATCCGAGACATTAAGTTTGAAGTTTAAGTTGAAGGAGAGCCGGGGAGGCGTGGGGGGACTTGAACTTCAACTTTTCACTTCAACCGCGACGCCGTCGCGGCGCTATTCCGCGCGGAGGGCATCGAGCGGGTTGATGCGCGTGGCGCGTTGCGCGGGCAGCCAGCAGGCGAACACGGCGACCGAGAACAGAAGCACTGCCACCAGCGCGATCGTGAGCGGATCCGATGCGGCCATCCGCGGCATGAAGCCCTGCAGCACGAGATTGAGTGCGTAGGCCACCACGGCGCCGAGGCCGAGTCCGATCGCGGTGAGCGTCATGCCCCCGCGGAGCACGAGCGTGAGCACGTCGCGCGGCCGCGCGCCGAGCGCCAGCCGGATGCCAAACTCGCCGGTGCGCTGCGCCACGAGATTCGAGATCACGCCATAAAGTCCGACCGAGGCGAGCAGCACGCCGAGCAACGCAAACGCGCCGATCGTTTGATTCACCAGCACGATGTTGTGGGAATAGCGGTCGATCGCCTCCGGAATCGTGTAGAGCTCCTGGACGGCGACGTCGGGATCGATGTCCGCCACGGCGCGACGGACTTCATTCTTGAACGTGGCGGGCGAAGGGCCTCGCACCAGCAGGAACATGTAGCCCCACGGCTCGTGCACCATCGGCTTGTAGACCTGGAACAGCGTGTCCGGATTGCTGAGCTGCACGGCGAAGCCGATGTCGCGCACCACGCCGATCACCTCGCGCCAGACGAGGACGTTGTCCTGCCGATCGCCGATGCGTTTGCCGAGTGCGCTTTGGCCGGGCCAGAAATGCCGCGCCATCGTTTCATTGATGATGACGACGGGCGGAGAGCTGGCGTTGAGCTCCTCCGGGAACAACCGGCCCTCGAGCAGCGGGATCCCCATGGTCTGGAAATAGTCGGACGCGACCAGCGTGTAGCCGCCGACGGGTTGCTTGGCAGGATCGTCGGAGGTCTGGCCGTCGACCTGAATGGGGACGCTCTTGGAATAGCCGAACAACGGAGCCGTCGACGCGATGCCGGTGCTTTCCGCCTGCGGGATCTGCTTGAGCCGGCGGGCAAGTTTCTCGATCGCGAGCCGGCGCTTGTCCTCGCTGTTGTAAGTCGACTGTTCGGGCAGATGGATGTTGGCGGCGAGCACGCGATCGGTGTCCCAGCCATTGTTGGCGTGGAGCAGCGCATTGAACCCGCGCAGCATCACGCCGGCGGTGGCGAGCAGCGCGAGGGCCGACGCGACCTGCGCGACGATGAGGCTATGGCGGAACCGGTGCGTCGAACGGCTCGAGCTGGAGCCGCGGGTCTGTTGCTTGAGCGTGCTGACCACATCGCCCCGCGACGCCATCCAGGCCGGCACGAGTCCGAACACCAGGCCGCTGAACACGGCGGCCAGCAGCGTGAGCAGCAGGATCGGCACATCGAGGTTCAAGGTGAGATGCTCGGTCCCGCCGATCTGGATCTGGCTCTCGAGGAGGGCGTTCATCCAGATGCCGACCAGCACGCCCAAGCCGCCGCCGGCGAGCGCGAGCAGCATGGATTCGGTGAGCTGGTGAAGAATGAGCCGGGCGCGCGAGGCGCCGAGCGCGGAACGGATGGCGAGATCGCGGGTGCGCGCGGCGGCGCGGGCGAGCTGGAGATTCGCGAGGTTGAAGCACGCGATCAGCAGCACGACGATGCCGACGCCGCACAGCAGCCACATCATGAACCGCCCTGTGCTGTCCATAACGACCTTGTGCAGCGGCTCGGGCCGGACCGTGCGGCCGGCGCTGTGCTGCGGATAGTCCTGGGCCCAGCGAGCGAACACCGGCTGCGCCTGGGCCGTGGCCTGCTCGACCGTCATGCCCGGAGCGAGCCGGCCGATGGCGAAGAAAAGCCGGTTGGTGCGATCCTGCACGATGTGCTGGGGCAACGTGATCGGGCGCCAGAGATCAACGGGGCCGAAGAACAGCGGATAGCGGAAGCTGGCGGGCATGACGCCGATGATGGTGACCTGCTCCGCGTTGAGCCGGAGCGTGCGACCGATGACGTTGGGATCGCCGCCGAGCCGGCTCTGCCAGAACGAGTGACTGAGGATCGCGACCTGGTTGCGGCCGGGCGTTTCCTCGTCGGCGGTGAACGCGCGGCCGAGCATCGGCTGCACCCGAAACGTCGAGAAGAACTCGGCGGACGCGTCGACGGCGCGGAGCCGCTCGGCGGGCTGGCCGGGTTCGGCCCAGGCATTGTTCCACCCGGCGAGCGTCGTGACCGATTCGAAGGCGGCATGTTCGCCGTTCGCCACCTGGACGCGCAGTTCCTCGACCTCCGGGAAGCCGTAGCCGTCAGGCTGGCCCTGCGCATTGAGCGCCTGAATGAGCAGCATGCGATCGGGCTCCGGGTAGGGCGCGCTGCGGAACAGCAACACGTCGACGAGCGTATACATCGAGGTGTTCACGCCGATGCCGAGTGCGAGGGTGATCAGCGCGACGAGCGTGAACCCCGGAGTCTTGATCAGGGACACGAGAGCGTGACGGAGCGTGGACATGGGGACGGGGCCCAGAGCTAAGAGACTGGAGCTGTGAGCAAACAGTCGGTTGAGAATTGAGCGTTGAGAGTTGAGAGAGGCGGAACTCGGGACTTGAACTTCAACGTTCCACTTCAGCTGCCCCGCGGTCGCAGGGGCTATTCAGCCCGGAGCGCCTCGACGGGATCGGCGGTGGCGGCCTGACGGGCGGGCAGCCAGGTGGCAACGAAGGCGACGACGAAGATCGCGATGCACGTGAGCCCGAGAATCGTGTAGTTCTGCGCAATCAGCGGGCCGAGACTCTGCCGCAACGCGAGTCCGAGCGCATAGGCCGCGACCGCGCCGATCGCCAAGCCGACAAGGGTCAATCGCAGGCTGCGCAGCAGGACCAGACCCATGACGTCGATCTGGCGCGCGCCGAGGGCGACCCGGATGCCGAACTCGCCCATGCGCTGGCTGACGTTGTGCGAGACGATGCCGTAGAGCCCAACGCTTGCGAGCACGAGCCCGAGCAGCGCAAACGCGAATAGCACGCCATTGATCACGACCAGATTGTGCAGGAACTGATCGCGCATATCCGCCAGCGTCCAAATGAATCGGGGAGCCACGTCGGGCGAGACCTGGGCGATGGCGCGGCGCAGGTCACCGTCGAAGCGCTTCGGGTTCGGCCCGCGAATCACGACTTGGAAATACGACCAGGGGGTGTGCGTCATCGGGGTGAAATACTGCATCCGCGCGACGGGTTCGGTGAAGTTGATGGCGTCCTCCACGTCAGCGACGACGCCGATCACCTCGCGCAGCGTGGTTTTGCCGTCACCGGCCCGCGTGCCGAGGCGCTTGCCGATGGCGCTCTCCTTGGGCCAGAAGTTATCGGCCAGGGACTTGTTGACCACCACCCGCTCGGGTGAGGTGTGCGAGACGTTTTCGGGGAAGGTCTGGCCCTCAAGCACGCGAATCCCGAGCGCCTTGAAAAACCCGGGCGTAATGAGATATCCGCTACCCTTGGGCAAGTTGGTCTGGCTCGAGTCCTGGCCTTCCTTGAAGATATCATTGCCCGCGGTGCTGCCGCCGATCGGTAGCGTGGACGCGATGGCGGCGACCTCGACGCCCGGAATGGCGGAGAGCCGGCGGATGATCTCGTCCTGGAAGGCACGGGTTTGCTCCGTGTTATAGGAGCGTTCGTCCACCTGCAGGTTGGCGGTGAGGATCGACTCGGTGTCCCAACTCGGGCGCGCGTTCAGCGTGCGGTCGAGTCCGTAGATCATCATGCCGGCGACGGAGAGGAGCGCGAGCGACAGCGCCACCTGGCCGACGACGAGCAACCCGCGGATCCAGCCCTGGTGGCGACCGCCGGTGGTGCCGCGCGTCTGCTGTTTCAGGATGTCGTTGATGTCGGCTCGCGCCGCCAGCCAGGCGGGGACGAGGCCGAAGCCGAGGCCGGCGACGATCGAGATGGCGGCGTTGAACGCGAGCACGTGCCCGTCAATGGGCAGATGGAGCGTGCTGAAGAGCCCGAGCCGAATATTCCGGCCGATGAGCAGATTGCTCCAGTGCGCGACCAGCAGGCCAAGCGCGCCGCCGATGACGGACAGCAACAGCGACTCGACGAGCTGCTGACGGATGAGCCGCCATCGGCTGGCGCCAAGCGCGGAGCGAATCGCCAGATCGCGGAGCCGGCTGGCGGCGCGGGCCATTTGCAGGTTGGCGAGATTGGCGCACGCGATCGCGAGGATGGCAGCCGCCAGACCGATCTGCAGCGTGAGGATCGCGACGTTGGCCGAGCCGCCGACGCGGCCGGCAAGCTGCATTCGAAAATGGTAATTCTGATACAGCCGCGGATGATCCTTGGCCCACCGTTCCGCCAGGGGCGCGATGCTGGCGAGCGCCGCCACGGGGGTCACGCCGGGGGTGAGGCGCACGACCACGCCGAACTCGCGGCGGTCGCGCGCGGTCACCTGGTTGTCGGCGGGCACCAGCGGACGGAAATACTGGCCTTCGCCAAACATAAAAATCGTCGAGTAGGGCTCTGGCAGCACGCCGATGATCGTGAACACGCGGCCGTTGATTCGCATGGTCTGACCGACGGCCTCCGGATTTGCGCCGAACTGCCGCCGCCACAGATTTTCGGTGATCAGGACAACCGCGTCGCGGCCGGCGACGCATTCGTCGGCGGAGAAGGTGCGCCCCAGCAGCGGCGGCGTTTCGAGCGCCTTGAAGAGCGCGGCGTCGACCGCGTTGCCCTGCATGGATTCCGGCAGCTGGCCGGGCAGCGTGACGGTTTCCAGCAGGCCGGATTGCATGGCGATCACGGCGAAGGCCGGACTCTGATGCGCCCGCAATTCCTCGATCTCCGGCACGGAGAGGCGGAGGAACTCCGCCTGCGGCGTCTGGCCGTTGAGGTTGACGATCGACTCCGGGCGGGGGAACGGCGCCGAGGCGAACATCAGCGTGTTCATCAACGAATACATCGACGAGTTGACGCCGATGCCGAGCGCGAGCGTGACGATCGCGATGAGGGCGAAGCCCGGAGACTTCAGCAGACTGCGGAAGGCGTAGCGGAGGTTGAACATGGCGAGTGCAGACCTGCGGTCTGCGAGTTGAAGAAGGAAGTTTAGGTTGAAGTGAGCAGTGGCGGAGAGGGTGACTTAAACTTCATCTTTTCACTTCGACTCGCCGCAGGCGCTACTCGGCCCGGAGCGCGGTCATCGGGTCGACGCGCGTGGCGCGCTGGGCGGGCACGAGCGTGGCGACAAACGCCACGGCGGTGAGCAGCAGCGCGACGGTCGTGTAGGTGAGCGGATCGAGCGGGCTGATCTCGAACAGCTGCGTGGCGATGCCGTCGCGGGCGAGCACGGCGACGGTGGCGGTGAGTGCGAGTCCAGCCCCCAGTCCGATGAGCAGCTGCACGCCGCCCTGGCGGAGCACCATCTGCAGGATCCGCTGGGTGTCGGCGCCAAGCGCCATGCGAATGCCGAATTCCTGCATCCGCTGGTTGACGGAGAAACTCATCACGCCGTAGAGGCCGACCGACGAGAGCAGCACGGCGATGCCGCCGAAGAGCGTGAACATGCTGGCGATAATCCGGTTCACGCCGAGGAAGCTCTCCTGGTTCACCCGCGCGGTGCCGACGAAGTAGAGCGGCAGGTTGGCGTCGACCTTGTTGACCTCGCGTTGGAGCGTGGTCGCCAGGACGGCGGCGCGCCGCTCGATGTCCGCGGCATTGTTAGCCCGCGGCCGCACGATGACGGTGGCGAACTGCTGCTGCACCGGGCCGGGCAGGGCCGGACCGAAGACGGACGAGAAATACGGCACGTAGAACCCGGTGTCGTCCACCTGCGGATTGTTGAACGGCCCGAGCATCCGGACATTGGAGACGACGCCGACGATCGTGCGCCACGGTCCGAACAGCTGGCCGTTGTTGCCGACGGTGCGGAAGCGACGGCCAAGCGCGCTCTCATTGCCAAAGTGCTTGTGCGCGAAAGCAGCGTTCACGATGGCGATCGGCTGCTTGGCATCGGTGTCGTCGAGTGCGAAGTCGCGGCCCTCGATGATCCGCGCCTTGAGCGTCTCGAAGTAGCCTTCGGACACCTGCTCGAAGTTGGTGTTCGGCCGGTCCTCGTCCTTGGCGTAGGCGCGGCCGTCGATCTCGATGCGACCAAAGCCGGAGAAGGTCATCCGGAAGCGGTTGGTAAGGGCGGCGCCCTCGTATTCGGGATTCGCGCGCAGCTCACGGAGCAGCCGGTCGAAAAACAGTTTTCGCGCCTCGGGCGTTGGATAGTCGCCCTCCATCAGGGCGAGTCGCGCGCTCAGGATCGCCCCGTTGTCGTAGCCCCAGGCGATCTGGTTCTGGCGCAGGATTGATTTCAGCTGGAGCAGCGCGCCGACCAGCAAGAGGCTGCTGACGAGGATCTGCATGACGACCAGCGAGCGGGTGATGACGGTGACGGCGCGGCTGGTGTTGCCCCGGCCGGACTCCTTCAACGCGTCGACGGCGCTGGCGCGCGAGGACATCCACGCGGGAACGAATCCGGACACGAGCGCCGCGAGCATCGTGGCGCTGACCACGAAGACGAGCACGGGCACGTCGATGTTGAATACGATGTAGGCGGGAATGGGATTTTCGCCGGAGTGCGTGGCGGCGTTGAGGTATCCCGTCGCCCACGAAGCGAGGCCGATGCCGACAGTGGCGCCGAGCGCGGCGACGAGCAGCGACTCGGTCAGCATCTGCCGGATCAGCCGGATCCGGGTCGCGCCGAGCGAGGAGCGGATCGCGAGTTCCTTCGCGCGCAGCGTCGCGCGCGCGAACTGCATGTTCATCACGTTGACGCAGGCGATGAGCAGCAGGCCGACGCAGAAGCCGAGCATCGTCCAGAGCAGGCCCTTGATGTTGGGCGGCGTGAAGGTCTTGATCAGCGGCTGGATCACCGCCGTGTCGAACTTCTTGTTCGTGTCGGGAAACGCGGCGGCGAGCTGCTTGGCGAGGCCGGAGAACTCGGCCTGGGCCTGGTCGAAGCTGACGCCGGGCTTGAGCAGCGCGAGCACGCCCGGCTGATTGCCCTGCGCGTTCGGGCTGTTGCGCGGGGTCGGCGGATACTCGGCGTAGAGCGGGATCCACAGCTCCTCGTTCACCGGAAAGGCGAAGCCCTGGGGCATCACGCCGACGATGGTCGCCGGTTTGCCGTTGATCCGGATGCTGCGGCCGATCACTTCGGGCGAGCCGCCAAAATCGCGCTGCCAGAGTTGGTAGCTGATCAGCGTGATCTTCTCCGCGCCCGGCTGATCGTCGCGCGGCGCGAAATCGCGGCCGATCACCGGCCGCACGCCGAGAATCCGGAAAAAGTCGGCGGAGACGTAGGCGCCCGTGTAGCGCTTGGGCGTCCCATCAGCGGTGACGTTGACGGTCGCGCCGTTGATGAACGCGGCCATCATCTCGAACGAGGTCTGCTGCTCGCGCATCGCCTCGTAATCGAGCGAGAAAATCTGGCTGTTGAAGCCGAACGGATTCGACTGCGTCGGATCGACCACCTGAACGCCGGCGAGCCGGTCGGCGTTGGGAAAGGAAAAGCCGCGCAGCATCGTGCCATTGACGACGCTGAACATCGACGTGACGGCGCCGATACCGACCGCAAGGACGGTGACGGCGAGCGTGCAAAAACTCTTTTCCTTGATGAGCACGCGGAGACCGATCCGCAGATCCTGGAAGAACGTTTGAATGAGCATGGGAGTGTGTGGGTGACGATTGCCGACGGCCGAACGCGAATTGCCGATGGAATCAATGGAGAGACGGAAGGGCGTGCGGGGGCAGGCCGGGGACGCGTGGGGGCACAGGGCAATTCACGGGCCGGTGTTTTGCACGGCGTGTGCCAAGCTTCGGCGACAGCCGTGGCTGCGTTTATTCAGCGAGTTACGCGTTTCTTCCCGCTGGCCGGAGCGGGGGCCGTCGCAAAGGTGGAACGAGGCCGTCCCGCGAATGGGATCGTGTGACACGAGCGACCGACATGGCTTAATTCCCGGCGGACAGAGGCGACGGCGCGCGCAGTCCGCGAGAACAACGACCGCATCGATAGGGCAAACGGTGAAATCAGTTGTGGATGTGAGACAGCGCGCGCACGAGCGAGCGGAACGGCCGGCGATCACGGCGAACGATCTCCCAGTATTCGACGTAGCGATCCTGGCTGATGATGCCGAGCGGGCCTTCGTAGATGCCACCGCGTCCGCCATGATCGTGGACGCGGACGGCGAGGAGGTTTTCGTCCCGGAGCAGCGAAGCGGGAAAATAGTACCCGCGATATTGGTCGTAGAAGTCGGCGCCGCTGTGTCGGTCGGACTCGTTGAGGTTGCCGGTACTCCCGATCTTCGTGCCGTTCAGATAGACCTCATCGGTGTCGTCAATCTTGCCGAGCATGAGCACCATCGTCGCGACGTCCGCGTGGGGTGTGGCGCGGAAGGTTTTCCGATACCAGCCGAAGCCGTCGAGGTCGCCCTGGCTCGTGCTTTCCCAAAATGCGGGCACGGGCATTGTGGCGAAGTCGGACTCGTCGCAGGCGGGATCCTTCCAGACCGGATCGTCGCCGGCGTGGAATTTCCAGGTGCCCGCAAGATCGATCTCGGGCAGCGGCAGGTTGGAGCTGTAGATGCCGATCGAGTGGCCGACGATCCCGCCGCCGGAAGCGCCGTCGTAGACCCGGACGGCGATCACGTTGTCCTCGCCGGCGCGGAGCAGACCGGCTGGCAGCGCGTAGATACGATCGACGTTCCACGCGGCGATGAAGTCAGGCGGAAACGCGCCGCGGCCGCCGACTTTCTGGCCGTTGACGTAGACCTCGTCGGCGTCGTCGATCCGGCCGAGCAGGAGATAGGTGGGCTGGTTCGGGCTGTCGCTGAACCGGAAGCTCCGGCGGTACCAGGCGTAGCCGTTATAGCCATCGTAGCCGTCATCCTCCCAGTACCCGGGCACGGAAACGCGCGACCAGTGGTGGTCATTGAAATCGGGCTGGGCCCAACGGAGATCGTCGCCCACGGAGAACCGCCAGCGACCGCTGAGGTCGACGAGCTCGTCGCGGGAGCGCGCGTCGAAATGATCGTGAGCGAAAAGCGCCGGCGTGACGGCGGTGACGACAAAGGCCGCAAGGGCGAGGCCGGTGCGGAAGCGGAGGTGCGGGCGGTTCATGGTGATTTGAAGCTTCAAGCTCGAGCACCGACTGGGCGGACGGCGCGTCGGCGAAGGGCAAAACACGGCAGGCGCGCGGGAGTTACAGCCCAGTTGAGGTGGGAAGCTTAAGTTGAAGAAATGGGAGTGACGCGACCCAGCTCGGCGGCGACTTCCGCTTCGACTTCAACTTCTCACTTCAACTGTCCGCGCCGGCGCGCGCTATTCGGCGCGGAGCGCCTCGATGGGGTCGACCTTCGTGGCGCGACGGGCGGGAAGGTAGCTGGCGATGAGCGCCACGATCACGAGTACGGCGGTGGTCACGGGTAGGATCACGAAATCGATGTTCGGTTGTCCCGCGAACATTGCGCTCAAGAGCAGGCTCATGGCCACCGAGCCCAGGAGGCCGACGCCCGCGCCGATGGCGGCGAGCCTGAAGCCGGTGCCCATGATGAGCGTGAGGATGTCGCGCCACTGCGCGCCGAGCGCCATCCGTACGCCGATCTCGGGCGTGCGCTGCACGACGAGTCGCATGATCACGCCATAAAGGCCGAGGGCGGCGAGGAAGAGGCCCAGCAGGCTGAAGCCAAAAAAGATCGTGGTGATAAGCTCGAGCGCGCGGGTGCCAGTCTTGGCCAGTTCGTCGGCCGTGTTCAGCAGCTGAACGGGGATGGTAGGATCCAGGGCCTGGACCGCCTGTCGCAGCGGTTCGGTGACGGGGTGCGGTGCGCGCACCAGCACGGTGACGTAGTTCCACGGTTCCTGCGCGAGGGGCTGGAAAACCTGGAACGGCGTCGTGGCCGGCGCGGGATTTCCGGCCATCCCGACATCGTGGAAGACGCCAACGATCTCGGCTGAGGCGCGGTTGCCGGCGTCGCCGGTGCTGAGGTGCCGGCCGATGGGATTCTCGCCCGGGAAGAGCGCGCGGGCCATCGCCTCGTTGATCATCACGACGCGCGGGGCGCCAAGGGCATCCGTTGCGCTGAACTGTCGACCGGCCTGCAGCTGGATCCGCAGGGTCTCGAGATAGGTGGGGCTGACGGCATTGACGAAGGCGCGCGGTTCGCGGCCGGGGGCCGGCGGTTCGCGTCCCTCGACCAGGAAGGTGCGCGTGGCGAGCAGTTGGTAGAGCGGGGCCGTCCAGCCGATGCCGACGTTTTCGACGCCAGGCAGTGCGCGCAGCCGTTGCTCGAGGTTGTCGTAGAAACCGAGGACCTGCTGGGGCGTGGCGTAGCGCGCCGCCGGGAGATTGATCACGCAGTGGGTGAGTCCGGCAGGCGTCCATCCCGGATCGCGCGCCAGCAGCGTTTGCATGCCGCGCATGAAGAATCCGGTGGCGCTGAGGAGAATGAGGGCCGCGGCGAATTGGAGCACGATCAGCGCGTCGCGGAAGCGGTGCTGCGAGCGGTCACCCGTCGCGGCCCGGCCGCCCGACTTAAGCGTGTCGTTCACGTCCACGCGCGAGGACAGCCACGCCGGGGCGAGCCCGAAGAACATGCCGGTTAGCAGCGAAAGTCCGGAGGCGAACACGAGCACCCGCCAGTCGATCGTCAGATCGAAATGGATCGGCAGATTCTGGGCGATCTGGCTGGAGATCCACGCGTTGCCCCAGACGGTGACGAGAACCCCGAGCGCGCCGCCGGCCAGCGCGAGCATCGTGCTCTCCAGCAGCAGCGGTCGCAGCAGGTGGGAGCGCGAGGCGCCGAGTGCCGCGCGAACGGCGAACTCACGCGTGCGGGACAGGGCGCGGGCCATCTGGAGATTGGCGAGATTGCCGCAGACAATCAGCAGCACGAATCCGGCGAGGCCGAGGAGCATCAGGGTCGCGACGTCGGTGCCGGGCTGCATCGTCGAGGATTGCAGGTCCACCGCTCGCAGTCCGTCCTTGCTCTGCTCGCGCGGGCGGGAATCCGCGAGGTTGGCGTAAATGGCGGCGAGTCGGGTGTTCAGCTGCGCGAGCGTGAGACCTTGGTCGAAGCGACCGAGGACCTGCACGGAGGTGTCGGCGCGGTCGGCCTTCTCCTGTTCGCTCAGCGCCAACGGTCGGAAAACGTCGGACGGTCCCCACAGAAACAGCGAAGCGAATTTCTCCGGCAGCACGCCGACGACGGTCGTGGGCTCGCTGTCGATCGACACGGTTTGGCCGACGATGCCCGGATCGCCGCCGAACTGCGCCATCCACGCGGCGTAACTCAGGATCACGACATGGTTGCCCGCGTGGTCCTCCTCCGGCGTGAACACGCGGCCGAGCTCGGGCTGCAGCCCGAGGATTTCGAAAAAGCCGGCGGACACGCGGAGGGCGTTGAGGTTCTCGGGGCTCCGGCCGGGCTGGGTGAGCGTGTAGCCCCACTGGCGATAAGCCGCGAGCTTGAGGAAGGCCGCCGTCTCGCGGCGGAGATCGAGGAAGGATTGGACGTTGTGATTGCCGCGCGCATCCTGCGGCGTGGTGCGGAAGATTCGGACCAGCTGTTCCTTTGCCGGATAGGGCAGCGGCCGCAGGATGAGCAGATTCATCAGGCTGAACATCGAAGTGTTCAGGCCGATGCCGAGGGCGAGCGTGATGACGGCGACGGCGGTATAGCCCGGGGATTTGAAGAGCTGACGGAGAGCGAGGCGCATGGGGTGTCGAGAAGGTGCGGCGGCCGGCCGCGCCTGAAGTTAGCAACCCGCGGGCCAGCTCGAGGCGTCGTGGGTTAGCCGATTGGAATCAGAGTGTTACGGCATCGCCACCTCCGACTTACGGCGGGGCGTGGTTTTGAATCTGGAACCGCGGCTTCCCGTTTATGGGATTGTGTGACGCGGGCGAGCGGGTCGATCGGCTCGTGCGGTGCGTTGGGTCGGGCTGAACAGAACGCAGCATTCCTACGCGTGGGAACGTGAGAGGTGGACGGCGGCGACCACCATGAATGATGGTCTTCCCTTTCTTCTTTCATCTTTCTCGTTCGCCAGTGCGACGTCGCCAGAGCGGGCGCCGGGAGAAAAGCGACGAGAAAGATAAAGCGAAAGAGCCAGGCTCACTCCGCGCGGAGCGCGATGAGCGGGTCGACCTTGGTGGCGCGGCGGGCGGGAATCCAACTGGCGATGATCGCGACGACCAAGAGGACGGCGGCGACGCCGAGCAGCGCGACCAGATCGAGCGAGACCACGCGCGGCATCAGACCGGACAGCACGCGGCTGAGCGCGAACGCCCCGACGATGCCGAGCACGAGTCCGACGCCGGTCAACCGCAGCGCCTGGGCGAGGACCAGCCGAAGCACGTCGTGCGGCTGGGCGCCGAGCGCGAGGCGGATGCCGAACTCGCCGGTGCGTTGCGCGACGACATGAGCGATCACGCCGTAAAGTCCGACGGCGGCGAGCGCGAGCCCGAGAACGGCGAACGCCGTGAGCGTCTTGCCGGCGAGCCGGAGGTTGTGCTGCTGACTGTCGACCAGCTGCTGTACCGTGCCCGTGTAGGCGACGGCGAGGTCGGGATCGAAGTCGGACACCGCGCGGCGGAGCGTTTCGCCGAGCGCCTCGGGCGTGCGGCTGCGGAGGACCAAGTGAACGTACCCCCACGCTTCCTGCGCGAGAGGCTTGTAAACCTGATACGGCGTCGACGGGTCGCGCGTGCTGGCGGCGGTGTCGACATCGCGCACGACGCCGATGATCTCCGCCCAGTAAGGTTTGCCACTGTCCATGCTGGCGAGCCGCTTGCCGACGGCCGTGTCATTGGGCCAGAGCCGGCGCGCGAGCGCTTCGTTGACGAGGATGACGCGCGGATCGGTCACCTTGATGTCGGGCGCGTAGAGCTGGCCCTCGACGAGGGGAATGCCCATCGTCGCGAAGTAATTCGCGGAGGCCATGACGTGAAACGCGGCCGGCAGGTTCGGATCCATCTGTGACTGGCCGTCGATGAAGACCCGGCGATCGCCGTTGTAGGTGAAGACCGGCAGGGACGTGGCGATGGCGGCCTGTTCGACACCGGGAATGCGCGCGAGCCGTTCCTCGAGTCGTCGGAAGAGTTCGGCGCGTTTGGCCTCGGTTTCGTATTCGGTGCGGGTTTCGGGGATCGGCAGCGCGGCGGTGATGATGTGATCCGTGTCCCACCCGGTGTGGCGATCGAGCAGGTCGGCGAAGCCGCGTTGGAGAATGGCGGCGCCACTGAGCAGGACGAGCGCGAGCGCGACCTCGGCGACGACGAGCGTCTGGCGAATGCGATGGTGGCCGCGACCGGCGGTGCCACCGCGCGTCTGTTGTTTCAGCGCGGTGTTCACGTCGGTGCGCGACGCGAGCCACGCGGGCACGATGCCAAACAACAGGCCGGTGAGCAGCGAGACGAGCAGCGTCGCGGCGAGCACGCGCGGATCGAGTCGGATGTGCACGGCGCCGGTCGAACCGCTGATGACGAAGTTGGTTTCGATGACGCGGTTCAGCACGAGCGCGAGCCCGACGCCCAGCGCGCCGCCGGCGAGGCTGAGCAGGACCGACTCGACCAGCTGTTGATAAATCAGCCGCCGGCGCGAGGCGCCGAGCGCGGCCCGAATGGCGAGATCGCGGACATTGGCGGTCGCGCGGGCGAGCTGCAGGTTGGCGAGGTTGGCGCAGGCGATGAGCAGCACGAACGCGGACAGCCCGAGCAGCAGCAGCGAGACGCGGCGGCCGAGCGTGTCCATCAGCGCCTCGTGGAGCGGGACCGCGTGATAGCGGATGCCGGAGTAGGATTCGGGGAAGAGCTTTTCCTGGGTCGCGCCCACGGGGGCGAGCTCGGCGGCGACGCGACTGGCGGGCGAGGTCGCGGGCAGCCGGCCGATCAAGCTGAACACGCGGTAATCGCGCCACTCGATCTGGTCGCGCGTGAAGTTGAGCGGACGCCAGAACGCCGCGCCGCCCCAGAGCATGCGATAGTCGAATGCGGGCGGCATCACGCCGATGATGGTGGTCGTGCGCCCGTCGAGCCGCAGCGTGCGGCCGATCACGTCGGTCGCGCCGCCGAAGCGGGTTTGCCAGAACGCGTAGCTGAGCAGGATGACGTCGTTGCGACCGGGCTGGTGTTCCTCGGGCGAGAACACGCGGCCGATGAGCGGCGGGACGCGGAAGGTGGCGAAGAAATCCTCCGAGACCATGATGCCGCCGATGCGCTCGGCGGGCTGGCCGGGTTCGGAGACGGTGTATTGGCTGTGCACCAGCGTGGTCAGCGCCGGGAAAGCGGTGAGCTGTTCGCGGATCTCGCGTAGCTCGAGGTAGGAATAGCGGCGCGCTTCGAAGGTGGGGCTGGAAGCGACCACCTCGTAGAGCTGCGCGGAATCGGGAAACGGCGTGCTGCGGAACAGCAGCGCGTCGACAAGGCTGAACATCGAGGTGTTCACGCCGATGCCGAGCGCGAGCGTGAGCAGCGCGATGGTGGTGTAGCCGGGGGATTTCAGCAGGGCGCGCAGCGCGAGGCGGACGGGCATGGCCGAAAGTCAAACGAAGACCCCGCCTGCTCACAAGGGCAAGAACAGCAACGAACCCGAAAATCCGAAATCCGAATGTCGAAATCCGAAGAAATCCGAATCTCAAAACCTCAAATTCGTGCTGACGATCGCATGGTCCGTCGGCTTGGGATTTTGAGTTTCGAGCTTGTTTCGGATTTCGAAATTCGGATTTCGGATTCCGCCGTGCGGCGGCTACTCTGCCCGCAGCGCGATCAGCGGGTCGACTTTCGTCGCGCGGCGGGCGGGGAACCAGCTTGCCAGGATCGCGACGACGAAGAGGAGCGCGGCCATGCCGGAAAGCGCGAGCGTGTCGGGGCTGACCATTCGCGGCATGATCGCGTTGAGCAGCCGGCTGACCCCGTAGGCGCCCGCGAATCCGAGGAGCAGTCCGATCGCGGTAAGCTGCAGCCCGTGCTGCAGGACGAGTTGGAGGACGTCGGAGGGCCTGGCGCCGAGCGCGAGCCGGATGCCGAACTCGCCCGTGCGCTGGGCGACGAGATTGGAGATGACGCCGTAGAGCCCGACGGCGGCGAGGACGAGGCCGAGCAGGGCGAAGCCGATGAGGAGCCGGGCGACGATGACGAGGTTGTGATTGGAGCGATCGAGGGCCTGGGGGACCGTCAACACTTCGTCGGCGGGCAGGTCGGGATCGACCTCGGCGATGGCACGGCGAACGCTTTCGACCAGCGCGGCGGGCGCAGGGGCGCGAATCGCGAAGCGGACCCAGCTCCACGGTTCGTGCACGAGGGGCCGGAACACCTGGTAAGGCGTGCTCGGATTGCCGATCTCTCCGGGCGAATCGGCATCGCGGACGACGCCGATGATTTCGCTCCAGGTGTTTTCGGCGCCATTGATGGACGCGAGACGCTGGCCGACCGCGCTTTGGTTGGGCCAGAGCTGGCGGGCGAGGGATTGGTTGATGACGATCACCTTGGGGTCGTCGGGCTTGATGTCGGCGGGCCACATGCGACCCTCAAGCAACGAAACGCCGAGGACGTTGAAGAAATCGGATGTGATCATCACGTGGCTCGCGAGCGGGAGGTTGCGGGTATCGGAGGCGTCCTGCTTTTCGGTGTGAATCTGGCGGTCCGTGCCGTAGCCCCAGATCGGCACGCCCGTCGCGAGCGCCGCGGCCTCGACGCCCGGCAGCGCGGCGAGCCGGGCGAGGACTTTGCGATGGAATTCGATGCGGTCGGCGGGTTGGGGAAACCGTTTTTCCGGCATCGGCAGGGTACCGGTCAGGAGCCGGGCGGTATCCCAGCCTGGATCCTTTTGGACGAACTTCGCGAAGCCGCGCTGCATGACGGCAGCGCCACCGAGGAGGACCAGGGCGAGGGTGACCTCGGCGACGATGAGCGCCTGTCGCATGCGGTGCTGGCCGCGGCTGGAGGTGGAGCCGCGCGATTGGGACTTGAGGGCGTCGACGACATCGGCGCGCGAGGACAGCCAGGCGGGGACAATGCCGAAGAGCACGCCCGTGGCCGTGGCGACGAGAAAGGTGACGAGCAGGACGGAGCCTTGGAGCTGCAGCCCGAGCCCGTCGGGTTCGCCGGCAATACGGATGCTGGCGCTGAGGGCGCGATTGATCCAGTAGGCGAAAAGAATGCCGAGCGCACCGCCCGCGAGGGACAGCATCAGGCATTCGACGAGCTGGTCGCGGATCAGCCGCGCGCGGGACGCGCCGAGCGCGGCACGGATGGCGAGGTCGCGCATCGCGGTGGTGGCGCGCGCGAGCTGGAGATTGGCGAGATTGGCGCAGGCGATCAGCAGCACGAAGCCGGACAGGCCCAGAAGCATCCAGAGGATTTGACGACTCGTGTCGTCCATCTGCGCTTTGTGGAGGACGGTGACGCGATAAGAGAGGTCGTTGTAGTCCTTCGGGAAATCCTTCAGCTGATTGGCGGCGACGGGTCCGAGTTCGGCGACGGCCTGTTCCGGAGTGATGCCGGGGCGGAGCCGGCCGACGAGGTTGAACGTGCGGTAGGTGCGGCTGTTGAGCTGATCGGGGCTGTAGTTGATGGGCCGCCAGAACCCGGCCATGCCCCAAAGGAAGCGCCAGTCGAAGCTGGCGGGCATGACGCCAATGATGGTGACGGTCTCGCCGTCGAGGCGAAGCGTGCGGCCGATGACGTCGCGGGAGCCGGCGAAGCGCTGCTGCCAAAAGCGGTGGCTGAGGACGATGACCTGGTTGTTGCCGGGCCGGGTTTCGTCGGCGGTGAAGGCGCGGCCGACGATCGGCTGAACGCCGAAGGTATCGAAGAACTCGGCGGAAACGAGGATGCTGAGCACGCGCTCGGCCGGACGGCCGGGTTCGGCGAGCGCCGTCTGGTTGTACCGGAAGGTGGTGACGGAGCTGAACGAGCTGATGCGTTCGCGAATCTCGCGGGTCTCGACCTCGGAGAATTGATAGCGCGCGCCCTGCCGCGTGTTGGCGATGATCTGATGGAGTTCGGTGCTACGCGGGAACGGCGCGGGGCGCAGGAGCAACGATTCCAGGAGGCTGAACATCGACGTGTTCACGCCGATCCCGAGCGCGAGGGTGAGGAGAGCGATCGCGGTGAAGCCGGGGGACTTTGCCAGCGAGCGAAACGCGTGTTTCATGAGGGCGGGTTTTGGTTGCGAGGCGGGGCGGTGCAGGCGCGACGACGGCTCCGGCGAGGGCGCAGGGAGTCCGACGCGGGGGAAAACCCGGCAAGGGCGGCAAGGTTGCGGGCAATCGTGTCATCCCTCCGGGCTGCGCCACGTTCGGCACCGATCAGCCGATGCCGACGTCATTCCCAACATGGTATGACGTGCGGATCGCCGCTCGTGGCAGCGATCACTCGGTCCGCAAGGCCACCGCAGGGTCGACGCGCGCAGCGCGGCGGGCCGGAAGCAGGCAGGCGAGCAGGGCAACGAGACCAAGGCGACCGCCGAGAGCACGATCGTAACCGGCTCGACGCGGCCGAACGCGGGAAGCGCCTGCGAGGTGAACTGCAGCAAGCACGCGGCGCCAATCGAACCGAGGAGCGTGCCGGCGAACGCCAGGCGGACGCCGCCGCCGAGCACGAGACCGACGATGTCGCGGATTTGCGCCCCGAGCGCGAGACGGATGCCGATCTCGGGAGTGCGCTGCGTCACCACGCGGGTAACCACCCCGTAGATGCCCAGCGCAGCCAGCAACAGTCCGAGTCCGGCAAAGACCATGAGCAGCCGATCGATCGTCTCCCAGACCTTGAAATTACTTTCGATCCGTTGAGGCACTGTCATCAGTCGCAGGACAGGCTGGTCGGGATCGAGCGCGGCGACCGTCTGGCGAATCGGCTCGAGCAGCGCGGCGGACTTCGCGGGATCCGCGACACGCACGGCGATCGTGACGAACTGCCACGCTTCGTGTGCGAACGGCTTGTAGACCTGGAACCGCACCGGGGACGGCGCCATGTCGAGCGCGCGGGTGTCCTCGACTACGCCGACAATCTCCGCCCACACCGGTTTGTCACCGCCAGCCTGGGCCAGACGGTGGCCGACCGCCTCCTCCCCGGAGAAGAGCGTGCGGGCCATGGTCTCGTTGATCACGACGACGGGTCGGGATCCGAGCCGGTCGGTGTTATCGATGAACCGGCCGCGGAGGAGGTGCAGTCCCATCGTGTCGAGAAAACCGGGCGAGACGCCGTTGGTGAAGGCGGCGATCTCCTGGCCGGCCGCGGGTGCAGGTCGGCCCTCGACGAGGAAGTTGCGGCGCGAGGGGGAGTTGAACAGCGGCAGGTCGAAGCTGACGCAGGCGTTCTTCACGCCAGGCAGTGCGAGGAGGCGATCGCGCAGCTGCGCGTGAAACGCGAGGATCGGCTCGGCGCTGCCGAAACGCGTGGGCGAGGCGAGATTGATCACGCCGGAAACGACGGGCATGGGGTTCCAACCCTTGCGGGCGCCAATGAGCTTCTCGAGCCCGCGCACGAAAAAGATGGCGCCGGCAAGCAGCATGAGGGCGAGGGCGAACTGGGTGGCGATGAGAAGCTGCCGGTAACGCGTCTGCGTGCGGGTGCCGGTGGCGCCGCGGCCGCCGGCCTTCAGCGAGTCGTTGGCCGACACGCGCGCCGCCCACCATGCCGGACCGACGCCGAAGAGCAGCGCCGTGAGCGCCGAGGCGGCGAGCGCGAAAGCGAGCACGCGCGGGTCGGCGGAGAAGTCCACGGGCGTGTCCGGACCGCCGAAGCGGGCGCTGAGCCAATCGCTGGTCCAGGTGGCCACGAGGAGGGCGGCGGACGCACCGGCCGTGGCCAGCAGGAGGCATTCGAGGGCGAGCGGCCGGATGAGCTGAGCGCGGGTGGCGCCGAGGGCGGCGCGGATGGAGAACTCGTGGACCCGGGAGATCGCGCGGGCGAGGAGTAGGTTCGCGAGATTGGCGCAGGCGATGAGCAGGACGAAACCGGAGAGGCCGATCAGCACGAGCGTCATGTTCAGGCCGGTGCCGGCGAGCAGCGTGGACTGCAGCGACCGGAGCCCAAGCTGGAGGTTGCCGTTTTCAGCAGGATGATCGGCGGCCAGGCGGCGGGCGATGACCGCGAAGCGTTCGGCGGCTTGTTCCGGAGTGACGTTCGGCCGGTAGCGGCCAATCAAGCCGAGGCCGCCCTCGCTGCGGTTGGCGCGCTCGGCGTCGGACAACGCGAGCGGCCGATAAAAGCCGACAGCGCCGAGGAGGCGGACCTCATCCGGGTCGGGCGGAAGCACGCCAACGATCTCGACCGGCGTCCCGTCGAGCCGGACGGTGCGGCCCACGATGTCGGGCGCACCCTGGAAATGGTTTTGCCAATAACGGTGCGTGAGGACGATGACATTGCTGCGGCCGGACGTATTTTCGTCGGGCCGAAAGACGCGGCCGAGTGCGGGACGAACGCCGAGGACGTCGAAATAATTCGGGCTGACGCGCAGCGCGATCGGCACGTCGGGCGCCTGGTGGGCAACGGTGAGCGTGAAGGCCCAGTAGCGCGTCATCGCGAGGTCGGCGACGTCGCTCGCGGCGGCGACGATGTCGGCGGCGTTGGCCGGCGAATGGTCGTCGTGCGGCTGCTGCGGCGACTGGCGGTCGAGCTGGAAGAGCCGCTCAGAATGGGGATACGAAAGGGGACGGAGCAGAAAGCCGTTCAGGATGCTGAACATCGCGGTGTTCATCCCGATGCCGAGGGCGAGGGTGACGATCGCGAGAGCGGTGAAGCCGGGGGACTTCAAGAGCGAGCGGAGCGCGTGTTTCATGACTTGCGGGTTGCGAGCGGAGGGCGAATTTCATTCGCGGTTTAAGTTCGAAGCTTAAGTTGAAGAAACAGTAAACGGGCGCGGGGGTGACTCGTGGGAGGGGCAGCGGCAGTGAACTTCGACTTCAACTTCTCACTTCAACTGCGCGAGGCGGGCGCTATTCGGCGCGGAGCGCATCGAGCGGATTGGCGCGCATGGCGCGCTGCGCCGGGAACCAGCAGGCGACGACCGTCACGACCAACAGGAGCAAGACGACTCCCGCCAAGCCGAGCGGATCAGGTCGCGCGAGCCGGGGCATGATCGAGCCGAGCAGGCGGCCGAGCACGAGTGCGCCGACGAGCCCAAGCGCCAGACCGAAGGTCGTCAGTCGCACACCGCGGATCAGCACCTGACGGAGCAGGTCGCGTGGCAGCGCCCCGAGCGCGAGTCGGATGCCGAATTCGGGCAGCCGTTGCGCGACGGTGTGGGAGATGACGCCGTAGAGTCCGACCGCGGCGAGCACGAGCCCAAGCACGGCGAACCCGATGAGCAGCCGGCCGACGAGGATCATGTTGCTTTGCGCGGCGGCGACGTAGGTGCGGACGCTGACGACGAAATCCGCGGCGAGATCGGGATCCTGCGCGGCGATCGCGCGCCGCAGCGGCTCGGCCAGGGTTTCGACCGCCCCGATGCCTGGAGCGGCGCGCAGCACGACGTTGACGTAGGACCACGGCTCCTGCACGAGCGGCCGGTAGACGGTGAGCCGGGTGGTTGGGTTCTCCGCGCTCGCGACCGGCTCCACGTCGCGCACGACGCCGATCACTTCGCGCCACACCGGCTGGCCCTCCTGCACGCTGCCGAGGCGTTTGCCCACGGCGCTCTCGTTGGGCCAGAAATGACGCGCGAGCGTTTCGTTGACGAGGATGTAGGCCGGACCATCGGGCTGAAGATCCCGCGGAAACGCGTGGCCCTCGAGCAGCCGGATCCCCATGGCCGAGAAATAGTCGGAGGTGACCATCTGATGGACCGCCACGATGCCGGCGGCGCTGCCATCGGCCGCCGGGGCGTCGACGAACACCTGTCGCGTGGTGCCGTCGACGAGCAATGGGAGCGACGTGGCCAGGGCGGCGTGCTCGACGCCGGGGATGGCGGCGAGCTTTTCCTCCAGCTGATGGAAAAACTCCACGCGACGCGCGGCGGTCGGGTAGCGAGTTTCGGGAATCGGCAGGATCGCGGTGAGCACGCGCCCGGTGTCCCAGCCGCTTTCGCGCGCGAGCATCCGGGCGAGTCCGCGGTTGATGATCGCGGCGCCGGCAAGCAGGACCAGCGCGAGCGTGACCTCGCCGATGATGAGCGCATGACGCAGTCGCTGCTGGCTGCGGGTGCCGGTTGAGCCGCGCCCTTGCGCCTTCAAGGTCGCCACGACGTTGGGCCGCGAAGCGATCAGCGCGGGCACGAGACCGAAGAGCACGCCGGTGAAAACCGAAATCAGCAGCGTGAGCGCCAGGATACGGGCGTCGATGTCGACGGTGAACCCGGGCGCGCCGTCGACGAGCAGCGCGTGTTCGGCGAGCGTGTTGAGCCAGCCGGCCAGCAGCAGCCCGAGCGCGCCGCCCGCGAGCGAGAGCAGCAGCGATTCGGTGAGCTGTTGCGCGATGAGGTGCCGCCGCGAGGCGCCGAGCGCGGCGCGAATCGCGAAGTCGCGCACGGAGCCGGTCGCGCGGGCGAGTTGGAGATTGGCGAGATTGGCGCAGCCGATCAGCAGCACGAAGCCAGCGAGCCCGAGCAGCATCCACGACATATTGCGCCGGACGTTGTCGAGCACGCGCTCGTTCAGGGGCGCCGCCTCGTAGTGAAGACCCGGATAGTCGCGGGGAAACTCCTGCGTCTGTCGGGCCGCGAGCGGGGCGAGCTGCGCTTCGATCGCGGCGGGCGTGACGTCGGGCTGGAGCCGGCCGATCACCCAAAACTGCCGGTAGCCGCGAAAGTTCAGCTGGTCGGGCGTGAAGTTGAGCGGCCGCCACAAGCTGGCTCCGCCCCAATAGACTCGATACTCGGCGCGGGCTGGCAGCACGCCCACGATCGTGACGATCTCGCCGTCGAGCCGAAGCGTGCGACCGATGATCGCAGGATCGGCGGCGAAGCGCGCGCGCCAGGCCGACTCGGTGAGCATCGCGACCTGATCACGACCGGGCTGGAATTCCTCGGCGGTGAACGTGCGGCCGAGGAGCGGCGCGACGCGCAAGGTCTCGAACGCGCCACGGGTGAAACGGATCGCGAGCAGTCGCTCGGCCGGCTGGCCCGGAGCGGCGAGCGTGGCCATCGTGCGGTCGTAGGCGGTCAGCGCGGCGAAGCCGGTCGCCTGCGGTGCGATCTCGCGGACCTCCTGGGCGGAGAAACGGCCGAAGAAGAGCGGACCGGATTGGAGTTGCCCGGTGAGCTGCACGAGCTTTTCGGGCTCCGCATACGGCGCGGCGCGGAAGAGCAGGGCGTCGATGATGCTGAACATCGACGTGTTGACGCCGATGCCGAGCGCGAGGGTGACGAGCGCGATGGCGGTGTAGCCGGGCGATTTCGCGAGCGAGCGAAAAGCGTAGCGGAGGGGAAACATGGAAAGGAAGTCCAGAGCCTAGAGCTGAGAATCCAGAGCTGATCCTCCGGTGCGGGGGCGAGGGAGGGCAGGGAGGCCGAGCGACGTTGAGAGTTGAGGGTTGAGAGTTGAGAGCCGGAGGTCGGGGGACTGGCTATTCGGAAACGCTCGGCAGTGCGGACGGTGAGGGAGGAGAAAAAAGAACGTCCGGGAGTTTGCACAGACCGTGCCGGATACAGCACGGTTTCTGTTTCCTGCGCGCGGGAAGCGGGTTGGAATTCGGCCGACGTGTGTCATAGCCGAAAGCGCTCCGAAAACGGCGCACGGAATTCCCACGCGTGGGACGGTGAACGCCCACAACGAAATGGTCGCGGCGGCACGCCGCGGGCGTTCTTACCTATTCGGAGCGCAACGCATGAACCGGATCGACCTTCGCGGCGCGGCGCGCCGGCAGGAAGCAGGCGGTGAACGCGATCACGAGCAGGACAAGACCGCCTACCACATACGTGAGCAGGTCCGTGCCGCTGACGGCGTAGAGCTGGCTTTGCAGCAGCCGTGAACCGATCCAGGCTCCCGCGAGCCCAATGACCGCGCCGGGCAGCACCAGCGCGAAACCGTGGCCGAGCGTGCCGAGGATGATGTCGCGGCGCTGCGCGCCGAGTGCCATCCGGATGCCGGTTTCGCGCGTCTTGCGGCTGACGTTGAACGCGAGCACGCCGTAGATGCCGATCGCCGAGAGCAGGAGCGCCACGCCGCCGAAAAAGATGAACAGGCTCATGTTGAACCGTCGCCCGGCCACGGTGTCGTCGATCCGCTGCGACATCGGCTTGATGTCGAACACGGTCTCGTGCGGTGCGACCGCCTGGATGGCGCGGCGAACCGAGGCAGTCAGCGCGGCGGGATCGAGGCGCGAACGGATGACGAGGAACTGGTCGTTCGGCGCGGGGAACTGGCGGAGCGTGACGTAGAATTCGGGCGGTGCCGCCTGGTCGAGTCCGTTTTGGGTCGTGTTGCCGACCAGACCGATGACGCGGAATCGCGGCAGGTGCATCTCGGGCTTGCCGAGTTGGAACAGTTTGCCGAGCGGATCCTCGCCCGGGAAAAGCAGGTCGGCCATGCGCTGGCTGATCACCGTCTGGATCTCGAGATCACGATAGATCTCGACGAGCGTTTCCATGCCCTTCATTCCGCCGGGCGGGACCACCGGCTGCGGTTCGTGGCCGTCGAAGCTCTGGCCGCGCAGCAGGGGAATGCCCATCGTGCGAAAGTAGTCGAGCGTGATGACGTGCGTGTTGGCGGAAGGATAATCGCCGGCGGCAGGTGCGGGCCGGTCGGGGCGGAAGACCCAGCTGCTCGAGGTGTTCCAGGAGAACGGCAGGCTCGAGCCGAAGGCGGCGCTCTCGACCTCGGGCAGACGCTGCACCGCTTCGAGCACGCGCTCGTGGTGTGCCACGTAGGCGAACGGATTGCCCATGTATTCCTGCATCGGCGGCGTCGTCACGCGCAACGTGAGCACGCGCTCGGGCGCGAGGCCGGAGGACACGTTGGCGAGCTGTTGCAGGCTGCGGATCATCAGCCCGGCGCCGACGAGAAGCATCAACGCGAGCGCGACCTGCGCGACGACCAGCAGATCGCCGAGGTGAAACCGGCCGAACACCGTGCGCACGACGCGCCGGGTGTTCTTGAGCGCGTCGTTCGGGTTGGTGTGCGAGAGCTGCCAGGCCGGCGCGATACCAAACGCGAAACCGGTGAACAGTGCGATGCCGGCGGCGAAGGCGAGCACGCGGCCGTCGACGCCGCTGCTCGCGTCGACCAGCCCGCGCAGCTCCCAAGGCACGAGCTGCGACTGGGCGAACTGGTAACCCCAGCTGCCGAGCAACAGGCCGAGCCCGCCACCGACCATGGCGAGCAGCATGCTTTCCACGAGCAGTTGCCGAAGCAGGTCGCCGCGCGTGGCGCCGAGCGAGGTGCGGATCGCCATCTCGCGATCGCGGGCGCCAGCGCGCGCGAGCAGCATGTTGGCGACGTTGACGCACGCGATGAGCAGCACCATGCCGACGGCCCCGGTGAGCAGAAAAAGATTCGTGCGCGCCCAGCCGGCGAAGCGTTCGCGCAGCGGCCGGACGTTGATGCCGGCGCCGGCGTTGGCGGAGGGATATTCCTGCGCGAGCCGCTGACCGATCGCGGTCATTTGCGCGCGGGCGGCCTCGAACGTGACACCGGGCTTGAGCCGGGCGATCACGGCGGTGCCGTTGTGATTTTCCCGGTTCCGCATGAACATCGCCTCGGCATACGGCGCGAGGGGCACGATCACGTCCATGCCGCGATGAAACCGAAACGACGGCGGCAGCACGCCGGCGATCGCGACGTTCTGGCCGTCGAGGATCGTGGTGGTGCCGACCACGTCGGGTGAGCTGGCAAACATCCGCTCCCACAGTGCGTGCGTGATCCACGCGACGGGCGCGGCGCCGACGGCATCGTCAGCGGGAGTGAGATCACGACCGCGGGCGACATGCACGCCGACCGCGGGGAAGAATTCGCCGGAGACGTAGCCGACGCTGACGCGCTCGGTCGCGGTGGGAGTTTGAAGCTTTTGGCCGTCGGTCCGGTAGATCGCCATGGCGCTGAACACCGTCTGCGCGGTCTGCCAGTCGAGGAAGTTGGGGTAGGAGACGGACATGTCGTCCCACTGCTTGTTGCTCTCCGAGACGTGGGCGAGCCGGTCGGGCTCGGCGTAAGGCAGCGCGCGCAGGAAGGTCGTGTTGATGACCGTGAAGATGGCGGTGTTGGCGCCGATCCCGAGCGCCAGGGTCAGCACGACGACCGCGGTGAACCCGGGTGACTTGGCGAAGAGACGCAACGCGAAACGCAGATCCTGCAGCAGGGTGGACATGGCGGCGAAGAATGGAGGAATTACACGCGGTTAAGCTACGAAGTTACGGCGGAGACGCTGCGCGTCCGTTCAAGTTCGTTTCAAGTTGAAGAAAGCCCTGGGTGAGGTGTGGGAAGGCGCAGCGGTGACTTCGACTTACTTTCCACTTTAGCTGTCACGCGGCCGCGGGACTATTCGGCGCGAAGGGCCTCGAGCGGGTTCACACGGGTGGCGCGGCGCGCGGGGATCCAGCACGCGAACAAGGCGACGGCGAGCAGCAGGACGACGGTGCCGGCGAGCAGGAGATAGTCCTGGCCGGGCAGAGCCGGAATCACCGCGGCGAAGAGGCGCAGCAGGACGAAGCTGCCGAGCAGGCCGAGCGCGGTGCCGAGCGCGGCGAGCTGCGCGCCCTTGCCGAGAACGAGCCAGAGAACGTCGCGGGCCTGCGCGCCGAGCGCGATCCGAATGCCGAATTCCGGCGTGCGTTGCACGACTAGGTTGGAGATCACGCCGTAGAGGCCGATCGCGGCGAGCAGCAGGCCGAGCAACGCGAAGCCCACCAGGAGTTGGTTCGCGAGCAGGATATTGCGGGCGATGCGCTCGATGGCCTGTTCGATGGTGCGGATGTTGTAGGCAGGCAAATCGGGATCAATCCCCGCGATGGCCTGGCGGAGACTGTTGGCCATCGCCGTGGAGGTGGCGGTGGCGGCGGCGCTGTCGGAGAATTTCAGCGCGATGGAGAGATAGTTCCACGGCTCCTGCACGAGCGGCACGTAGACCTGCAGCCGCGTGTCGGGCGCCGACAGGCTGCCGGCGAAACCGACGTCGCGTACGACGCCGATGACTTCCCACCACTCCTTGTTGTCGGGGTCGGAGCTGCCGATGCGTTTGCCGATCGGATTTTCGCCCGGCCAGAACTGGCGTGCGAGCGTCTCGTTGACGATGGCCACGCGTGGGTTGTCGGCGCGGACGTTGGTGGAGAAATCATGACCCTGCACGAGCGGAACCTCGAGCACGCGGAAGAAATCCGCGGTGACGGCGACGTAGTAGGCCAGCGGAACCGCGCTGGGCGGTGGCAGCGGCCGGCCCTCGGGGACGACGTCGCGTGAGCTGTTGTAGCCCCAGATCGGCAGGGACGAGGACAGGGCGGCATGTTCGACGCCCGGCAAGGCGGCGAGCCGCTCGAGCGCCTGCGGGTAGAACGCGCGCTTCTGGTCATCCTTGCCGTAGTTCGAATCGGGCAGGTTGAGCGTGGCGGTGAGGACGCCGGCGCGGTTCCAGCCCATATCCAGTCCGCTGAAGCGCTGGACTCCGCGCACGAAGAAGCCGGCGGCGGCGAGCAGCGACAGCGCGAGCGCGACCTCGGCGACGATCAGGCCGTGGCGCAGCCGGTGTTGCGAGCGATCGCCGGTGGAGCCGCGACCTTGCTGCTTGAGCGTGGCGTTTACGTCGGCTCGCGAGGCGGTCCACGCGGGTAGCACGCCGAAGAGCAGGCCGGCCGCGAGAGAGACGAGCAAAGCGAACACGAAAACCGGCAGGTCGAGCGAGATGGCGAGCCCGAGTTCATCGCCGATCCGGATCTGACGGCCGAGGAAATCGTTGACCCATTGGGCGAGGACGAAACCGAGGGCGCCGCCGGCGAGCGAGAGCACGACGCTCTCGAGCAGCAATTCGCCGATCAGCCGCCGGCGCGAGGCGCCGAGCGCAGCGCGGATCGCATACTCGCGCGCGCGACTGGCCGTACGCGCGAGTTGGAGATTGGCCAGGTTGGCGCAGGCGATGAGCAGCACGAACCCGGCGAGGCCCATCACCGTCAGCGACAGGCTGCGGCCGACTTGGTCCATCGTGGACTCGTGCAGCACCACCAGCCGCAGTCCCGCGCCGGAGCTGACATCCGGGAAATCCTTCGCCCAACGTGCGGCGATCGTGTCGAACTCGGCCTGCGCCTGGCGGAGCGATGTGGTGGTCCGGAGACGGCCGAGCGCGTTGAGGTAATGATTGCCGCGGTTCTGGAGTTGCTCGGTCGTGAGCGCGAGCGGCCGCCACGCGTCGATGCGGCCCCAGAGCATCGGGTATTCGACGCCGGCGGGCATGACGCCGATGACCGTGACGTCCTGGCCGTCGATCCGAAGCGTGCGACCCACGATGGTGGGATCGCCGCCGAAGCGGCGCTGCCACAGACCATGGCTGAGCACGATGACCTGATCCTTGCCGGGCGTGAGTTCCTCGGCACTGAAACTGCGACCGAGCGCGGGCTGAACACCGAGGGTTTTGAAGAAGTCCGCCGCCACGGCGAGCCCGGCGATGCGTTCCGCGGGCTGGCCGGGTTCGGCAAAACTGAACGTGTGCCAGCGGAAATACGTGAAGCGTTCGAGCGAGCCGGCCTGCGCGCGCAAATCGACGAGCTCGGCGGCGGAGTGCGGCCAGGTCTGCGATTGCGGCGAGGTGCGAAAGATGCGAACGAGACGTTCGGCGTCGGGGTAAGGCGCGGCCTTGAACAGAAGCGTGTTGACCAAGCCGAACATGGCGGTGTTCACGCCGATGCCCAGGGCGAGCGTGAGCAGCGCGATCGTCGTGAAGCCGGGGGACTTCAGGAGGGAGCGAAAGACGAATTTCATTCGTGGTTTAAGTGGAAAGTTTAAGTTGAAAGGCGCCCGCGGGGGACCGAGTGCGGCGCAGAGCGGCGGAGGACTTCGACTTCAACTTCTGGCTTCAACTGTCCCGCGGCGGCGGGACTACTCCGTCCGGAGCGCCTCGATCGGCTGGACCTTCGTCGCGCGGCGGGCGGGGACGAAGCAGGCGAGCAGGGCGGAGACGGTGAGAAACGCGGCGGCGATGCCGAGCACGAGCGGATCGGAGGGGCTGACCTGATAGAGCAGCTGGCCGACGAGCCGGCCGGCGGCCAGCGCGAGCAGCAGGCCGATCGCGGCGGCGAACACCGTCTGGAGCACGGCCTGTCGCATGACCAACGCGAACACGTCGCCTGGCCGCGCGCCGATCGCGATGCGAATGCCGAATTCACGCGTGCGGCGGGCGACGGTGTAGGCCTTCACGCCATAGACGCCGATCGCGGCCAGGAGCAGCGCGATCGCGCCGAAGACGCCGAAGAGCACCGCGCCGAGCCGCACGATCCAGAGCTGGATGTTGCGATCGAGCAGGTCGCGCATCGGCGCCAGGAGGAGCAACGGCAGATCCGGGCTGGTGGACAGCAGCGCCCCGCGGACGGCGGTGAGTGCGGCAAGTTCGGCCGCGCGGTCCTGCGCAGCGATCCGCACGTGGATGAAGACGGACGGCTGATAAGCGTGAGAGAAGGGAACGAACACACGTGGCCTATCGGTGCGCTGCAATGCATCGTGCCGGTGCGAACCGCACACGCCGACAATCTCCATCTCCGCGGGCGTACCGTCGGTGCGCGGCTGCAGATAGCGGATCCGGCGGCCGATCGGATCCTGATCGCCGAAAATCTTGCGCGCAAAAGCCTCGTCGATGATGGCCACCCGCGGCGATTTGTCGTCCTGGGCTTCGTTGTCGCTGAACGTGCGGCCGCGGAGCACGGCGACGCCGAGCGCGGCAAAATATTGCGGCGTCACGGCGCCGAGCAACGCATCGACGCCCGGCTCGGGCGAGTCGGGGTTCGTCTTCGCGGCGGGCGCGGCGGCGGCGTCGGCGAAACGCGGCATGTCGGTGACGTTGCCGTAGGGCAGCTGGGTGCCGATCGCGACCGCGGTGACGCCGGGCAGTTCGCGCACGCGCTGCAGCGCGCTAAACATCGTGGCGGCGGCCTGCTGTGGCGCGGAGTTGGAGAGCGAGAAATCGAGCTCGGCCACGAGCTGGCCGCGCGGTTCGAACCCGAGCTGAACGTCGCCGGCGGCGAGCGCCCCGCGGAAAAACAATCCCGCAGTAAAGAGCAGCATCAGCGAAAGCGCGATCTGCGCCATGACGAGCAGGTGCCGCGGGGCGAAGAAGCGATTCAGCCGTCCGGTCGCGGCGCTCGCCGCGCCCTGCTGCTTCAGGTCGTTCACCAGATCGACGCGGGTGGCGCGCAGCGCGGGGCCGACGGAAAACAGCACGGTGGCGACCAGCGCGAGCACGCACGTTGCCGTGAGCACGGCCGGGCTCGGCGTCGATTCGACGGCGAGCGAGAAATTCATCGTGCTGAAGAGCGTCTGGAGTGAATTCAACAGCAGGTCGTTGCTCCAGAGCGCGAGCAGCAGTCCGAGCGCGGCGCCGATGAGCGCGAGCACGAGGCCCTCGACGAACAGCTGGCGAACGATGCGCCCGCGCGTGGCGCCGAGCGCGAGCCGAACGGCGATTTCGCGGCGGCGGGCCGAGCCGCGCGCGAGAAGCATGTTCGCGAGATTGAGGCTGGCGATCAGCAGCACGCAGCCGGCCATGCCCGACATCGTGGCGGCGAGCATGAAACCGGAGCTGTCGCCGGACGGCGTGGTGCTGATGCTGAACCGCGACGGCGGTTCGAACTGCAGCTCGCGTGAGGTGGCGAGATCGGCCGGCTGCACGGCGTTGAGCCGCTGGGCCAGCGCAGGGAGTCGCGTGCCGAGATTCGCCAGCGTGACGCCGGGCGCGAGCCGCGCGGTGAGGTTGAGCGTGAAGGTGCGCGGATCGGCGAGGTCCTGCACGCCGGTCGCGCTGGCGAAAGGTTGCGAGAACTGCGCGAACTGGCCGAGCGGCAGCCAAACGTCGGGCGCGAGCAGGGCGTTGAGCCCGCTGAATCCGGGGCGCGTCACCCCGATCACCGTATAGGAGGCCCCGTTGAGGCGCAGCGTGCTGCCAACGAAGTCGGGCCGGCCGCCGAAGCGCTGCCACAGGTTGTAGCTCGCGATGAGGACGGGCACGCTGGCGTTCGGGCGCGATTCGTCGGCGGAGAAGAACCGACCGACCGCGGGCGTCGTGCCGAGCATCGAGAAGAAGTTTTCCGAGGCGAAGAACGCAAAGCTGCGCCGGACGTTCTGGCCCTCGCCGATGCCGGTGAGCACGGCGTTGGTGGCGGCGACGTCGGCGAACGTGTCCTGCGCCTCGCGCAGCGCCAGGTATTCAGCGTGAGAGAACTGCCGGTAATCGCGGCTCGCGCCCTGGCGCGCGGTGAACAGGTTGACGACCTCGTCCGGCCGGACGGGCACGACCGGCCGCAGCACGACGCCGTGAATCAGCGCGAAGATGGCCGCGTTGGCGCCGATCCCCAGCGCGAGAGTGAGGATGGCCAGTGCGGTGAAGCCGGGGGTCTTGGCCAGCGTCCGCAGGGCGAAGCGAAGGTCGGACAACATAAAAAAACTTACTCTTCACCTTTCCTTCTGCTGCCACCGACCTAGGAGCGGCGACCCTCAGCGAAGGAAAAGGTGAAGAGGCGAAGAGGTGGCGGAGAAACGGACGCGCTCAGGCGCGCGTCGGATCGGACTCCATCTGCTCCTGCACGACGCGGCCGTCGAAGATATGGACGGTGCGGTCGGCGTGGCGGGCGAAGCGGACGTCGTGCGTGACCATGACGATGGTCGCGCCGGCCTTGTGGAGCTCGGCGAGGAGCTGCATGACCGAGTCGCCGTTTTTCGAATCAAGGTTACCGGTCGGTTCGTCGGCGAGGAGGACGGCGGGTTTGCCGGCGAGCGCGCGGGCGACGGCGACACGCTGCTGTTGACCGCCGGAGAGCTGGGACGGGAGGTGCTTGGCGCGGTGGCCCATGCCCACCTTCTCGAGCGCTTCCATCGCGGCGGTCTTGCGCTCCGCGGCGGGCATGCCGCGATAGGTGAGCGGCAGTTCGACGTTCTCGTAGACGGTCAGGTCGCCAATGAGGTTGAACGACTGGAAAATGAATCCGATCTCGCGGTTGCGGATGCGCGCGCGCTCCGGAAGCGAGAGGCCCTGCACGGGGCGGCCGTTGAGAATGTAGGAACCCTCCGTGGGCGAATCGAGCAGACCCAGGATCGAGAGCAGCGTGGACTTGCCGCAGCCCGAGGGGCCGGCGATCGAAACGTATTCGCCCTTGACGATGTCCATGTGAATGCCGGACAGCGCGTGCGTTTCGACCTCATCGGTGAGGAAGACTTTGGTGACACCTTCGAGGTGGATGAGAGACTCGGGCATGGAGGGGGCCGGTTGGAGTTCCGGATTTTGAGTTTAGGGTTGGAGTTTGGGAATCGAAGATCGGAGATCGGGAAAGGGCGCGCGGCTTAGGTGTGCGACGAACTCGAGTCGGTCGCGACGAGCGCGATGATCAGGGCGAGGATGAGAACAGCGGGAATCACGGGCGGAAGAGGTTTCACTCGAAACACGGCAGCGGGCGAAAGGTTACAGGGATCTCTTTAGTCTAGAGCTGAGAGCTGAGTGTTGAGGGTTGAGAGCCGGAGACGGTGATCGCCGAAGGCCGGTGCTTCCGGCTCTAGACACTAGGCTCTGGGCTCTCGGCTGCTTCATGGCGTTCAGTTCAACTTCACGCGGTCGTTGGAATCCCACTGCGACATGTCGGAGAGGATGACGCGGTCGCCGGGCTCGAGGCCGGCGAGCACCTCGATCGTGTTGACCGAGCTGCGGCCGAGCTTCACCTGCGTGCGTGTCGCGTAGGAGCTGTTCTCGTCGAGCTTGAAGATGCCGACGGTGGTCTGTTCCTGGCCGAAGGCCGGCCGACCGACGTAGACGACGTTCTCCAAGCGCTCGAGTTCGATGGTGCCGTCGACCGAGAGATCGGGGCGGGCGCCGCGCGGCAGTTCGTCGGTGATGAAAACGTCGACGGTGACGGTGCCGTTCTGAACGGAAGGATCGATGCGGCCGACCTTGCCGGCGACGACGCCGTTGCGCGTGTCGATCTGCGCGACCTGGCCGATCTCGATGTCGCGAGCCTGCGTTTCGGCGATCCGGATCTCAGCCTTGAGCCGGCGTGGATCCGCCACGCGGGCGAGGTTGGAGCCGGGCTGCACCTGCGCGCCCACATCTACGGGCAGAATCTGGAGGACGCCATTCATGCCGGCGCGCACGGTGAGGGCTTCGAGTTCTTCGCGGCGGAGCTTGGCCATGCTGCGGAGGCGTTCGACCTCGGCTTCCTGCACCGCGAGCTGCGGAGCGACGGAGTCTTTCGTGAAGGCATAGCGCTTTTGTTCGATCGTGTAGCGCGTGGCGGCTTGCTCGGCGGTGACCTTGGAAACGCGGACGTCGAGGGGCGACACCAAGCCGTCTTTGAAGAGTTCGTCGTTCACTTCGGCTTGCAGCCGGTAGCGCTCGAAGTCGGCCTTGGCGCTGGCGGCGGCGGCTTCGGCCGCGAGCACGCTGCTCTCGATCTGGACCTTCAGATTCGTCAGCTGGGCTTCAGCGGCGCGGAGCTGCGAGTCGGCGTCGGCCGAGGCGCGCACGACATCGGGATTCGTGAGCACGAGAATGACGCTATCGGGTGTGACCGTGGCGCCGGGACGAAGAACAATCTTGTCGACGCGGCCTTGGGTGCGGGCGGCGATCCAAGTGATCTCTTCGGGGACCAGCGTGCCGAGCCCGCGGACCTGGCGGAGCATCTGCCCGCGTTTCACGTCGGCGATCCACACGAGATTGCGCTCGACGGTGGGCGCCGCGGGTTTTAGCCGGGCGAGAAGCACCGTGATGCCGATGAGCGCCAAAGCGACCACGGAGCCGAGGATGATGCGTTTCTTCAGCTTGGCTTTGGCTTGAGAGGGGCGCGGAATGTCCATGCGTGCTCTCCTCTTTGCAGGCGCTGTGCCAGCGCGTCGATTACCAGCTAAGCCGCTGGAGGTGAGAGGCTAAAAAATCACGTCCCGCGTTGCGGGGGCGGTCTTCGCATCGAACGCGGGACGGTTCCGTCCCGAAAGTGGGATGGGTGAAGGTGACCCCGACAGCCGAACGCGTCAGGTTTTCGGCCGCAAGCCGGAGCCCATTGATGTTCCGATCGGAACATCAATCGGGCTCGACCGCGAGGAGTGTTGACTCCGTCCGTGTCTCACGGTGCGGGCGACTTCTCTCGCGTGGCTCTGCGAGCCAACACAACGGCCGCGAAATGGAAGCGGGGCAACGCGTCAAATCGGCAGCCGCAGCCGGGCGACACTGCCGGTGTGACCGTCGTCGCGGCTTTCGAGCGTGAGCGTGCCGCCGTGGTTTTCCGCGATTTGGCGGCAGAGCACCAGCCCGATGCCGGAGCCTTCCGGCTTCGTCGTGAAGAACGGCACGAAGAGATTGCCCGAATTGGCGATGCCTGGACCGTCATCGACCACGGCGATCTCGATCTGGCCGGGAAGTTTTTTCCATTCGACGCAGATCCCGCCGTTCTCCCGGCCGGCCGTGGCCGCTTCGAGCACGGCGTCGACCGCGTTTTTCAGCAGGTTGATCAGGACCTGTTCGATCTGGGCGGCGTCGCAGGACAACGTGAGTGGCGGGCCGCCGACGACGGTGACGGGGCGGCGGGTTTCGAGCGCGGTGACGCGGCTGACGAGCGGAGCCACCTCGCACGGTGCGCGGCTCGGAGCGGGTAGTCGGGCGAGTCGCGCGTAGGCTTGCATGAACCGGCTCAACCCCTCGGCACGCGAAGCGATGATCTCGAGGCCCGAGCGCATGTCGTCCTCCCAGTCCGGCGCGCGCTGCTCGCGTTTCAGAATGCTGCCGAGGCTGCCGGCGATCGATTTGATCGGAGCGAGCGAGTTGTTGAGCTCGTGGCCGAGCACGCGCACCAGCCGCTGCCACGCGCGGAGCTCTTCTTCGCGCAGCGTGCGGCTGAGATCGGCGATGACGATGAGGTGATGCGGACGGCCGCCCTCGCGGAACAAGCTGCGGCGCATCCCCCAGCGGCCGGAGCCGCCGGGGAACGTGGTAGCGAGAATCCGCGTGGGCTCGCCCGTGAGGCATTCCTCGAGACCCAACTCGGCGGCGCCGCGGCCGAGGATTCGCTCGGCGGGTTTGTTGAGCAGGAGCTGGCCGGCGTGGTTGGCGAGACGGAGTTTGCCCTCAGCATCGAAGGCGAACACGGCGACTTCGATTTCCTCCATCACGGTGCGAAGCAGCGCGGTGGCCTCGAGCGCGCTGAGCCGCTGCTCCTGCAACGTGCGACTGAGCGTGTTGATTTCGGCCATGACATCGCCGAGCGGTTCGTCGCGGCGGGCGTCGCGCGCGCGGACGGAGAAATCGCCCTCGCGAAGCGCCGAGAGAAGATTCGCCATCGTCTGCAGCGGGCGGATGACGCGGACCTGCACGGCGGCGGCGAAGCCGAGCCAGCAGCCGACGATGAGCAGCCCGAGCGTCCACTGGAGCTTGGCGCTGTAGCCGCCGATCCAGAGCAGGATGAGTGAAATCGCGACCGCCGGCAGCCCGGCGGCGAGCGCCTGGAAAAACACGACCTGTTCGTGAGAAAACCGGTGGTGGCGTTTTGCCATTGCGATAGGCGTTAAGCGATAGGCGATAGGCCAGCCGGCTCAATTCTCGAGTCTGCGGATGAAGGCTCCGAGCATCCGGCGCAGCTGCAGAATCTCGCCAGCCAGTCTGGCAGCGTTTGGTGCGTCGATGTAGCCGAGGTCACTTGCGAGCAGAATGTGGTAGTCGAGCTCGCAGGCAGAACCAAGAGCGATGTTGAGAAAACGCTTTAGCTCTGCGTCACCCTCTCGCCCGCAGCCTTCTGCGATGTTGGCCGGCACCGACGATGCGGCGCGACGAATCTGAGAGGTCAGTCCGAAGAGCTCTTCTTTGGGGAACGTTTTGGTGAGGCGGTAGGCTGAGAGAGTCACCGCGTGGCCGTGCTTCCACGTATTGAGTTGGCGGTAGTCTTTCATGACCGCCAATCTCTAGTTGGCTCATGCTTCCGCCTACAGCCTAAAGCTTACAGCCTACTGCGCGCGATAGCGCTCACAGCCCGTACTTTTCCAGCCGGCGGTAGAAGGCGCTGCGGCTGAGGCCGAGCTCTTCGGCGGCGCGACGGGCGTTACCGTCGCAACGCGCGAGGGTCTTCTTGATCAAATACGCTTCGACTTCCTCGATGCTCATCTCGTCGAGCCGCGGCGTGGCATCGCGACCGACGGTGAGCCCGAGATCGGGTGCGCGGACGACCTTGCCCTGCGCCATCAACACGCCGCGCTCGACCGCGTGATCGAGCTCGCGGACGTTGCCGGGCCAGCCGTAGTCGCGCATCGCCTGCACGGCGGCTTCGTCGAAGCCGGTGACGGGCTTCCGGTAACGCTCGACGTGCGATTTTAGGAAATGCTGAGCGAGCAACTCGATGTCCTCGCGCCGCTCGCGCAGCGGGGGAAGATGAAGGTGGATCGTGTTCAGCCGGAACAGCAGATCCTGGCGGAATTTTCCGGCGGCGACTTCCGCGGGCAGATCGGAGTTGGTGGCGGAGATCAGCCGGACACTCGCGTGATACGTGCGCGAGGAGCCGACGCGCTCGAACTCGCCCGTCTCGATCGTGCGCAGCAGCTTCGCCTGCTGGCTCATCGGAATGTTGCCGATCTCGTCCATGAACAGCGTGCCGCCGTCGGCGAGTTCGAACCGGCCGGCGCGGTCGTTCTTCGCGTCGGTGAACGCGCCGCGGACGTGGCCGAAGAGTTCGCTTTCGAACACGCCCTCGGGCAGTCCGCCCATGTTGACCGAGATGAAAGGTTTGCCGGCCCGGCGCGAAACGGAGTGCAGCGCCTGCGCGACGATGCCCTTGCCAGTGCCGTTTTCGCCGGTGATCAGGATGTTCGCGTCGGACGGACCCACGCGGGCGATGACATCGAGCACGGGACGCATCGCGGCGGATTGCGCGATGAGCGTCGGGCCGCCTTTGCCGCGGAGCAGTTGATTTTCCTCCTGCAACCGCTGGTAGGCGCGGACGGCGCTGCCGAGCGCGATCTGGTTCTTGACGATCGCGAGCAGCCGCGGGTTGTCCCAGGGCTTGGTGATGAAGTCGCGCGCGCCGCGGCGCATCGCTTCGACCGCGACGTCGACGCTGGCCCAGGCGGTCATGACGACAACGGGCAGCGAGCCGTCGATCGCTTGGACCTTGTTGAGCAGATCGAGCCCTTCCTGACCGGACGTCGTATCGCGCGTGTAGTTGAGGTCCATCAGGACCAGCGCGAAATCCTTGGCCTCAATCGCCTTGATGACGGCGGCGGGCGACTTGACGGCCTCGATCTGGTAGCCCTCCGATTTGAGGAGGAGGCGGAGGGCTTCGAGGACATCGGGCTGGTCGTCAGCGATGAGGATGCGGGACGCTGGAGAGTCCGGGGGTAGCATGGGCAGAGTCACGAAGCAGGGCGGAGGCGAGTCAAGCGGCGAGGCGGAGGACCTCGCACGCAGCGCTGTGGCCGCAACGGGCGCGGGCCATCGTGATCCGCGAGCGGCGCGAATAGTCGGCAACCGAGATCAGGCCGAGCAGCACGAGGGAAAAGAGTCCGATCAGCGTGCCGCCATCGAGCGCGGAGAGGATGCGGATGTTAAAGAACTCGGCGATCGCGAGGCAGGGAACGGAGATCGCGGCGAGGAGGGCGAGGGTCTTGGAGGATTTCATGGGAGGTGTGGTTTTGTGTGGTTGGGATTGTGGGTGGTGCGAATGCTTTTGCACGGTCCGTGCCAACTGTTCCAAACCCGAGTAAGTCATTGATCGACAGCGTGTGGTGGCCGAGACGCGTTTTTCGGGCGCCCGAAGTTTCTTCCGCACGTGGGAGCCGGACTTCCCAAAAATGGGATCGGCTGCGCGTGGAGTGGAGTGGCCCCATCGAAATGCCGGCGGAGTGGTTCTACCGCGGGCGAAAGGGCAGTGAGAGGATGGGGCGAATCCTTTGTCGCCATGACTGATCTTCGTTTTGCGCTGCGCCAGCTGAGGAAATCGCCGGGCTACACTACGATCGCGGTGCTCACGCTCGCGCTCGGGATTGGGCTGAACACCTCGATCTTCAGCGTGCTGAACCTGCTGCTGTTGGCGCCGCTGCCGTATCCACAATCTGAACGGCTCGTGCGCATTTACGCGAAGACCCCGCAGTCGGATGCGTGGGGACTCACGCCGGTGGCTTACTACACGTTGCGCGACGCGAACCCACAGTTCGGCCTGATGGGCGGTTTCCTCTGGTGGGGGGCCACGCTCACTGAGCCGGACCGGCCGGCCGAGGTGCTGGTGTCGATGCGCGTATCGCCGGAGCTGCTGCCGACGCTCGCGGTGCCGCCGCTGCTTGGGCGGTGGTTCACGCGCGAGGAGGACCTGCCGGGCAGCCCGGTGATCATCGTCAGCGAGTCGCTCTGGCGACGCTGGTTCAATAGCGACCCGGACGTGATCGGCCGGAGCGTGCGCGTGGACGGGCAGGCGGTGACGATCGTCGGCGTGATGCCGGCCAGCATGGCGGCGCCGATCGTTTTCGGCGACGTGGATTTCATCCGGCCGATGGGCCTGACGACCGCAGAGCGTACCAGCCGCGTGGAGCACTGGATGCACCTGGTGGCGCGGCTGCGGCCGGGGCAGTCGCTGGCGGCGGCCCGGGCGGAGATGGATGCGCTCGCGATCCGGTTGCAGCGCGAACATCCGGAAGATTTCGCCCAGCTGGAGTTCAACGTGCTGCCGCTGCACGCTTCGGGGGTGGATCTGGGTAGCCGGCAGGTGACGTGGCTGTCGCTGGGGCTGGCGGCGTTCGTGCTGGCGATCGCCTGTGCGAATCTGGCGAATCTCCAGCTGGTGCGGGCGAGCGGACGCACACGGGAGTATGCGGTGCGGGCGGCGTTGGGGGCGTCGCGGGTGCATTTGCTGCGGCCGCTGCTGTGGGAAGGAGCGGTGGTCTCGCTCGCGGGAGGCGTAGCCGGGCTGGTGGTGGCGCGGGTGTGCAACGGCTGGATCGGCGCGCACGTGGTGTTCAACAACACGCATGTGGGCCACGCGCTGCCGCTCGACGGCCGCGTGTTGGCGTTCGCGACGATCGCGTCGCTGATAACCGGACTCGCCTCAGCCACAGCGCCGGCGTGGTGGATTGCGCGGGGTGCGCCGGGAGCGGCGTTGAAGGAGCAGGGACGCGGCGCGACGGCGAGTCGTGGACAGCAAACGCTGCGGCGCGGGCTGGTGGTGGCGGAGTTCGCGCTGGCGCTGGTGTTGCTGGCCGGGGCTGGGCTGATGTTGGGCGGGCTGAATCGCTTTCTGCATCGAGACATCGGCTGGCGACCGGAAGGCATCGTGCACGGGTATGTGCCGACGCAAACGCCGGGGTATGCCCGGGACGATGCGGTGGTGCATCGATTTTACGAACGCGTGCTCGAGCGGATGCGCGAACTGCCGGGGGTGCAGTCGGCGACTTTTTCATGGGAGTTGCCGATTGCGGGGTACAACAGCGCGCGGCGATTCGTGGTCGACGGCCGGCCGGCGGCGCAAGCGGGCGACGAGCCGGTGGCGTTTTTCAACGGCGCGTTTCCCGGCTATTTCGAAACACTCGACATCGCGCTGCTCGCCGGGCGCGACTTCACGCGGCACGACGGGGCGGACGCGCCGCGCGTCGCGATCGTGAATGAATCCCTCGCGCGCGCGTTCTGGCCGGGCGAGAGTGCGCTGGGTCGGCGCGTGAGCTGGGGCCCGCTGGACGCGCCGGTGTGGCTGGAAATCGTGGGCGTCGTGCGCGACGTGCAGTTCCCGGGCACGCTGACGCGGCCGGTGACGCAGTTCCAAGTTTATGTGCCCTGCGCGCAGGAAGTGTGGCGGTGGGGGGCGTTTGCGCTGCGGACCAAGGTGGCACCCGAGGCGATGGTCGAATCGATGCGGCGCGTCGTGGCTGAGGTGGATCGGGAAATTCCGATGTGGGAGCCGCGCGCGATGACGACCGAGATCGACCGGCGGCTGGCGAACTCGACGTTGATCGGTCAGCTGCTCGGGGGAGTGGCCGTGCTGGGGCTCTTGCTCGCGGCGCTCGGAATTTATGGGGTGATTGCCCAGACCGTGGTGCAGCGCACGCCCGAGATTGGTGTGCGACTGGCGCTGGGGGCGGACGCGCGCGCGATTTATCGGCTCGTGCTCGGCTCGGGGCTGAGACTCGCGGTTGCGGGCGTGGCGTGCGGGACGATCGGCGCGTATTTCGTGAGCCGGGTGCTGGCAAACCGGATGCCAGAGCTGCCGCCGCCGGGCGGAGCCGTGCCGTTCGGGGCGATCGTCGCGCTGCTCGGCGCCGCGCTCGCCGCGTGCTGGCTGCCGGCGCGCCGGGCGATGCGCGTGGATCCGGTGATCGCGCTGCGCTCGGAGTAGAATGCGCGAAGCCGAGGAGACTAACAGGATATCGATCGACACGGGTGTGTCGGCGGCATTTGGATGCGCATCATGCGTTGCTCCATCCCGGCCGGTTCGCACCGAGGCCGCGTCGCAGGATGCGTTGTCGTCATGCTGGGCTGCCTCCTGGGTGGATTCTCGGCGCTCGGTCGCACCGAACCGGGACCGAATGCGGTGGAGAAAGCCGCAGCCGATGTGTGGCCGAACGGCGCGGCGTGTGCGGTGTCGCTAAGCTACGACGACGCGGTGCCCGTGCATCATCAGCGCGTGGCGCCCTTGCTGGAGCAGCACGGGCTGCGAGGGACGTTTTACCTCCTGGTGCGAGCCATCGACAATGTTGACGCCTGGAAAGCGGTCGCGGCGCACGGGCACGAACTAGGCAATCACTCGCTATTCCATCCCTGCCGGCGCGATGCAGGGAACGCGGGTTGGCTGGCGAAGCACTACGATCTCGCGGATTACACGCCGGGACGGTGGCGCGACGAACTCGCGGTGGCCAACGCGTTTCTCGCGTTGCTCGATGGCGGCAAGCCGCGCACGTTCGGCAACACCTGCACGCACCTGACGATTGGCCGCGGTGCGCAAGAGCAGCCCATGGATCCAATCCTCGCGGAGCTGTTTGTTGCGGCGCGTGGCAACATCACCCACCGGCTTGTCGATCCGGCGCATCCGGCTTTCACTCGGCTGGGACACTACGTGGGCGACGGCAAGACGTTCGCGCAACTGCGGCAGGAGATTGAAGCGGCCCGCGCGCAAGGCGGCTGGATCATCTACATGTTCCATGGCGTCGGCGCGGGCACGCACAACTTGTATGTCGACGACGAGGAGCATCGGCAGCTGATCGAGTGGCTGGATCGGGAGCGCGGCTCGATCTGGACGGCGCCCGTGGTGGAGGTGGCCCGACATCTCCAAGCTGCGGGCGGACGTAGCGCTGCGCAACCGCAGCGATCAGGCCGGTGATCACGAGCTAGATGTGAGGTGGTCGTCGTAGAGGTCACTCCCCGGACCAAACAGCTGGCAGACTTCGAGGGCGCACCAACGTGCGCCCCTACAAAGGGGAGAGTTGCGGAAAGGCCGCGGAGCGCGGTTGGTGCTCGCTTCGGCGGCGGGCGTGTGTAACTCGTGCCGGCCCGCATGAGCTCGAATCCGCCCAATCCTTTGCAGCAGCTGGTCCAATGGCTGGTGGCGAACACGCGCTTTCCGGCCAGCCGGCTCGATGCGAAGAGCGAGGCGATGCTGTGCATGGCGCGACTGGCTGAGGCGGAGGAAGCGGCGGCCGGCGACCGTTTTCTGATCCAGCGGCGCGACGGGGCGAAGGATGCGGCGTTGCGGGCGCACACGCTGCGGCGCTCGCTCGTGCACTTTAAGTGTGACAACAGCGCGAAGGTGTAGGCGGTCGGGCAGCGCGGCGGTGGACCGCGGAGACTTGACAGAGCCGGCTCGCGGGGCTGGACCGTTGGTGTAACTTCCGGGCACCTATCCGGGTTGTAGCGCCATCGCCTATGAAACCTCACACCCTTCTGATCGCGGCCGGGTTGCTGGCCGTTGTCCCCGTTTCCGCGTCGGCCAAAATCGAGCGCGTGATCGAAAAGACCTTTGCCGTGCAGCCCGGTGAGATGCTGCGGGTCGAAACCCAGGGCGGCAACATTCGCGTGCAGACCGCCGACGACAACAAAGTCACGGTCGTTGCCACGGAGCGGATCAAGGCGAGTTCGGAAGCTGAGGCCGACGAATTGCTCAAAAATCTCGAAATGACGATTGAGCAGGACGGCGAAGGCGTGCTGGCCAAGGCGAAGTACGAAAAACGCATGTGGGGTTCGCTGCCCGTCCAGGTGGATTTCACCGTCACCGTCCCGCGCCGGTACAACGCGAATCTCCGCACCTCGGGTGGCAACGTGAAGCTGGGCGATCTCGACGGGCGCGTCGAAGCGCGCACCTCGGGCGGCGACATCGGCTTGGGCAAGATTTCCGGCGACATCGCGGCGCACACCTCCGGCGGCAATGTCACGCTGGAAGAAGGCGGCGGTCGCGTGAAGCTCGGCACGTCGGGCGGCAACGTTCGCGTCGAACGTGCAGTGGGTGAAACCGATCTCAATACCTCGGGTGGCAACATCGAGGTGAAATCCGTTGAAGGCCAGGTGACGGCCGGGACGAGCGGCGGCGACGTGCGGGCTGGCATCAACGGCGCGCTGAAGGGCGATTGCGTGTTGAAGACCTCGGGCGGGAATGTCCGCGCGGTGGTGGATCGCACGGTCGGATTCCAGCTCGACGCTTCGACCAGCGGCGGCTCGGTGCATGCGGAAGGGCTCACCATTACGATCGACAAGGGCGGCGCCGGGCGCAGCCGGCTTTCTGGCAAGGTCAACGGCGGCGGGCCGTTGTTGAAGCTGCACACCAGCGGCGGCGACGTGGTTATCGAGACGCAGTAAGCGGCGATCGCAGCCGACTGCGATCGATGTTGGGCGGGGTCGCCTGACCCCGCCGTGAATGTGGTGCCGTGTTGGGGGCGGGGTCGGGAGACCCCGCCCTACAAAATACCGCGGCGGAGCGGCGGCGGGATCGGGAGATCCCGCCGTGCAAGAATGCAGGGGTGCGCACGACAGGCAGCGACACGGAACGCGCTGGCGTCGGGCGTCGCTCACGTTTCAGTGGGCGCATGACACGCGACGATGCCTATGCGGGGCTGATCGGCCGGTTGAAGCGGGTGTATCTGCTCGGCAGCGTCAGCGAACTGCTCGCTTGGGACGAGCAGGTCAACCTGCCGCCCGACAGCGCGGATCAGCGGGCTGAGCAACATGCCGTGCTCGCGGAAACCACCCACGCGGCGGCGAGCGATCCGCGGATCGGGGAGCTGCTGGAATTGCTCGACTCGGATGGCGGGCCAGCCCGCCGGGACGGTGGGCTCTACCCTGATCGGCAAGCCGTGCTGCACCAGGCGCGGCGCGACTACGATCGCGCGACGAAGCTGCCGGCGGAATTCGTGCGCGAAAAAGCGGCGCAGGGGAGCCGCGGCTATCACGTGTGGGCCCACGCCAAGCGCGAATCCGACTTCGCGAGCTACGCGCCCGTGCTGGAAAAGAATCTCGAGCTCGCGCAGCGCGAGGCGGCGTATCTCGGCTGGGGCGACCGGCCGTATGATGCGATGATCGACAAGAACGATCCGGGACTTTCGGCCGAGTTCATCGCCCCGCTCTTCGCGGAGCTGAAACGCGAGCTGGCGCCGCTGGCGGCGGAGATCGCGCACTCGCCGGTGAAACCGCAGCGCGGCCTGTTGCACGGATTCCCGGTGGAGGCGCAGCGGCAGTTGCTGCGCGAGGTGACGGAGCGGATCGGATTCGATTACGGGCGCGGACGGATCGACGTGTCGCTGCATCCGTTCTGCCTCGGCACGGGCGCGGACGTGCGGATGACGACGCGATTCAAGGAGGACGAGCCGTTGGATTCGCTGTTCAGCGCGATTCACGAAACCGGTCACGGGCTTTACGAGCAGGGCTTGCCGCGCGAGCATTATGGCACGGCGCTCGGGATGCACGCGGGCATGGCGGTGCACGAGTCGCAAAGCCGGCTGTGGGAAAACCAGGTCGGCCGGAGCCGCGGGTTCTGGCGCTTCTTCGAGCCGCGGCTGCGGGAGCTGTTCCCGGAGCAAACGCGCGGTGTGAGCGCCGACGCGCTGTATCTGGCGATTAACGCCGTGAAGCCGACGCCGATCCGGATCGAAGCGGACGAAGTCACTTACAATCTGCACATCATCCTGCGTTTCGAATTGGAGCGGAAACTCTTCGCGGGCGAGCTGGCGGTGCGCGATCTGCCTGACGCGTGGCGGGAAGCGGCGCGCGAGTTGTTGGGGCTGGTACCGGCGAACGACCGCGAAGGCGTGCTGCAGGACGTGCATTGGAGCGACGGCTCGTTCGGCTATTTCCCGAGCTATTGCCTCGGCAACATGATGGCGGCGCAGCTGTGGGCGCACGTGCGCAGGCTGCGCCCGGGGCTGGAGGAAGAGTTCGCGCGCGGCGAATTCGGCTGGTTGCTCGATTGGTTGCGGCGCGAGGTGCACGCGCAGGGCCGGCGCTATGCGATGCCGGAACTCGTGCGGCGAATCACCGGCGAGGAGTTCTCGCCGCGATTCCTCGTGGATTATCTGCGGGAGCGCTACGGCGCGCTGTACCTCCGATAATTCATTCTCGTTCTCGTAATCGTTCTCGTTCTCGATGAGTTCTAGAACGAGAAAGAGAACGAAGAACGAAAACGATTGAAGCACCATGGGGCTCATCGACACCCACACGCACCTCGAGTCATTCGCCCGCCACCGCACGCTGCCGGAAATCCTGGCGCGGGCGCAAACTGCCGGGCTGGAGGCGATGATCACGATTGGCACCTCGCCGGAGGATTGGGGGCTCTATCGCCGGCTCGCCGCGGAGAATCCGGGCTTTGTCCACTACACGGTCGGGCTGCATCCGTGCGCGGTCGATGGCGATTGGGAGACGGCGATGGCGAAGGAGGAGAGTTTTTGGAGCCCGACTGACGGCGGAACCGGTCCGCTGCCGGTGGCGCTGGGCGAGATCGGGCTGGACCGGTTTCATTTGCCGAAGGAACCGGATGCGGCGGCGGAGCTCTTCGCGCAGCAGCGCGCGGCGTTTGCGGCGGGGCTGGCGATCGCGAAGCGGCTGGATACGCGCGTGGTGGTCCACTCCCGCGGGGCGTTTCAGGAATGCGTCGAGATGATCGATGCGAGCGGCGTCGACTGGCGGAAGGTGGTGTTTCATTGTTTCACCGAGAGCGAGCCGGAGATGGCCGAGCTGATCCGGCGGGGCGGCCGCGGGTCGTTCACCGGCGTGGTGACCTACAAGAGCGCCGGCAACGTGCGGGCCGCGGCCAAGGCCCAGGGCCTCGAGCGGATGATGGTCGAGACCGACGCGCCCTATCTCACGCCGATGCCGCATCGCGGAAAACCCAACGAGCCGGCTTACGTGCGGTTGACGGCGGAGTATTGCGCGCGCGAGGTGTTTGGCGTGGCGGACGAGGAATTCGCCCGCATCACCTCGGCGAACGCGCGGGAGTTTTTCGGGCTGTAGGTTTTCGCGGCGCGAAAACCTCAGGCCTCGTCGAACTTGCGCGCGAAAAGCTGCTCGAGCTCGTTGAGCATCGCGGCGGCGTCCTCGCCGGAGGCGATGAACCGCACCAGGGAGCCTTTGCCGGCGGCGAGCATCATCAAGCCCATGATGCTTTTGCCGTTCACCTGTTCCTCGTCTTTTTCGACGAACACGTCCGCTTTGTAGCGATTGGTGATGCGGACGATCATGGCGGCGGGGCGGGCGTGAATGCCCATCTTGTTCTGCACGACGAGCTCTTTGGTGAGCTGTTGAGCGGAAGGGGTGGCGTCGCCTTTATTCATGAACAGAAAAGACCGGCGTAAATCCGGGAAGCCGGCGTGGCTTGCAACCTAAAAACCCGGGTTCAGTGTGCAAGTGAATGCCTAAAACTGCGATCATCGTCCCGTGCCGGCTCGAATCGACGCGTTTCCCGCGCAAATTGCTGCATCCGATCCAGGGACGGCCGCTGGTACTCTGGGTGGCGGCGCGGATCGCGCGCGAGGCGCCGGAGTACGCGCTTCACTTCGCGGTGGATCATGAACTTCTGCGCGAATGTCTCGCGGGCGCCGGATTTCAGACGATCATGACCGACGGTGCGCATCAGAGCGGCACCGACCGGATCGCGGAGGCGAATCGCACCGTGCGGGCCGAGCAGGTGATCAACGTGCAGGCCGACGAACCGATGGTCACCGGAGCGCAAATCCGGGCGCTCGCCGGACTGCTCGAGGGCGGCGCGGCGATGGCGACACTGGTCACGCCGTTCAAGCGCGTCGTGGATTTCTACAATCCGAATCAAGTGAAAGTCGTGATGCGGCAGGATGGCCGCGCGCTGTATTTCTCGCGATCGCGGATGCCGTTTTCGCGCGATCTCGGGCTGACGATCGACGACGCCTGGGTGCAGGCGAATCCATGCTACAAGCATCTCGGACTCTACGCTTATCGCGCGGACCTGCTCGAAAACCTCGCGAAGCTGTCGGTCGGTCGCTACGAGCAGATCGAAAAGCTCGAACAGCTGCGCGTGCTGGAGAATGGCTACGACATCGCGTGCGCCGTGACGCAGGATCCGATGGTGGGCATCGACACGGCGGAGGACGCAAAAGCGTTCGAGACGCTGCTGAGCGAAGCGGGTCGACCCGCGTAGTTCCGGACGGGGGAGGGCGACTGGAACGGGTTGGCGGAGCGTCGTTTGCTTTCAGATCTTGCTCAAGGTGCGCGGGTGGCGTGCCGTAGTGTAAATTCCCCACCTGATGCCCAGTCTCAACCCCATGATCCTTTGGATCGCGGCGTTGGTCGTCGCGTTTTGCGCCGGCTTTGCCGCGGCATGGTGGCATTTCCGCCGAGAGCGGAACGTTTTTGTCCAGGAGCTGCGCTCGTTGTGGGAGCGGTTGGATGCGATTTTCTACCGCTCGCCGCTAGCGATCAGTTTGTGCGAGCCGGACCAGGAAGGCCGTGGTGTGCGGCTGGTTGACTGCAACGAGCAATCCTGCGCGTTGCGCGGCGGTTCGCGGGACCAGGTGCTCGGGCGGGAATTCCAGCCGGCGGTGAATGGCGACGCCGCGGCGATGAGTGCCTGGCTGCGGTCGCCACAGCCGGGCGCAGTCTGGCGGGGCGAAACGTTGCTGCGACGGACCGGCGGCGACGACGTGCCGATCGCGTATGTCTGGTCGTGGGTGGAGATCGGCGGCCGGCAGCTTGTGCTGGCCGTCGAACGTGACGTCACGGAGCAGCGACGGGCGGAAGCAGCGTGGAAGGATAGCGAGCAGCGTTTCCGGCAAATCGTGGCGAGCGCCAACTGCCTCTTGTGGAAAGCGCGGGTGCGCGAGATCGACGGGAAGCTGGCTTGGTCCTTCCAGGTTCCGATGTCGGCGCTGCGCCTGCGATTATTTGAAGCGGCCGAACTGCCGGCGACGGAGAAGGATCTCTGGGGCCCGTGTAATATCCCCGAGATCGAGGACATGCACCGGCTCAGCTGGGCCGCGCTGCATGCCGATGCGCCGAGCTACCGGCAGGAGTTTCGGATCGTCACCGCACGCGAGACACTCTGGTTGCACGAGCAGGTGGAGATCGAGCGGGTGAACGCGACGGAATGGAATCTGGTGGGCGTGGTGATGGACATCACGCGGCTGAAGGAGGCCGAGTCGGCGACCCGCGTCAGCGAGGAGCGGAATCAGCTCGTGCTGCAGGCCTCGAACGACGGCATCTGGGACTACGACGTGGTCGCCCACCGGCTGGAGGCGAGCGAACGGTGCCGGACGATGCTGGGCTTGTCCGCGAGTGAGATGCCGACGACCGCGGAAGGCTGGCGGGGGCTGATCCATCCCGACGATCTGCCCGTGGAGAAAGCGGCTTGGGAAAAGCACCGCGGCACGGGCGAGCCGTGCGTCTATCAGGCCCGGTTTCGCCACCACGATGGGTCGTGGTGCTGGCTGCTCGTCGGCGTGATCACGGTCACCGACGAAGCCGGCAATCTCACGCGGGTCGTTGGCAGCCACACGGACATCACGGATCTGAAGCGGCGCGACGGTGAACTGCAGCAGAGCCGGCGGCTGCGGGCAATCGGCGAGCTGGTGGGAGGGATCGCGCACGAGTTCAACAATCTGCTCACGCCGATGCTGCTGCAGACGACGATGATTCGCGATGGGATCGCGCCGGCGGGACCGGTGGGCGATCAGTTGAAACCAGTGATCGCGGCGATCACGGAAGCGCGTGATCTGACCCAGCGGATCCTGACGTTTGGCCGGCGTGCCTCAGTGAATCCGGAGACGCTGGATTTCGTGGCCGTGGTGAACGACAACCTGGAATTGCTGCGCCACACGATCGACCGGCGCGTCCGAATCGAGCTGCAGCCGACGCCAAAGGCGCGCTGGATCCTGCAGAATCGCACGGATGTGGCGCAGATCGTGATCAACCTGGTGTTGAACGCGCGCGACACGCTGCTGGAGAAGGCGGCACGACACGCGCCCCCGGGCTGGTCGCCGCTGATCCACGTGGAGTTCGCCGATGGCGCGCGTCCGCCGGCGGGCAGTCGCTCGCCGCACGAAGCGGCATCCGTATATCACCAACTTACGGTGCGCGACAACGGCATGGGCATGGCGGACGAAGTGCGGGAGCGCATTTTCGAACCGTTTTATACCACGAAGGAAGTCGGCCAGGGCACCGGGCTCGGGCTCGCGACCGTGTGGCACCTGATCAAGACGATGGGCGGCCGGGTCGAGGTGGAGACGCAGGTCGGTCATGGTAGTGCGTTTCACGTGCTGCTGCCGGCCACCGCCGCGCCCGCCGACAAACCAGGCCTGCCGCCGGCGATCGCGCACACGATGCTGCCCGGTCGCACCGCGCGCGTGCTCCTGGCCGATGACCAGCCGCAGGTGGCCGCGACGCTCAGCCGGATTCTCCAGCGTTGGGGACACAACGTGACCGTCGCCTGTGATGGCGGCGCCGCGCTGCGGATGCTCGCGACGCCGGGCAATCACTACGACCTCTGCATCACCGACGTGAACATGCCGGGCGCGACGGGCTTCGAGGTGGCGCGCTCGATCCGCGAGCGGTCGCTGCGGATGAAGGTGGTGATTGTCGGCGGTTATCTCACGCCGCAGGTCCGACGAACGCTGACCGAATTGAACATCGATGCGATGGTGCCGAAGCCGTTCACGATGGACGACATTGCCGCCGCGATGCGCGTGTGCGGGTGGTAGCGCGCGGCAAATGCAGCTGCGACGGTGACGGCGCGAACCACGACGCGAGCCGTGGGCTACAGACGGTCTTCCGCGGGCTCAGATCTTCCCGGCTTTGCGCGCGGCGACCAGATTGTAGAAATCGATGAAGAGCGGATCGGCGTCGTTCGGGCCGGGCGCGGCTTCGGGGTGATATTGCACGCTGAAGACCGGCAGCGAGGTGTGGCGCAGCCCCTCGACGGTCTGGTCGTTGAGATTGATCTCGGTGACCTTCGCGCCGCGCTGCTCGATCGATTTCGGATCGGTGGCAAAACCATGGTTCTGCGCGGTGATCGACACTTTGCCCGTCTCCAGGTTTTTGACCGGCTGATTGCCGCCGCGGTGGCCGAACTTGAGCTTGTACGTTTCGCCGCCGAGCGCGTGCGTGATCATCTGGTGGCCGAGACAGATGCCGAACACGGGGTAGTCGGGCAGCAGACCGGTGACGGTTTTATGCAGGTAGCGCAGCGCTGCGGGATCGCCGGGGCCGTTGGAGAGAAACACCGCGTCCGGATTTTGCTCGCGGATCTGTTCGAGCGTGGAGGTGGACGGGAACACCTGCACGTCGAAGCCGTGTCGGACGAGCTTGCGGAAGATCGAGTGCTTCGCGCCGTAGTCGAACGCGGCGACGCGGAACTTGCGGCTCGGAACCGCCGGCGCGTTCATCGTCGTGCCCACCGGCAGGTAAGGCTCGTTGTAGTTCGCCGCCGCGTCGGGCTGCCAGAGGTAGGGCTGCGCGCAGGTGACGTCCTTCACATAATCGCTGCCAGCCATGTCCTGCCACTCGCGGGCGCGCCGGACGGCTTCGTCGTCGCTGATCGGCAGCGTCGAAAGGCAGCACTTCATCGCGCCATCGACGCGCAGCTTCTTGGTCAGCGCGCGGGTGTCGATCTCACTGAGCCCGGGGATGCCGTTTTTGGCGAGATAGTCGGAAAGCGAAATCGTGGCGCGCCAGTTGGAAACCACCGGCGAAAGCTCGCGGACGACGAGCCCGGCGCATTTCGGTCCGCTCGATTCCTCATCTTCCGGCGTGAGCCCGTAGTTGCCGATTTGCACCGCGGTCATCGTTACAATCTGACCGAAATACGACGGGTCAGTGATGATCTCCTGATACCCGGTCATCGAGGTGTTGAAGACGCATTCGCCGGCGATTGTCGCCTCGGCGCCAAAAGCGAGACCGCGATACACTGTGCCATCTTCGAGGGCGAGGACTCCGGGCTTGGATGAGGACATTAAAGCCCGACGAAAAGACCTCGCCCCAAGGGTGCCAAGGGGAAACGTGCGACTGACGAGGAAACCGGTAAAAACAGGAAAAGAAAAAGCCCGGACGCCGTTTGACAGGGGGGCCGGCCCGCTTAGGCCTATCCGGACGTCATGTCCTACCACGATAACCGCACAGCCTGGTTCGAGGGCCAAGGGCTGTGGCAGCACATTCCCGAATCCGACTGGCGCGACTGGACGTGGCAGTTGAAGAACCGGCTCACCAGCGTGGCCGAGCTCGAGCGTTACATGACCCTGACGCCCGAGGAGAAGGCCGGGTGCCTGTTCGCGAATCACAAACTGTCGCTCGCGATCACGCCCTACTTCTTCAATCTCATCGACCGCGAGGATCCGAACTGCCCGATTCGCAAGCAGGTGATCCCGCGGGCTGGCGAGATGCAGGTTTCGGCCGAGGAGCAGCTCGACTCGCTGGGCGAGGACGCGCATTCGCCGGTGCCCGGACTGGTGCATCGGTATCCCGATCGCGTGCTGTTCCTCGTCACGGATCGCTGCGCCTCCTATTGCCGCTACTGCACGCGCAGCCGACTGGTATCGAACGCGCAGGACTACAATTTCCATCCGGAATACGAGCAGGGCCTTCGCTACATCGAGGCGCACCCGGAGGTGCGCGACGTGCTGCTCTCGGGCGGCGATCCGTTGCTCCTGTCCGACCGGAAGCTCGAGCATCTGATCAGCCGGCTGCGGGCGATCCCGCATGTGGAGTTCATCCGGATCGGCTCGCGGATTCCCGTTTTCCTGCCGCAACGGATTACGCCGGAGCTGTGCGAGGTTTTCAAAAAACACGGCCCGATCTGGATGAGCATCCACGTGAATCACCCGAAGGAGGCCACCGCCGAACTCAAGCAGGCGTGCGATCGGCTGTCGTTCGCCGGCGTGCCACTGGGCAATCAGAGCGTTTTGCTCAAGGGCGTGAACGATGACGCCGAGGTGATGAAGGCGCTCGTGCACCGGCTGCTGCGGATGCGGGTGCGGCCCTACTATCTCTACCAGATGGATCTGATCACGGGCGGGTCGCACTTCAAAGTCGATGTGCGCAAGGGCATCGAGATCATCCAGGCGCTGCGCGGGCATACCACGGGCTACGCCATCCCGCAGTACGTGATCGATGCGCCCGGCGGCGGCGGCAAAGTGCCGATCAATCCGGATTACCTCGAAAAAATCACCGACGAGGAAGTGGTGTTTCGGAATTTCGAAGGCCGACGGTTTACGTATCCGCTGAAGAGCACGCCTGTGCCTTCACCGGCGGGCGCACCCTCTGCCGAGCCGGTCTCCGAGCCGGTCGCACTGCCGGCAATCCGACCGTAGCCGCGGCATTTGCGCCACGGTTCGCCCGGGGCAGCCATGCCGCCCGAGTCCGCTGCGTGAGAGCACGCGCTCCGGCTTTCGATTGGTGGCGAGACGAAGGGAGGCTCAGCCGCCTGCGGCCGCGGGAGCCGCGGCTGGCGCGGGGACGCGCACCGGCTTGGCGGGTCTGCGGATCCACCGCTGGGCGTCGAGCGCGGCCTTCACGGCGAATTTCGGAAGGGCCGTGGCCGCGCGCAGGATCGCGTCGCCGGCGCGACTGACGAGGAACATGTTGCTGCGCACGAGATGTTGCGCGTTCGGCCAGACGATCCGCACGTCGTGTTGCGCGTTTACGCGGCGACCGAGATCGGCCAAGTCGGTGTGCCGCCCGTGCAGCATCCGAACCGGGGCCCAAATGCGGGCGAGCTGCGGGCAGGTGAGCCGGAAGTTATATTCCGGCGCCAGGACATAGATCCGCAGGTCCGAGTAAAAAAGCCGCCGCTGAAACACCGCCTGATCGTGCATGTGTCTCGGCGCACCCGCCGCGGTGAAGCCCTTCTCGTAGTCATCGAACCATTCGGTGAAAAACTGCCGGACCTTCGCATTGTTCCGATACGCGATCAGTCCGGTGTTCAGCTGCTGGAACGCGGCCGGCACGCGGGGGATTTCGCACCAGAAAGGATCCGGCGCCGCGGCGAGATCGAAACGCTCCAGCACATCGAACACATCCAGCATCGGCGCGGCGAAGACCGTGTCCGTGTCGACGAAGATCGTGCGCTCGAACGGCGTGCGTGACAGCGGCGGAATCTTTTCGAAGAAATTCCGATAGGGCTTCTCGATTCGCTCGACGAGGTCGAAGTGTTCCCGCACCCGCTCGGGTGCGTCGGTAAAACAGCAGGTGCGGGCCGAAGGCATGTGGGCCCGCAGCGATGCGACCGAGCGGAGCGCTTCGCGGACGAATTTCTCGCCGGTAGCGATGTAGAGAAAGCCGGTTTCGTTCATGGGAGTAAACTCCATCATAGACCCCAAAAACCACGCTGGTGCCGCGTCCGAGTTCTCTTGCTCCCGCTCGGGTGTGGAATCCCGGTCATATCGTCACCCGGCGATCGTGCAGCCCAGGATCTTTGGGTGCGCGGAGCTTGGCGGGGCAGCTCCTGGCGTCGTATCCGTTCATCGCTCCGCCCGCTCGCGCCAAACTTTGTTTGGGCGACGATCGCACGCTGGATTTTAATTGCTGATTTTTAACGACTTGTCGTTCGCTAAAAATTATCGCCGACGAACTTCGGCTTTTTTTGAGCGTTTTGAATCAGCCCCCGTCTATCTTTGTGTAGTCAGCACTGTCCGCAAGGGCGGTGATGTTTGTAGTTCTTACGGTTTGCTTGGTGTTAGGTCACTCGAGCCGCTCCGCAAGGAGCGGCTCCTGTTTTGGTGGCTTTCTTACCCAAAAAAGAAGACCGGCGGCCTTTGCGGGCCGCCGGTCTTTTTGATTTGCGAGCGTGGTGACCTCACGCTGCGAGCCTATCGCTTGATGGTAGGTTGGACCTGCGATCAGTTAACGTTCGTGGAATTGAGCAGGAAAGGATAACCGGCGAAGGGGACTTCGCCTGCGAACTCGAACGGAGCTTTCCCGTCCGCGCCGCAGCCATAGACCTTGTTGTTCCGTTTATCGGTGATCTTGCCCACGCGGTAGCTGATCATCTTCTTGCCGCGGAAATCCGCGACCGACACGATGGGCCCGCGGACCGCGGTGCTGACCGCGACCGGATCGCCCATGCGCTTGTCCTTGATGGTGCGGTAAACCGCGCCCTTGCCCTCGAACGTGACCGCGGCGACGACCTTCCGATCGCCGCGAACGGCGATGTAGAAGAGGTTGTTCAGGAAATCCGGATCGGTTTGCTCGCCGTCGACGGAGGGCAGCAACGGCAGGGTGCCGCTTTCGCCACGGCGGGTGAAAGCCATGCTCACCGGATTGCGACCGACGTTGAACGTGCCGGCGATGCGGAGCGTGCCTTTCCGTTCCCACGACCACCGCTTCATGATCGACGATGTGTCGATGATCGAAATCGTGCCATCGCGTGAGGCGACGTGAGCCTTGTAGTAATCCTTGGTCCAGCGGATCAGCCGGTGCCCCGCGAGCACGGCGGTGGGCTCCTTGACCGTGGTCGACCAGACAACCTTGGGAGTGATCGAGGGCTTCACCGCAAAGGTCTGCGGGAACTGGCTGCCGCCGGTGCCGCGCGCCGCGAGCGTCGACTTGAACCTCGAGACCGAGCTCAGGTAACTCTCGCGCATGTAAGTGAACAGGGGCGTGAGATCGACGATCGCGACCTTGTTGTCGAACTGCGAGGAGACGATCGCGTAGCCACCGGTGGCCACGACGCCTTTCCAGGAGCCGCTGTAGACATTCTTCCGGTGGCCGTCGTTATCGAGCTTGATCTGGCTGAGCACGAGCCCGCCCGTTTGCGAAGGACCGCTCCACCAACCGTTGCTGGCGGCGGCGACGGCTGTCGGCGTCTTCATCGGCAGGTCGATGTAACCGAGCAGCTTGAATGCCGACCAGCTGCCTTGATTGGGCATCCCCATGTATGGCCAGGTGTGAAAAGGGATGTATTTCCCCTCGAGAGCGAAGACGGCGAGCTGGCCTTTTTTCGCATTGGTGTCCCACACGGTCACCAGCGCGAATTCGTTGGCCGTCGTCGCGGCAATCGCCGTCGGACGCTTGTTGCTCGAGAATTTGAAACCCGGATAGGGGCGATCTTTGTCGCCGCGGCTTGTCTGGGTGCCGGCGACGGCGAGGTAGCCCTTGCGATAAAGCACCAGCGCCTCGTTGGTCTGCATGCCGTAGTTGCGCACCATCGCGATGGGATGTACGGGAAGCTCACCAAACAGCGTCTTGTAGCCCGGCTCCCGGGTCTGCAGGTCCGGATGCGGCTTGTTGGTCCAATCGAGCCGCGGGCTGATCGCGAAGACCTTGTCGTAGTAGGCATAGGTCTGAATCCGATCGAGACCGGGATCGGTCGACGTCGTCGGCGCATAGCCGACTTGGCCGGCGTCGCTCCAGTAGTCACCGTCCGTCTGGGGCTTGGAGCCGAGCTCGTAAGGGTTGGTCCGGATGTAGCCGGAGGTGCGGGTGTAGGAAGGCGGCCGGTAGAGCGTGGGGCGGTCGTCTTTGGCCGTCGGGCTCAGGTCAAGGAAACCCGGCCCGAGCCGTTTCTCCATGGTAGCTTTGTCGTAGCTGTTAGCGAAAAGGTTGTAGGTGGTAAGATTCAGCGCCCCGGTCGAGGTATACATGGACTGGGCTTTGGCGGGGGCGGCCCAGAGAGTGAGGAAGAGGTGACCGGCGACGACAGCGACGAAACAGCGTTGGAGCATTACACAGGTTGGTTTTTTTGGTTCTGGGTTAAGAAGCCGGACCTGGTGCCCCGGATAAGAACAACCTGATGCGGCATGGGAAGTCTCTTCTTAGTAAAAACCGGGTAAGTTACCCGACCCGCACCGTAGGTGAATCTACGATACGTCGCCCGGGATTCCGCCGGTGGGGCGAGCCTCAGGGTTTCGGCCGGGTAGGCGCGGGGTAGACCTGAAGCGCGGAACCATGGAACCCGGGTGTCCGGTTTACACCAACAGGCGTCGGAAGGTTCCACTGAGTTTTTTCACCGTGGAAATTTTATGACGGCCGGATACCGCGCGGCGCCGGGGCGCGGCGACGCAAAAAACCCGAGGGCGTCGGGCCCTCGGGTTTCTTCCCAGTCGCGGCAACTCGGCGCCGCTATCGCTTGTGACGAGCTGGACCCGCGATCAGTTGGTGTTGGCGGAGTTGACGAGGAAAGGATGGCCCGCGAACGGCAGCTCACCGGCGAGCTCGAAGGGGTCGGTGCCATCGGCGCCGCAACCGTAGATCTTGTCGTTGCGGGTGTCGTTGATGCGGCCCACGCGGAAACTCAGGATCTTCTTGCCGCGGAAATCGGCGACGGAAACGATCGGCCCGCGAATCGCGGTGCTGACGGCGACCGGATCGCCCATGCGCACATCGCGAATGGTACGATAGATCGCGCCCTTGCCTTCGAACGTCACGGCCGCGACGACCTTCCGCTCGCCGCGCACGGCGATGTACAGGAGGTTGTTGCGGGTGTCGGTGACTTGCTTGCCGTCGACGTAGGGGATCAGCGGCAGGTTCGAGTCACTCCGACGGGCAAGGCACATGTCGACCGGATTGGCGCCGACATTGAACGTGCCGGTGATCCGCAGCGCGCCCAGGCGCTCCCACGAACTGCGCTTCATCAGCGAGCTCGTGTCGATGATGCTGATCGTGCCGTCGCGCGACGCGACATAGGCCTTGAAATAATCCTTGGTCCAACGATCGAGCTTCAAGCCCGCGAGCACGGCGGTGGGCTCGGCGACGGTCTCCGTCCACACGACCTTGGGAGTGATCTGTGGCTTCACCGTGAACGCCTCGGGGAAGTTCGCGTCACCGGTACCACGGGCGGCCATCGTGCGCTTGAAGCTTTCCGCGGAGCTGAGGTAGCTCTCGCGCATGTAGCTCAGCAGCGGGGTGAGATCGACCATGGCGACCTTGTTGTCGTGCTGCGACGCCACCAGGGCATAGCCGCTTTTTGCGACCACCGCAGTCCACGCGCCGCTGTACACGTTGAGCCGGTGCTTGTCGTAGGAGAGGTCGATCTGGCTCAGCACGAGTCCGCCGGTCTGCGACGGGCCGCTCCACCACGCGTTGCTCGCGGCGGCCACGGCGGTCGGGGTCGTCATCGGCAGGTCCACATAACCGAGGAGCTTGAAGGCCGACCAGCTGCCCTGGTTCGCCAGCCCCATGTAGGGCCAGGTGTGGAAGGGAAGGTATTTCCCTTCGAGGGCGATCACCGCGAGCTGGCCTTTCTTCAGCTCGGTGTCCCAGATCGTGACGAGCGCGAACTCACACGCGGTCGTGATGGCGATGGCGGTCGGCACCTTGTGGGCGGGGAATTTCAGTCCGGGATAAGGACGCTCGTTCGAGCCCCGGCTGGTCTGCATGCCGGCGACGCCGAGCAGCCCGCCACGGTAGAGGACGAGCGCCTCGTTCTGCTGCATGCCATAGCTGCGCACCATCGCGACAGGCTGCATCGGGTTGGTCCCGAACAGCGTCTGGTAGTAGGAGTCGCGGGTCTGCGGCTCGGGGTGCGGACGGCCGCTGGCCCAGTCCAACCGCGGGCTGATGGCGAAGACTTTGTCGTAGTAAGCGTAGGTCTGGATGCGGTCGAGACCGGGATCGTTCACCGGGTCGTCGGGAATGTAGCCGACTTGACCGCTGTCACTCCAGTAGTCGCCGTCAGTCGTGGGGTTGGTGCCGAGCTCGTAAGGATTCGTGCGGGGATAGCCGCTGACGCGGGAATAGGACGGTGGACGATAGAGCGTCGGCCGATCTTCCGGTGTATTGACGTGGAGGTCAGCGAATGCCGGCCCGAGGCGTTTCTCCATGGTCAGCTCGTCGTACGACTGCGCGAACGCCTCGTAGGCCGAGAGGTTCAGGGCGCCGTTGCTGCCATACATCTTGAACGGCTCGAACACGACCTTCGGCGTCTGACAGACCTCGAAGGAGACCTCGAGCGTGGCGCCGGGCGTGCCGGAGCGATTCGCTTTCGGGTACGGCACCGCGCGGAGGGTGTGCGTGCCGAGCGCGGGGGTCCACGCGTAGAACCGGCCGGAGTCGTCGGCGGCGAGGGCGTAGGGGGCGACGTTCTCGCACCGCACGAACTTGCCATCGAGGTAGAACGCCACGCTGCCGACTTTGCCGCTGACGTCGGCGCGCACATTGAGCGCCGAGCCGCAGGTTGAGAGCACGATGGGATCATCCGCCTGAAGGGGATGCAGCTCCTGCTGAGTGGTCGTGTTGATCAGCATCAGCGTGGTCACGGCCAAACCGGTCGGGGTCGGCGTGGGTGCAGGCGCAACCACGGGCTCCTCCGTAATCGGCGCCGGGGCCACGGGTGCATCGGCGAGAACTTCCAGCACCACCTCTTTGGCGACGCCGGCCGTGCCGCTGCGGTTGGCGCCGGAATACGCGACCGCGCGCAGCGTGCTCTTGCCGAGCGGCGGCGTCCACTTGCGGTAAACGCCGGAGTCGTCGGCGGCGAACGCGTAGGGCGCGAGGTTCTCCGTGCGGATGTGTGATCCGTTCAGGTAAAAGGCGACGCAGCCAGCGCTGCCGCTCACCTCCGCGCGCACATTGAGCGCTTTGCCGTCGACGGACAGCACGATCGTGCTGCTGGCGTCGAGCACGCGTAGATCGCGTTGCGCGGCCGCATCAATCAGCGTGAGCGTCGCGACCGCCGGACCCGTGGACGTCTGGGCGGATGCGAAATTATACAGTGCGCTGGCGAACGCGAAGGTCGCGAGCACAGTTCGAAGCAGAGGAACATTAGGCATGTCTCGGAAGTTGAGGTTGAGTCGCGCGGCGCCGGACGAGCCGCCGACGGGTCCTCCTATCGGTCGCTCACAGAAAATCCCGCGGTCAAAAACGAGTAAGTTCCCCGACACGAAGGAACAGAGAATCCCCGATACCTCGTATCGGTGAAAAAACTCTGAAGGCCGGCCCAGGCGACCGGCCTCGCGGACCCGCGAGCCTCGCGTCTCGTCAAGCGACGCCGTCCACGAAGAAGTGCTTGCGCCCGCGGCCTGGCCGCGCGTTGTATGCGTTCGCCTGTAGGGGTGTCCTCCGCGGAGGGCTGAGATTGCGGCGCGCTCGGCTGCTCGACCCTTCGAACCTGAAACGGCTCATACCGACGAAGGAAACAGCAGGCGCCGTGAGTCGCGCCTGGGGCGCACACGCCGCCCCTTCACTCGGGAGACCGATTCCGGTCGGGCATTCCAACCATGCAACTCCCGACAAGAATCCTCCTCCTCACCGCGGTGCTCGCCGCCGCTTCCACGCTGCGCGCGCAGCCCGCCGCGAGCGTGCCCAGTGCGAATCCCGCCGACGCGCCGCCGGCGTTCGCCGACGAAACCGTGCGGCTCGAACGCTTCGAGGTCACCGGTGTGCCCATCGAAGATTCGGTGAACCCGCTCACGCGCCCGCTCGAGTCGCTCTTCGGCGACAGCCGGAGCGTGCTCGAGACGCCGCGCTCCGCGTCGACGATCACGCAAGCGCTGCTGCGCGAGCGCGGGATCGAAGGCGTGCGCGAGTTCGTGGCGTTCGCTCCCGGCAGCTATGCGCCGGCGAGCTACGGCAAGGCGACGATCCCGAACATCCGCGGCGACCTCGCCGAAACGTTTCTCAACGGCCAGCGGCTCAGCTATAACAATTTCGGCGTCATGCCATCATTCAACGGCGTCGAGGCCGTCGACATCGTGCGCGGGCCGGGCTCGGCGATCTACGGCAGCGGCTTCTTCACTGGCGGCTACGTGAACTACACGACCAAACGGCCGAAGTTCACGCGCGAGACGACCGTCACCGCACGGCTCGGCAGCTGGGTGCCGCGCGGCGGTTCGTGGCTGAATGGCTCGTGGCAGGTCGACACGACCGCGCCCGCCGCCGACGGCAAATCCGCCTGGCGCTTCAGCTACGAAGGGAAGGAGGACGACACGTTCTTCAAAAACCATGGCGGCCGCGACGACCGGCAGGACTTGTTCGCCTCGTGGATCCGCGAAGCGAACGACGCGCTCACGCTCGAGGCGAACGCGCAATATATGTGGCAGGCCACGCCGCAGCTGCTCGGGGTGAATCGGCCGAATCAGGAGTTGATCGACCACGGCCGCTACTACACCGGCGATCTCCCCGACCTCGGCTACTCCGACGCGGGCGCGCTCGCCGGCACGATCCCGGGCACGACGTGGGTCGACCTGCCGCGCGACGCGACGCTGCTGTCGGTCGGCGATTTCTCCAACGCCAACATCGTGCGCGGCCAATTCATCGCCACGCTGCAACTCGCGCCGGAGCAGAAGCTGGTGAACCGCACGCTGGCGGAATACGTGGACCGCCGCCGCTATCACGCGTTCGAGTATGCGGAGTGGGCCGAGCAAACCACCTTCGAGAACCGCACCGAATGGCACGCGTCGTTCGAACAGGGCGGACTCGCGCACGCGGTGATCGCCGGCGGCACGCTGCGCTGGGAGGATCGGCTGGGCTACACGAATTATTTCAACGAGTATTTCTTCCAGTATGATCTCACGCGGCCGAACCGCGTGTTCAGTCACACGGCGGACTACCCGAATTCCTATTGGCCGGGATTCGCCGGCCCGGGCGGGCGGCTGTTCTTCCCGGCGTCGTATGGCAGTCCGGAGACGACGGATTCGACGCTTTGGAATCCCGCGCTCTTCGCCCAGGACGAGGTCAGGTTTTCCGAAAAGCTCTCGCTGCTGGCGGGCGTGCGGCTCGATGGCTTCTACGCCAAGGCGACCGACCCGCTCGGCACGGCGGCGGAGAATCCGTGGTCCGACACGCACAGGGACACGGCCACCTCGTGGAACGCCAGCCTGATCTACCGCGTCACGCCGAAAGCGACGCTCTACGCCACGCACCAGCGCGCCTATGCGGTGCACGGCAATGTGACGGGCGGCGGGATCATGCTGAAGGAAGATGCGCAGGGACGGGGGATCATCGATCCGGACGATTTCAAAAACCTGAGCAAGCTGACGGAAGCCGGCGTGAAGCTTTCGCTGCTGGAGAACACGCTGTACGCCGGCGCCGCGGTCTACGAGCAGCACCGGCAGGAAGTCGAACTGGGTGGCGACGTGAAGAACCTGAAGTTCCGCGGCGCCGAGGTGGAGCTGGTCTATCAGCCGACCACGCGGTTCAACGCGACGTTCAACGCTGCGTTCATCGACGGGCGATTTGACCACTCGTCCGCGACGCAGGCCGGCGGTCCCTCGCTCTATAATCTCTACGCCGCCGGCCACGGACCGGGCGGGCGCGGCAACGGACTAGGGTTCCAGTGGGACAAGCTGCCGCCGGGGGACTATCGGATTCCGGGTTTGTCGCGCTGGGTCGTGAACAGCAGTTTCTCGTATCGCTTCCCGAGCGGCTTCGGCGGCGGGCTGGGCGGCAGCTGGCAAAGCGAGCAGCCGGGCAATCTCACAAATGAATATCACATCCCTGCGCAGGTGTTCCTGAACGCGTTCCTGTTCTACCGGCAACCGACGTGGGAAGTGGACGTGGAGATCCTCAACGTGCTCGATCGCCGCAACTGGATTCACAACGGCGACAACTACTCGAACAACGTGCTGGTTTTTCAGGATCTGCCGCTGCGCGTGGAAGGGTATGTGAAGTTTAGGTTCTAGAAAATTTTCAGTCACTCTGGTCGATGCGGCCAAGGTAGGGCGCTCATTCCGTGAGCGCCGCGAATGTCGAACGACTTCCCCGGCGGGCAGCGGAATGCCCGCCCTACCTCCGGCGCGTTCTTGCGCCGGGCGAGGCTCCCCGCTGTAGTGGCGCCATGATTGGACTTCACGAGGGACAAGGCGCCACGCAGCGGCAGGCGGAGCGCGTCTTCGTTCTGCGGTTGTCCGTCGTCGGCACGATTCCCGCGGTGTGGCGGCGGCTCGTGGTCCGCGAATCGATGTGGCTGTCGCGCCTGCACGACAGCATTCAGGTGGCGTTCGACTGGTTCGATTACCAGACCCACGCCTTCAACGTGGAGAACCTGCGTTTCGGCAATCCGCTGAAACGCGAGGAGCTTTCGATCGAGGACGATCGCGACGTCACGCTCGCCGACCTCGATCTCGAACACCACGAGCGATTCACCTACGGCTACCACTTCAGCGAAGGCTGGCAGGTGGAGATCCACGTGGAAAAGATCGAGCCGCCGCAGAAGAACGTGCACTATCCGGTGTGCATCGCTGGCGAACGCGCGGGTCCGCCCGAGGACTGCGGGGGACTGGAGGCGTTTCACGACATGCTCGCATGCATCAAGGAGCCGGACACTGAACTTGGTCGCGAATGGGTGGAGTGGCTTGGTCCGGACTACAACCCGGACCTGTGCGATCTCGACAAGATTAACAAGGCCCTCCGGAAGCTGGGGAAGTAAGCGGCGCGTGATCGTTGTAGCCGGGCTCGCTGAGCCCAGCGCCGGGGTCACCGACCCCGGCTACAACCTGAACATGGAGCCGCGACGCCCTCGTCGCGGCGCGCAGGTCGGCACCGGGCCCGACACACCCGAGCATCGCAGAGGCGTCGCTCCCAGATCCCCACCTCACGCCAGCCCGAACAGAAAATACCCGAGCGGGGCGGTGAGGATCAGGCTGTCGCTGACGTCAAACACGCCGCCGATGCCCGGAATTGTATCGCCGGAATCCTTGATCGTTGCGCGACGCTTGATCACCGATTCGATCAGATCCGACACGATCCCGATCACGGCGATCGGCGCAGCGAAGAGCCCCGCGATCAGGGGCGTCAGATGAGCCGGAAAATAATCGCGCCACCACCACGCGAGCGCGGCGCCGATCAGCATCGAGGCGACCACGCCACCGACCGCGCCTTCCCAGCTCTTCTTCGGGCTGATTTGCGGCGACATCTTGTGCTTGCCGATCGCGAGGCCGGTGAGCAGCGCGCCGACGTCGCAGAACTTCGCCACGGCCACAAGCCAGACGAACAGCAGGATCCGCCCGACCGGCCCGATCGTGTCCGTCGGCAGCGGAGTGACGATCCGCACCAAGTATTGCAGCATCAGCGCGACATAAACGAGGCCGAACAATGTGGCCGCGAGCGCTTCGACGCGATTGTTGGGTTCGCGTTCGCCCAGAATCCGGATCGAGAAAACCACCACGGCGAGCGCGAGCCAGTGTGCGGCCGGAATCCCAAACCGCATCTCGAGCCACGGCGCGATCGTGATCAGCCCGCCAAACGCCATCCCGAGTTTGTCGAACGGGGCCAGCCCCGCGCTCTGCATCAGCCGGTAGAACTCACGCAGCGTGAGCACGGAGATCAGCGTGATCAGCGCGACGCCGCCCTCCGTGCGGAAGAAGACCAGCGCGCCGGCGACGAGTCCCCAGAGGAGGACGGTGCTCAAAATCCGTTTAGCCATGCGGAAGAAATAGACCTGCGGCGTGGGAAGAGTTCGCCGCAGGCGTTACGGCCGCTGGACGGCGGCGGGTTTCACCTGGTCACCGGTCTGGCCGAACCGCCGCTCGCGGCGCGCGTACTCGGCGATCGCGGCGGCGAGCTCCGGTTTGCCGAAGTCCGGCCAGAGCACCGGGGTGAACACGAACTCGGCATAGGCGGCTTGCAGCAAGAGGAAGTTGCTGATCCGCGTCTCGCCGGAGGTGCGGATGATCAGGTCCGGGTCGGGCAACCCCGTGGTGTAAAGGTAGCGGCTGAACGTTTCCCACGAGTCGTCGTTCAGTTTTTCCGTGCCGGCAGCGACGGCGGCGGCGTACGCGCGGGCGGCGTCCACCGCCTCGGTGCGCGCGCCGTAGTTGAGCGCGAGGACGAGCGTGTAGTCGGTAAAATGCCGGGTTTCCTCGATCGCCGTGCGGAGCAGCTTCTGTACGCCGGCGGGCAGGTCCTGCGTTCGGCCGATCGTGCGCAGCCGCACGCGGTCGCGGACGAACGTTTCGAGCTCTTTCTTCAGGTAAAACTCGAGCAGGCCCATCAGCGCGCCGACCTCGTCCTGGGGGCGCTTCCAGTTCTCGACCGAAAAGGCGTAGAGCGTGAGCATCCGCACGCCGAGATCGCGTGCGGCGAACGTGACGGTGCGCACGGTTTCCACGCCGCGGCGGTGACCCTCGATGCGCGGCAGTCCGCGCTGTTTCGCCCACCGTCCGTTGCCGTCCATGATGATGGCTACATGAGCGGGAACGACGGATCGGGCTTCGGTGGGGGGCATGCTTTCGGCCCGAGTTAGCCCAAACATTTTGGGAAAGTCATGAACTATTCGTGGCCGGCGGGCGTTTGGCGGGGATGGGCAGCTTCCGCGGTCTGGCGTCATCGCCGGGAAGGTGAACCCACCGTCCGCGGCGGGTGAGCGCGTCTTCCGGTTGCGCGGCGGGTTTGCGCATTCATCTTGCCCGATGCCAACGATCTTGACGCAGGCGGACATCCAGCAGGTGCTCGGCGAACTAAAAGGCTGGGCTTGGGAGCGCGATGCGCTCGAAAAGACGTATCGGTTCGGCAGCTTTCGCGAGGCGATGAGCTTCATGGTGCGCGCGGCGTTCGAGGCCGAGGCGCTGAACCACCATCCCGAATGGGCCAACGTTTACGATCGCGTGACCGTCCGGCTCGCCACGCACGATGCAGGCGGGAAGGTGACCGCGAAGGATGTCGAGCTGGCGCGGCGGTTCGAGAAGATCTCGTGGGTGGGATAGGGGCTGTCATGCACTCGAGACAATCGTTTCAGAGGTAGGGCGGGCATTCCGTTGCCCGCCGGGAAGTCGTCTGACGCTCGCGGCGCTCACGGAGTGAGCGCCCTACCTTGGTCTGCTCGATCAAAGGGCACGACAGCCTCTAGGGGTGGGCACGGGCGCCCCGCCCGTGGGTTCGAAACACAGCGGGACGCCCGTGCCACCACCGAGGCGCCCGGCTTGTTTCGCGTTGTCTCGCCCGCGCGTTGCGGCGTGACTCGCGAGCATGAAAGTCGCGTTCATCAGCGGAACCAGCATCGTCAATTCCGACCTCTTTTCGGCCTGGGAGGTGAAGACTACGACGACGCCTTACGGCCAGGTGACCTACAAGACGAAGGGCGATTTCGTGCTTATCAACCGCCACGGCTACGCCTTCCCGCTGCCGCCGCATTCGATCAATTACCGCGCGAATATCCGCGCGCTGGCCGACCTCGGCTTCAAGGACATCCTCTCGCTCAACTCCGTGGGCTCACTGAAGCGCGACCTGCCGCCCGGCACGTTCGTGTCGTGTTCCGACTACGTGGGGCTGCAGCAGGGTCCGATGACGTTCTTCGATCAGGAGCTGAAAGGCGGCGCGCCTGGCATCGCGAACAACCTCATCCCGCTGCTGATCGAGAAACTCGCGCCGGAGTTCAAGATTCATCCGGGCAAGGTCTATGTGCAGTTCCGTGGACCGCGGTTCGAGACCAAGGCGGAGATCCGGATCGTGCAGAGCTGGGGCGACGTGGTCGGGATGACCGCGGCGCACGAAGCTGATCTGTGCAGTGAGCTAGGCCTGCGCTACAACAGCCTCGCGCTGATCGACAACTACGCGAACGGGCTCGAGGGCACCGAGATCGATTTCGCGAAGTTCAAGGACCTGGTGAAGGACAACCAGGCCAAGGTGAACCGGCTGTTCACGCGGATCCTCGAGATCCTGGGCTGATTTGCAGCCGATGAGTGCCGTCTCCGCGCGCCGTGTGTGTTGGCTGGTTGGACTGCCGCTGCTGCTTGGGACGCTGAGCTTCCGGGCTGCGACCACCGAGCTGCCCTTTGTCGACACGCCGTTCGGACCGGCAGTCGCCGCGGCGCTCGGCGATCATGCGCGGGGCGACACGTCGCAGGGCAACCGGGTCGTCATCCTCGACGGCGGTTACGAGGTGCTGCTCGTGCGCATCCACCTCATCCGGCAGGCGCGGCGTTCGATCGAGGTGCAGACGTTTATCTGGACCAACGACGAATGCGGCCGGCTGGTGATGTTCGAGCTGATCGAGGCGGCGCGACGCGGCGTGAAGGTGCGGGTCATCGCGGACCAGCCGTTCTCCGAGCAGGATCCCGCGCTGACGGCCTTCCTTGCCACGGCCGATCCGAATCTCGAGATCAAGCACTACCGGCCGACGCTGGCGCGGATCCGGCCGTCGTTCGTGCACACCGTCGCCGCCGGACTGTGGTCGTTCAAGGCGGTGAACCAGCGGATGCACAGCAAGGTGATGCTGTTCGACGAGGCGATCCTCATCACCGGCGGCCGGAATCTCGAGAACGCCTACTTCGATCATTCGACCGAATTGAATTATCGCGATCGCGACGTGCTGGTCGTCGGACCGGCGGCGCGCGAAGCGGCGGAGACGTTTGAGGAATTTTGGGGCTATCGTCACTCGGTGCCGAGCCGCGAACTGATCGATGTGGCGGCGGAGATCGAGAACGGAAAGTTTCGCCGCTACGACACGCGGGCCGACTACGATTTCGGAGCGTTTTTTGGCGAACTCGTTCAACAGGCCGACGACGCCGCGTTGATCACCGCGCGGTTCGTCCAGCCGCTGCGGCCGGTGAAGGTGGCGCGGTTCCTCTCCGATCGACCGGGAAAATCGCGCGGGTTTTTCGGTCGGACGGCCCGGATCACGCGCGAGCTGAAGGCGGTGCTCGAGGAGGCCCGCACGGAGATCCTGATGCAGACACCCTATCTCGTGCTGAGCGGGCAGGCGCAGACGCTGATCCAGGAGCTGCGCGAGGAGCGGCCGCAGCTGCGGATCCGGATTTCGACGAACAGCTTCGCCTCGACGGACAACCTGCTAGCCTACTCGGCGAACTACCGGCTGCGCAACCGCTACGTGCAGGACCTCGGGCTCGAGGTGCACGAATTCCGACCGAAGCCGGCGGCGCTGCCGCTGCTGTTTCCGCGCTACGACGAGCTGGCGGCGTTCGCCCGCGAACGCCGCGCGGCCGGCAAGCAGTCGCGCGATCCCTTTCTCTGCCTGCACGCGAAGTCGCTCGTGATCGACGACCGGATCGCGTTCATCGGCTCGTTCAACCTCGATCCGCGCTCGCAAAACCTGAACACGGAAGTCGGCCTGTTGATCGAGGACGAGGTCGTGGCCCGCGAGCTGCGTGACCAGATCGAGCGCGACCTGCGGCCGGAGAACAGCTGGGTCATCGGCCGGCGCTCGCTGCCGCTTCGGCTGGAGGCGGTGAACGGGCTGGTGGGCGGGATCCTGTCGCTCGCCCCGATGGACGTGTGGCCGATTCAGAACACGAGCAGTTTCGAATTGCGACCGGGCGGACGCGTCGTGCCGCCCGACGATCCGACGTTTCAGGCGAACTATCGCGAAGTCGGATCCTTCCCGGGCACGGAGGGGATGTTCACCACGAAGGAAATCCTGACGCGGCTCTACAAGGTGGTGGGCCCGCCGTTGACGCCGGTACTGTAGCGGGTGTGGCATAAGCCGCGTGGACGCGCACCGAAAGGGTGCGCGATCCGTCCAGCCATCCACCCCATGAAGACCCACGTCATCACCCTGCTAGCGATTCTCGGCGCCGCGGCGCCGATCAGTCAGGCCCACGAGCTGAAGAAAATCTGGGAGAGCGCGCCTGCGTTCAAGGTGCCGGAATCCGTGCTGCATGATCGCGCGCGACAGGTGCTCTATGTGAGCAATATCGAAGGCGAACCGTGGGCGAAGGACGGGCACGGTTCGATCGGGAAGCTCGGGCTCGATGGTCAGGTGCTCGCGGCAGAATGGGTGACGGGACTCGATGCGCCGAAAGGCATGGCGCTGCACGGCGCGCGATTGTACGTCGGCGACATGGACGCCCTGGTCGTGATCGATGTCGATGCCGGCAAGATTATCGAGCGCATCGCGGTGCCGGGCGCGCAGGGCTTGAACGATGTCACCGTCGACGAACACGGCGTGGTATATGCGTCGGACTCGCCCGGGAAAAAGGTCTACGAGGTGAAGGACGGCCACGCGCGGCCGCTACTGCAGAACCTGAAAGGCCCGAACGGAGTGCTCGCGCACAACGGCGTGCTGTATGTGCTCGATGGCGAGGGACTGTATCGGGTGGCCGACGGGGGTCAGCTCACGCTGATTTGCGACGGGATGTCTGGCGGCGTCGATGGCGTGGAACCAGTCGGCAACGGCGACTTTCTGGTCTCGTGCTGGCGCGGCGCCGTGCACTACGTGAAGGCGGACGGCACGCGCGAGACGCTCCTGGACACGCAGGCGCAGAAAATCTATTCGGCCGACATCGGCTACGATCCCGCCACGCGCACCGTTTATGTGCCGACGTTTTTCGGCAACAGCGTCGTGGCGTATACGGTCAAGTAAACGCGGCAGCGGTGCAGGGGCCATCGCGCCCAATGCGCACAGGCGATTTGGCTTTGCAGCTGCGGCGGCTCATTTCTGGATAAACCTATGAAAACCATCGGCGTGATCGGGCTTGGGATCATTGGCGAAGTGTGGGCGAAAAACTATGCGGCGGCGGGCGCGCTGGTGGCGTCATGGAACCGCACGCCCAAGCCGCACGTGGCCGGCTGGAAAGATTCGGCCGCGGAAGTCGCGGCGGCGGCGGAGGTGATTCAGATCGTCGTGGCCGATCCGCCGGCGGTGGAGAGCGTGCTCGGGCAAATCGCGCCGCAGCTCCGGCCGGGCAAGGTCGTGCTGCAGTCGAGCACCATCGATGCGGCGAGCAGCGCGCGGTTTGAGGCGCTGGTGGAGAAGACCGGCGCGCGCTACGTGGCCGCGTTGTTCACCGGCAGCAAGCCGGCGGCTGAGCAACGACAGACGGTGTTTTATCTCGGCGGCGATCGCGCGCTCATCGCGGAGATCGAGCCGCTGCTCGCGCTGATTTCGAGCAAGCGGTTCGTCATCGGCACCAACGAGCAGGCGTGCACGTTCAAGCTGGCGATGAACCTGAACATCGCCGCGCAAATGCAGGGACTCGCCGAGGCGCTGACGATGGCACGGCGCGCGGGGATCAGCGACGACGTGTTTTTCAAGGCGCTGAGCCAGAACGTGAGTTACTCCGGTCTGGTGAAACTGAAAGAACCGAAACTGCGCGCGGCGGATTTCGTGCCGCAGTTTTCGGTGAAGCACATGCACAAGGATCTGCGGCTCGCCGCCGCGGGCGCCGCTGGCCTCAAGTATCCGGCACTCGAAGCCGCGCGCGACGCGCTGCGCGAAGCCGAGGCGCGCGGGATGAGCGACGAGGATTATTCCGCAGTGATCAAGCTGGTGGGGGAGGAGAAGAGCTGAGAGATGAGAGTTGAGGGTTGAGAGTGGAGAGTGGACGGGTCGGCGTTGTCGCCGGGCTCGATGAGCCCGGCTACACCCACAGCTTGGCTCCGATGGAGCCGCGACGCCCTCGTCGCGGCCCGAAGCGGACGCCCGCCAAGCGACGCGGCGAGGGCGCCGCGTCTCCAGAGCGGATTTCGGATTTCGAATTTCCGACGCGCAGCGCCGGCCCAGCGCCGTCACGCGTACGCTTCCATCCCGACGCACGAGCATACGAGATTCCGATCGCCGTAGACGTTGTCGACGCGACCGACGCTCGGCCAGAACTTCGCGGTCCGGGCGAACGCGCTCGGAAACACGGCCAGCTCGCGCGTATACGGATGCGGCCAGTCGTCGGCGCACACGGCCTTCGCCGTGTGCGGCGCGTGTTTGAGGGGATTGTTCACCTTGTCGGACTCGCCGTTCACGACGGCCTGCATCTCGCCGTGGATGGAAATCAACGCGTCGCAGAACCGATCGAGTTCGACCTTCGACTCGCTCTCGGTCGGCTCGATCATGAACGTTCCCGGCACGGGGAACGACATCGTCGGGGCGTGATAGCCGTAGTCCATGAGCCGCTTCGCCGCGTCATCGACCTCGAGCCCGTGTTTCTTCCACGCGCGGAGATCGACGATGCACTCGTGCGCGATCAGCCCGGCGTTGCCGCGGTAGAGCACCGGGAAGAAGGACTCGAGCCGCTTCGCGACGTAGTTGGCGTTGAGGATCGCGACCTTCGTCGCCTGCGTCAGTCCGTCGGGACCCATCATCCGGATATACATCCAGGAAATCATCAGGATGGACGCGGAACCATGCGGCGCGGCGGACACGGCGCCGTTGGCGCGGCTCGTTCCTGATTTCCGATTTTCGCTGAGCACGTGGCCCGGCAGGAACGGCACGAGGTGCGGCGCCACGCCGATGGGACCCACGCCTGGACCGCCGCCACCATGGGGGATGCAGAACGTCTTGTGGAGGTTCAGATGGCACACGTCGGCGCCGATGTGGCCGGGCGAGGTGAGCCCGACCTGCGCATTCATGTTCGCGCCGTCCATGTAGACCTGTCCGCCGTGCTGATGAACCGCGGCACAAATGTCCTTGATGCCGGGTTCGAACACGCCGTGCGTCGACGGATAAGTCACCATCAACGCCGCGAGATTTTGCGCGTGAGTCTCCGCCTTGGCTTTCAGATCGGCCACGTCGATGTTGCCGTTGGTGTCGCACGCCACCGGGATCACCTTGAATCCGCCCATCGCGGCGCTGGCGGGATTGGTGCCGTGCGCGCTGGTGGGGATCAGGCAGATGTTGCGATGGCCCTCGCCGCGCGACTCGTGAAAGCCGCGGATCGCGAGCAGCCCGGCGTATTCGCCCTGCGAGCCGGCATTCGGCTGCAGCGACACGGCGGCGAAGCCGGTGATCTCGGCGAGCCAGGTTTCGAGATCGCGGAAGAGCCGCTGGTAGCCGCGGGTTTGCTCGGCCGGGGCGAACGGATGCAGCCGGTTGAACTCCGGCCACGAGATCGGCGCCATCTCGCTGGCGGCGTTCAGCTTCATCGTGCACGAGCCGAGCGAGATCATCGAATGGCAGAGCGACAGATCCTTCGCCTCGAGCCGCTTGATGTAGCGCAGCAGCTCGTGCTCCGTGTGATGGCGGTTGAACACGCTCGCGGTCAGGAACGCGGACGTGCGGGCATGCGGTGCGGCGAAGACCGTGTCGCTCTCGCTCATCAACGCGAGTGGCGTGCCGAGGTCGGCCGATTCATTGAAAAATGTCAGGAGCGTGCGCACGTCGTCGAGTGTCGTGGTCTCATCGAGCGACACGCCGACGGTGTAGTCATCGATCCGACGCAGGTTGAACCGTTTGGCCGCGGCGGCGGCGTGCACGCGCTGCGCGGCGACATTGCCGATCGTGAGCGTGTCGAAGACCGGCTCGGCGTTCACCTTCGCGCCGGCCGCGATCAAGCCCTTCGCCAGGAGATCAGTGAGCAGCTTTGTGCGACGCGCAATCCGGTGCAGTCCCGCGGGCCCGTGATAGATCGCATACATCGAAGCCATCACCGCGAGGAGTACCTGCGCGGTGCAGATGTTCGAGGTGGCTTTGTCGCGGCGGATGTGTTGCTCGCGCGTGCCGAGCGCCAGTCGCAGCGCCGGATCGCCCTGCGCGTCCTTTGAAACGCCGACGAGCCGGCCCGGCATCTGACGTTTGTAGGTGTCGCGCGTCGCGAGGAAGCCCGCGTGCGGGCCGCCGAACCCGAGCGGCACGCCGAAGCGTTGCGCTGAGCCCACGGCGACGTCGGCGCCAAACTCGCCCGGCGGTCGCAGCAGCGTGAGCGCGAGCAAATCCGTCGCGACGATCGTGAACGCGCCGGCCGCATGCGCCGCGGCGAAAAAGGCTTCGAAATCGTGGACCGAGCCGGTCGTGTCGGGATATTGCACGAGCACGCCGAAGCAGCGCGCATCCGGCTGGTAGGTGCGGTGATCGCCCACGAGCACCTCGATGCCGAGCGGCTTCGCCCGCGTGCGGACGATGTCGATCGTCTGCGGATGACACGCGGAGGAAACGAAGAACTGCCGGTGCGCGGAGGCGTCGCCCTCTTTGAGCCGGTGGCACATCATCATCGCTTCGGCGGCCGCGGTGCCTTCGTCGAGCATCGAGGCGTTCGCGATCTCGAGCCCGGTGAGGTCGATCACCATCGTCTGAAAATTAAGCAGCGCCTCCAGCCGGCCCTGCGAGATTTCCGCCTGGTAAGGCGTGTAGGCCGTATACCAGCCGGGGTTTTCCAGGATCGTGCGCTGGATGACGGCGGGCGTGACGGTATCGTAGTAGCCGAGCCCGATCGCGCTGCGGAACACCTGATTTTGCGCGGCGATTCCGCGGAGCTCAGCCAGCGCGGCGCTTTCGCCCAGCGCGGCGGGCAAATCGAGCGGACCGCGGCGAATCGCGGGCGGCACGGCGCTATCGACCAGCGCATCGAGCGAGCGAGCGCCGAGCAGCTTGAGCATGGCGGCGGTCTCGGCCGCGTTGTCGCCGGTGTGCCGGCGCGGGAAGGTGTCGATCGGGGCGAGCAGGTCGCGGGGCGGAAGCATGAGTGTAAGAATGCGCCGACCCTACGGCGGCGGCGGGAGCGCGCAATCGCGAACTCCGTTCCGCAGCGTGGCACGGGCGTCTCGTCCGTGGAATTTAGGGACGGTGAAATGCGCCGCGATGCCTCCACGCGGGAACCCGGATTGCCTTTCTCCAGCCGGCGTTCTTTTTCTTTCAAACATGACCCGCCAGGAACGCGCCGCCTACGTCGATCGCCGGCTCGCCGAGCTGTATCCGGATCCGAAGATCCCGCTCGACCACCAGGACGCGTTCACGCTGCTGATCGCGGTGCTGCTGTCGGCGCACACGACGGATCGCTCGGTAAACAAGGCGACACCCGAGCTGTTTGCGCTCGCCGACACGCCCGAGAAAATGGCGCGGGTGCCGGTGAAGGAGATCGAGCGCATCATCCGGCCGGTCGGACTTTTCGCGGCGAAGTCGAAGGCGATCGCCGGACTCGCACGGATGCTGATGGAAAAGCACGGCGGGCAGGTGCCGCGGACGTTCGAAGAATTGGAGGAGCTGCCGGGAGTGGGGCACAAGACGGCGAGCGTGGTGATGACGCAGGCGTTCGGCGTGCCGGCGTTTCCGGTCGACACGCATATCCACCGGCTGGCGCAGCGTTGGAAGCTGACGAGTGGAAAGAGCGTCGAGCAGACCGAGCGCGATTTGAAGGCGCTGTTTCCGGAGGCGCGCTGGAACAAGCTGCACCTCCAGTTCATTTATTATGGCCGGGAGCACTGCACTGCGCGCGGCTGCGATGGCACGATCTGCGAAATTTGCCGGACGCTGTTTCCCGACCGCAAACGCGCCGTGACGACGCGGAAGTAGAATCGCCTCCTACCTGTCCGCAGCCCGGGAGGGGAAGATGGGGACGCGACGCCCTCGTCGCGTTTTTTGAGCCGAACCCCGCGACGAGGGCGTTGCGGCTCCAAGGGACAACCGCGTCCGCGTGCGTGGGCGCGGCCAGTTTACCCCGGCACGTCGGGGTCCCGGCCGCATCCGTTTCCAAGGCGGGCAAGAGGCTCGCACTCCCAGAGGCGGGGAAGGAGTTTCGCGCAACAGTTCAGAGGGTAGGGCGGGCATTCCGCTGCCCGCCGTGAAGTCGCTCGACGTTCGCGGCGCTCACGGAGTGAGCACCCTACCTTCGCCAGCTCTCGAGGGAAGTGCATGCCGGCCTTTCGCGCGGCTTGCCTCGCGGCCGCCGGCGCGCCATTCGCAGTGGATTATGAGACTCGGCGACCCCGGATCCGGCGTGGCGAACGGCCTGCGGATCATGTGTGTCGCCATGCTCACGCACGCGGCGGTCGCCGCGGAGTTCTACGTCGCGCCGGACGGGCGGGACGCGAATCCCGGCACGATCGAAGCGCCCTTCGGCAGCGTGCAACGGGCGTCGTCGGCGGCGCGTGCCGGCGACACCGTGTTCATCCGCGGTGGCACCTACGTGATGAGCGAGGCCCAGATCGCCGGCCGGGACGGCCCGTATGCCTGCGTCGTCATGTTCGAGCGCAGCGGCGCGCCGGGCCGGCCGATTCGGTACTGGGCGTATCCCGGTGAACGACCGGTGTTCGACTTCTCCCACGTCAAACCGGCGGGGCGGCGGGTGACGGCGTTTCGCGTGAACGGCTCGTGGCTCCATCTGCGCGGGCTCGAGGTGGTCGGCGTGCAGGTGACGATCAAGGAGCACACCCAGTCGATCTGCTTCGACAATCGCGGCAGTCACAACGTCTACGAGGCGCTCAGCCTGCACGACGGCATGGCGATCGGACTGTGGATCGGCGGCACGGCTAGCCACAATCTCGTGCTGAATTGCGACGCCTATCGGAATCACGACCCGGTGTCGGAGGACGGACTGGGCGGCAATGTCGATGGGTTCGGCTACCACGGCAAGAAAGGGAGTGTCGGCAACGTGTTCCGCGGCGGCCGGGCCTGGTTCAACAGCGACGACGGCTTCGATTTCATTCACGCCGAGGAAGCGGCGGTGATCGAGGGCTGCTGGGCCTTCTACAACGGCTACTCGCCCGAGTTTCGTTCGCTCGCCAACGGCAATGGGTTCAAGGCGGGCGGATTTTCGCGCACGCCGGTCGATCGGCTGCCCGATCCGATTCCGCGCCATGTGGTCCGACGCAGCTTGGCGGTGCGGAACAAGGCGAACGGGTTTTATGCGAATCACCACGTCGGCGGACTCGATTTCATTCACAACACCGGCTACCGAAACCGCGTGAACTTTAACCTGCTCGGTCGTGAACCGTCGGACAACACGACGCTGATCGATGGCCGCGGGCACCGGTTGAAGAACAATCTCGGGTTTGCGGCGCGGGAGAACGAGGTCGCGCGGCTCGATCTCCAGCGGAGCGACGCGAGCGGCAATTCGTTCACTCTGCCCGTGGAAATCACCGCGGAGGATTTTCTGAGCGTCGACGAGGCGGAACTGACGAAGCCGCGGCAGCCGAACGGCGACCTTCCGAGGGTCCGTTTTCTGCACCTGGCGCCGGGCAGTGATGCGATCGACGCTGGTGTGGATATCGGCCAGCCGTTCAACGGCGCGGCTCCCGATCTGGGCGCGTTTGAGGCGCTGCAGCCTCCGATTACGGCACCCCACTAGATAGCGTGTTCGTGGCGCTTCGCCCGTTGTGGCCCGCTGCAACGATCGAGTTTTGTTCACTGGCCAGCCTCGGACGGGGCGTAGACGAGTTTCAAGGGGCGGAGCGGGAGCTTTTCCGCATCGGACACTCTCGTCGCAGCGGTACAAAATCACGGCACGATCCGTTGGCTCTTGCGCGTAACAGGTCCCTTCCTTCGGTTACCGGTATTGTCCTCCGAAATCAGCTATGCCTGCTGCATTCCCCGGTAAAATAGTACCAAATGCTTTGATCACCCCGTTCAATGTAACATAGTATCGCGCTCCAGTCGCGGGCCCAGAAAAACTCACGCCAGTTACGTCGATAACGCCGCACGATTCGGATGCCGCGAAGTGCCACGCGAACGATGGGGTGCCGACGAGAGACACTGTTGCCGCGGGCGATAGCAGTATTACCGACTGAATGGCGTAGAGGTGGCGTTTCGCGGGGCCTACGATTGAATAGCTGCCAGCCGCGAAAACTTTCCCATGGTTTGCGGCAAATACATGGAAATCCGTCGCCGCGCCAAACACAACGTTCGAAAATACCACCTCACTGTAATCAGCTTTGATGCACGCTCCTCCTGGCGCGCTAGTCTGCATCTTTACACCCTCGATGCGCCATACCTGGCGGCCACCACCGGAGTAAAAGCAGCATCCCCCTGTTTCTCCTGGAGTTGTCAGGTCTATCAGTACGCTGGAAGGCGATGCCACGTTACCCCTAAGAACTACTTCGCTACCTGAGCTGAGCCACGGCCTCAGCCACACGCCAGAAGTGTAAACTCCATCGGCAATTTGGATCGTCACGTCGAACTCGCCTAAATCGAGATCTTCTGAAACAACGTTAACCGCCTTTTGGATCGTGCGGAAGGCACCAGTCGCGTCGTCGATCAATCCACTGTTAGCATCATCGCCGTCCGGACGAACAAAATATGTGCGGTCTGCGGCGAGCGGGTCTCGAATCGGAATCCTGCGACTAAGTTCAGCGTTTACGCTGGTAAGTGGTAGCAAGAATAACAATGCCAATAACGTGGTGAATTTTTGTTGCATCTTTTAACAGTGGTTGAGGCTGTTTAGCTGGGTTGTAGGCTGGAATACGGAATGGCAGGGTGGCAGACAGGCTTGTTCCTGCAAGTTGTATTCGCGAGCCGCTGCAACGCCCAAGACGATGGACAGGAGAATCGACAGATTGAGGAGAACCAGGGCTCGGCGGTGGAGGCTCACTGTGTCTACCAGTTCCACCACCAGACCGTGATTGACTTGCTGGCGGAAGCCCTGACGCCGTTCTTCCTTTTCCTAGCGGCCGGTCGGGGAGCGTCTTCGCCGTTCAACAACCTTGAGCAACGGGCATGGGTGCTCCTGTTCGCATGCCGTCCGGATCTGCTCGCAGGTGACGATTGCGGGGCAGCAGCAGCCCGTCGCTGGGGCATTGATCAGGCGGCAGTGACTTCCCTCGTGAGGGAGTTCGAAGCCTATGTGCCGGGGTTTCGGTCCCTCGGAGGAGGGACGAAACGACGGAGCGATTCAGTTCGTTTGGCGGTCAGTCGCGCGCGGCATCGTGAACAGCTCCAGCGCGAAACTGGGAGCGACCGGCCTTTCCTTGCTTATCCTCGACGTAAGTGACCGGAGGCGTAGCGAGGCTATTGCCGTAGGCGGTTTCGGTCTTGAGACCGGATTGCGGTTTGTTAAATAACCGTCGTCCATGAGTTCAACCGATTCTACCCCGCTCGCAGTTCTCGCCCGGCCCTATTCATTGACTCGTTCCCGGTTGGGAACTGAGACGAAAATCTTCTCCGAAAGATATCTTTGTACGCCGGGCAGCATTGCAGTTCTCTGTGAAAGTATAAGTACAAAGCTGCAGTCGCTTACTCCAAAGGCAGGCGGCTTCAGCTATCTGCTCTCGTTTTCTGACAGGACCCATTTGGATAAGTCGGACCTTGGCTTCCTGTGTAAGTCTACCATAGATACTGGAAAGACGACGGAGCGACTAGTACTGAAGTGGATCGTCACGCACGATATTAACGGTGAAGACAATGAACTAACGGTGGTGATCCGGATCGCTAACCCGATTAATCCACTGTTGTTCTTTCAGGCAGCACTTAGCAAGTCGCCGCAGGATATCGACAACGTCGATTTTGAGCTGGGATCTACCTGCGTATCCGTTTCAGGAGCAGGTCAGATTTTGTGCGACGAGTTTTTTGGATTGGTGCATCGTTGGATTGAGGCGAGGGATAAACCGTATTCATTCATTGGCATAGACGCATTCGTTAAGAAGCATGGTAGGAAGATCGCTTTTCTGAACCGGTTCCTTCTCCCGTATATTTTGCTCGCTGGTACAATGCTGGTCAGCGGCGGGCTAGAAACGAAGTTCGGGTGTGCTCCCGAGCAGGTTCTGATCCTAGCTCTGTTGTTGTTCTTTGTATCCCGCGATCTTGGCCTAGCGGTGAACAAGAAAGTCGAGCAATGGGCACAGAATCTGTTTAAGTTCAGTATCTTCCAAATAACTACGGGGGATAATGATTTAGTCACAAAACTGGTCGCGAAGTCGAAGAATAGCTCGCTCAAGCTGTGCGGGAGTGTGGTGTATGCTTTCGCAATCAATATTGGCGCCAGCGCGGTGTTTTGGTGGCTCACGAAATAGAAGCCGATATGATGCGCTAGCGACTCGGTAGGATCTGAAAATATTTTGTGGCATCTGCTGCCGTCGCTCTTCCCTTGTAGTGCTGGTACAGCATTCGGGGATTGGCGTGACAGAGGATGACGGCGGTGCGGGCGGCATCCTTGTGCTTTGCGACGTGGTAGGAGCAGAACGAGTGCCGCAGCACGTTCCCGGGGTTCTGGATGCCCGCTAGCCGGAACACGTCGGATTTCTGGGCTAGGTATTGACGCTCGGTCAGCGTCCACGCCGCGTCAGGTGCAGTGCGCAGCTATTTCGGGAACTTTTCGTGTAGAAGTTCGCTATGGTGGCTCTCGCGGGTTTCTGCGAAACAGTCCGCGTAGATGCTAAACGCCAAGTGGCGTCGGCGGAATTCATGTCCTGAGCCGGTCTTCAGGTACTGCTCGAACGCGAGCGCGCGTCGCTCGTCGGCGAAGGCATGATAGCACACGAGATTCCATGGGCGGAACTTGGCAGTGTGAGGTGACCGCCCGGCGTTGTGATCCTCGATTCGGCCCCTGAGATTGTCCGTGCTTCCAACGTATTTCTCGCTCGGCGTGTGCGTCGATTCGAGGATATACACGTAGTGCACGGCAGTTCCTTTGTCGCACATCTGGCCCTCCTTCGCCAAGCCTCCTTCGTGATGCCTGCGGAGGCTTCGGCCTACGGAGGGCATCCTTCGCTTCGTCTGCGATTAACACACCGAATGCTTCAGGATGGCCTGCCATCCGTAGCCTCAACCGGTTGCGGTTGAGCGAAGGATGGTGGACGCTCCCGGACTCGAACCGGGGATAACACGGCTGCGTCGTGTAAGTCGCTGTTTCACTCGTAGAAACACGTCCAGAAACATGGGAACATACCCTTGGACGTTGGCACTAACGTTGTCACTAAATTGGCATGGCCTCGTTGCGTAAACGCCTTCGCTCCCCCTACTGGTTCGCGTGCTTCTACAACGCGGACGGAACCCGTGCGCAGCGCTCGACGAAGCAGAGCGATAAGCGAAAGGCGCTCGGGATCGCGAACCAATGGGAGCGTGCCGCGAAGCTCGCCGGACAGAAGCGGCTCGGCGAAGCGCAAGCCCGACGCGTGCTGTCCGATATCTACGAGATCACGAACGACGAGCCGCTGCCGTCCGCCACAGCCAGGGATTTTCTGACGCGCTGGGCGGAGCGTCGGAAGCTCGACACGGCCAACCGGACTTTCCAGGCGTACAAACAGGTCGTCCGCGATTTCCTGAAATCGCTTGGGCCTCGCGCCGAGCGGGACATTTCCCAGATCTCGAAGACCGACATCGTGACGTATCGCGATGAAGTGCTGACTCGGACTTCGATCGCGACCGCGAACAAGTCGCTGAAATATCTCAGAGTCGCACTTGGCGCGGCCTACAAGGACGGACTGACGCAGGACAACGCCGCGAGCAAAGTCGACGCGATCCGGCGTCGGGACGACGAGCGCAAGCAGCGCCGGCCGTTCACGCTGGGCGAACTAAAGGCCATCCTGGCGAATGCGTCCGCCGAATGGCGCGGCCTGATCCTGTTTGGGTTCTACACGGGTCAGCGGCTCTCGGACATCGCGAACCTCACTTGGCAAAACCTCGATCTCGAACGGGAGGTGATCCGGTTCGTGACCGGCAAGACCGGGCGCCAGATGGAAATCCCGATTGCGGCGCCGCTCCTGGCGCACATCGAGACAATGCCAGCGTCGGACGATCCGTCGGCGCCACTGTTTCCGGAATCGTCGTCGGTCGCGGCGGGCGAATCGGCCGACTCGCGGCTGTCGCAGCACTTCTACGATCTGTTGGTCGCCGCTGGCCTCGCGAAGGCACGGCGGAGGGACAAGCAACGCGATGAAGGCGCACCAGCACACGGCCGCTCGCGGCGTCGGACGGTGCACGAAATCTCGTTCCACTCGCTGCGGCATACGGCGACATCGCTGCTCAAAAACGCCGGCGTTTCCGAGGCGGTGGCGATGGACATCATCGGCCACGACTCCGAAGCGATCAGCCGCCACTACACGCATATCGAAACGAAGGCGAAGCGGAAGGCCCTGGCGAAGCTACCGAAGCTGTTCTGAGCAACGCGGCGGCGAAGCGTCGCCGATTTGACTGGTTTTGCCTGGAAGCGGAGCGTTGCGCCGTGGTCAAAAAAGAAGGTACCCGGACACCCTCCCAGCGATTCGAAGCCCTAGCCCAAGGGCTTATTGCGGTGACAGCAAAAGAGGTAGGAAAGGCAGAGGCATCCGTAATGTCACGCGTGCGAACAATCAAGAGCGCGCAACGAAAGCCGTATTGACTAACCGATACACGCACGGTAACGATGGGGTAGCATCCAACCGTTGTAGGGACAATGATTGCCGCGATTAAATGGCTGCTGTGTATTGTCTTTTGCTCCGGCTCCATCTATTTGGTTTTCAGGAATAAAGGGGAGCCGGGTGATGTTCAGGGCCATTATATCCTCAAGACGCTTTGCGTCCTTCCATTTGTAGCGTGGTTGGTGTGGGCAGCGATAATTTTGCTTGGATAACTGCGTAAACGCTTATCCGTCGCATAAGTGAAACAAAAAGGGCGGCGACCCCGAAGGACAGCCGCCCCAGGATGGCTGTGGGTTCCCAAGTCACGCCGTTGTCTGAACGTCCATGCTAGACGACCAGCCGTTCACCGTCTTTGCGAGTGGATCGACGTAAAACGGCCCCACCTTCCCACTCGTCCGACGGGGCGCGTCCCAGACGGAGTCACGGAGATCAGCGATGCGAATCAGAACGCAGAGACCGCTCGCTAGTCGGTAGCATACGGAGTGGACATCGGGGTTGGACAGGACGCTTGCGGGGATGTCAGTTCGCCAGAGTGAGCGATTGGCCCAAGTAGCGGGGACGTTGCGGTGCCAGACGTGGTTGAGGACTTTCGGTGATCTCATAATACCGAGAAGTCTGCGCCCTACGCCCAGCACTGTACCTTCCGTACCTACGCTCTCGTACGCGCGAGGCGCGTAGGTACCAGATCACAGGCCAACTTGTTCCAGAATTGGTGTAATAACTAGAGTGAGTTTGCCTCCCGTCATTTCCGCGAACTCGAAGAAAGTAAGCCTCGCACCACTTAGGAGCGGGCTGCGTCGTCTGAGCCCCATTCTTGGTTCTTTGCCGACGCGGCAAGTTCGTTCAATTCCCGGCGTACTGGCCACAACGAATCACTCGTTAGCTTCCGCATCCGCGTCCCCGCTGTCGGTAGTCAGCGTTCTCCCAGGCGGCCGAGGTCCATGGCGGTGTGCAGAACCGCGATTACGCGAATCGCGTCGTCATCGACGCGGTAATAGACGGCGTAAGGAAACCGCCGCAGAAGGACACGCCGCAGGCCTCGATGAACAGGCGGAAACAGCAAGGGCTGGCGGGTAATGCCGGCGAATGCGGCATCAGCCATCCGCACGAAGTCCTTGCCCAGTCCGGGCGACTGATGCTCGTACCAATCGTGCGCCGCGAGCAGGTCGGCGCACGCCGCAGACGTTGGCCTGACGACGGCGGGCATCAGCGCCGGCGCAGTTCGTCACGAACTTCGTCCCACGGCCGTCCCTGATCTGGATTCTTTTCTAACGAATCAAGGCGCCGGTCTAGCTCTACACGATGTGAAGCCGAAACCGGAACGCTCTCGGGCTCGGCGGCAATGCGATCCCAAATCTCCTCCACGAGCAGGATGCGCTCGGCCGGAGATAGCGCGCGGAGTTCCGATTCGATCGCAGGATTCATCAGCCGGGAAATCTGGCCGTCTCCCTCGCTGACGCAATTCATTCCGGCGAAATTGCCGTCCGTCCTCACAAGCTGGTGGCGCTCATCTCGCCCATTGACCGGCGGATGTAAGCCGCCACGGAATCGTAGGCCACCAGGCGAACGCCGCGGAGCGCACCGCGCTGGCGGAGGGCCACCGTTTTGATTTCACCGGCGGCTGCGGCCTTGTAGTACCAGCCGCGCGACAGCCCGAAATGCGGATCACGTTTGCCGGGTGCAGGGAGTCGGAAGAACTCGACCCGATGCGATGCAGTTTCGGTGGATGGTAGTGTGAGTGTTCCTGAGTTCATGGTCGTCTTTTTCGGTGTCACTGTTCGCGTGCGAGCCCGCGCGACAAGAGGGCGGGTCTACCGAGATCAGGGCAGCTCTGATCCCCTTTCAGCGGTAGTTCTCCGTTCGCTGCTCATCGATGACGCCGGCACGCATTCGAGTTGGTTGATGCCTTCATCGCTACAGATCACACCGGCCACCGGCTGCGACAATCACACGCATCTACTGAAATCGTCGTAGAGCTCCTACTGTTTTCCCAGTAGCTCGATAGCGAGACAACGACGATCCGACCGCGCACACATGGCGCTGAATCTGGCGTGCACTCAGGACCCGACAATCAGCCTGCAACTAACCTGAGCGATTTCGGAAGTCACCTCGACGATTTGAGAGACCTCGGCCATGGATTGCTCTGAGATCGTTGTTGTTCCTAGCACCCACATGAGAGCGGACCGAATCATCGCTCCTCCGACTTTCTGGGCAGTCTCGGGCAAGTATTCGGCCTCGGCCGTCGTATTCGCGGCCATCGCGGCAAATTGAAGCGATCGCATGTCCTGCATGACGGTGAACGCCTCTTGGAAAGTTAACTCGCGTCCAACCACGGATTCCGCTCCATCCCGATTGAGCCAGTCGACGTGATACTTGCAGAAGTGCTCCATCTCGACCCGGAGTCCCAAAATATCGTACAACCTGATTGTCGCTCCGGGCCAATGCGCCGTATTCCGTACCCCCGCCGCCAAATCTAGCCGAAACTCGGGCGTGGAGACCTTCGGATCTAGAACGACGACTCTCGATGCCGCAGCATTCTCGACAAGAGAATAGACACCCAGCATCGCGCGGAAGAATTGCCGGGAGTTTTGCTCGATCCACGTTGGCAGCATCTCCCCAACCCGGCTTTCCGCCAGCTTGAGCCCACAGGCGAGCCCCACGCCATAGCCCGTTCGGTCATTTCGTGAGGACATGGCGCTTTATCGAGCTAAGCTTTGCCGCCGCTTCACTTGGGCGATTACGTCCAACACGGCGGCGTTCCACATCCCGACCATCGGCTCTGCTACGCACTTCCGCGGATCACGGTCGTCAAATACGAGAAAATCTCCAACAGCCAATTTCGTCCGCACGTGGAACCACGGGACGACCGATCTCCCCAGCGCCAACATTCCCGACGGAAAAGAGACGTAATCACGATGCAGGGTACACTTTCCGATGCGCGCGGTCCCGCCTTCCTCAAGGCTACGGTCGATTCGTTGGCTGATGACCGGCAACACGTATGCATAGGAATCCCGCAAGAACTGCTCGTATTGTGCTTTCAACATACCGTGGCCCTCGAAGCTCACGGCAAAAACAAATTCGATCATCTTGCCGTCAGTTGCCCGCAGGACGATCTCGGCTTCGTAGACTTTGGTTCCGTCCGGCATCAGGTATTGTGGAGAATCGCGCACCCCCCAGCGGACAGCATCCACGCGATCAATCGGCACCGCCACACCGCGGTTTGCCACATGGTCGGCAAAAATCCCGTACGATTGAGCTGAAGTGGATGACACCTGGTTCCTCTGTCCGAGCTAACCGGATCATTAAACTTGTCTCAATGCGAAACAGCCGACCACACCGGTGCAGTCCGTGAGTGTGCGATACGGCTCGACGGCCTTGCACATGAGCGAGGTTCTGCGAACCGACGCTGCCCCTCGGAATGGCATTACTTGCTCGTACGCGGGCGCGGACACGCGCTCAGTTTGCTGACGAATGGCGCCGTGGCCGCCAATCCAGCGTAGGCCGACGGCAGCACGCGCAAGCCGGTCAGACTGGAGCATTCGATCGCCTCCATCACCTGGCCGAGGTTGCGGCCGTGGATCTCGACTTCGCGCTCGGCGAAGGAGATCACGAGTTGGTCGCCGGTCAGGCAGGCGCCGAGATAACGCGACCAGGGCAGGGAGAGCAGGTCGCCATTCGCGAAATGCAGCGTGAGTGACACCGCGTCGCCGGGAGCCGTGGTCGACATGCATGGCGGCGGACGGACCGGTTTGGCTGGGGTCACTGGTTCACGGTTGTTCATGCGCTCATTCCCATCCGCTGCCCTTCACGCAGGTGCATTTCCTGACGCGGCCGCTGGGTAGCCCAGAGTTCCTGTCGGTGCTGCTGGGTCCAGCGGAGCGCTAACGCCAGCCGCTCGCCCTCGGTTGCGAGTTCCCGCTCGCCTGGCGACTCGACGCGGGTGCGCAATTGATCCTTGTCCGGCGTGAAGACCACAACGCGCTTACGCCCTCGCGAAATCGTCACGTACCACTGCTGCGCGTTCGTGGCCGCGCGTTCCCCGGCATCAGCGAACAGTACCGTGTCGACCGTCTTCCCCTGGGAGCCGTACGACGTGACCGCATAGCCACGCACCAGCAGCCGCTGTGATGACGTGAGCGTCTTCGTTGCTCCACGTTCATCCGTGACGATCAACGCGCCGGACGAATCGACATTCGCCACGGTGACGAGTTCTCCGTTGTGCAGTCGCGTGCCCTCGACGCTTCGACCGTTAGCCTTCAGTTGCAGCCGATCGCCGGGCGCGATTTCCATGTCGGTCCGTTTGGTGACGATGAATCGTTCCGCGTGCCGGTAGCCGACCGTCGATCGCCGGCCATCCTTTACCAAGACAACGCCGCGATCGTTCGCCTCGGCGATTTCGCAGGTGTCGCCTTTCTTGAATCGGCCGTAGCTGCGAAGGAAGTGCGCCGCTTGCCCGGGTTCGTAAAACCGCGGATCGCGTTTCTGGGATTCGCTGCGGTCGACCGGCTGGTAGGTCACCGTTGGTGTGCCGGGGCCCAGTTTCCCCGCCGAATGCAGCGCGGTGCGCACCGCATCGTTCACTGCATGGACTTCGTTCCACGTCTGAGCGACGACCACGACGCTTTCGCCGCGTTCCATCGCGGTCAGATACTCTCCAGCGACCGCAACCCCGCGGACTTCGTCCGGCAACTCGCGCACGCAACCGAGTTGGTCGAGCAGATCGAACGATTCGGCCTGTTTGCCTTCGGAAGCCTTCTTCACGACTGCCCGGTACCGTCTGATGAATCGCCGTTCTTCGCTCGTGCGTGCAAGCGCCGGGTTCTGCCGACGGATCGTCCGCAGCACGGCAACGCGTGGCTTTGCGTGCTGCTCGATGGCACGCAGTGCGTCCGACGCGGCGACGGCTCCATGCTGCCGCGTGTCACCGGAGAGAATCAGCCGGCCACCGTGTGCCTGGACGAGACGAATCAATGCATGAAGATCCCGACCGCCGACCTGTCCGGCCTCGTCGAGGATAACGACCGCACCATGATCGAGCCGACCGGTCGCCAGCGTTCGAGCGAGCGTTTCGGCTGGCAGACCGTCGGTCTCCAGTGCGTGCACCTGCTGCCGCTGGGGAGCCAGCACGACCACCGGACGTTCCGCTGCCGCGAGTCCCAGAGCGACTTCCTTGAGCGTGTGACTCTTCCCGGTTCCCGCTCCGCCACGGAACAGCGTGATGAAATCGCGGCTCGTCAGGATCCGCCGGGCAGCGCGTTCTTGTTCAGAGGAGAGCGAAGGGCTGGGGTGATAGTTCGGATTGAGCGCCCGGTGCCGTTTACGGCCATCCTGGGCGGCAAGCACGATGTCCAACTCGCAGCGCAGCAGTTCGGCGGAGATCAGCTTGCGCGTGCCATCCTCGCGCAGATACCCGTGCTGCTCGACAGCGCTTCGCAACGCATCGAGATCGAAGTTCTCGCCGCGGCCCCGAGCCAGTGCCGTGGCGATCAATTCGTAGTCGTTCACCACTGCCCGATGCGTGAACAGGTGTTCGTCTGCCCAGCCAACGATGCTTCGCAGGTCCGCTCGTTGGGTGATGGCTGGAACGCCTCGCAAACCCGTCAGCGCCCGCGCTTCGTCGGGCGACAACTGCCGGTTCCAGTGCTCACGTAGCAACTCCGCCGTCGCACCTTTGATCTTCCGGTCGCGATGCTCATGCGCCAGACGACGCCGTAGCGCGCCAATGTCGCCATCGTAGCCGTTGGCGACGTAGCGCTCCGCCTCTGCGGCAATCTGCGCGTGCCGTTTCGAGAACCGTTCGATCAAAGCCGCCGGCACCCGGCTGATCTCAAAATTGCGCGCGTTGTTCTCGATGCCGTAGCCGAGCGACCGCAACCGTTTGCTCAGTTCGTGAAAGTAGAGGTTCTCGGCAAACTTCTGTGCGCGGTACATGCCGACCGTCTGGAGCGCCTTCCAGCGGTTTTCCACCGGGTCGAAGGTCGCGTTGAACACCACGCAGTGCGTATGGAGGTGCGGATCGAGCGCACGGCTGGTGTCATGCTGGAAGCAGGCGGCCACGATATTGCCGGTGACACGCTCAGCGTTCTGCTTCGACTTCCGGATCCGGGTTTCAGCGAACTTTTCCAGCTCGATCATCGCCAGCCGCACGGCGTCACGATGTGCATCCACGATCCGGGAATCCTGACAGCGTGCGACGATGGAAACGCTCTTCGGCGGACTGATGGTGAAGTCGTGGAAGATCCGGCGATTCGCTGCCAGCTTCCCGTCGACACGACGCGCCGTGTTCATTCGTGCGGTCAGTCGCTTGCCGGTCTCCGGATGCAGCCCTTCACAGAGCGCCAGGAATTCCTTTTCGGTGACGGCGCCTGTAAGTCCGAGCCGCTCGGCTGCGAGCCCCAGCCAATCGCCGGCGATCGTCTGACCCTCGGAGTAGTAGTCGCCGACGCGCAGGTGATCGCGGAAATACTCGCGTGCGTTCTGAAGGTTGAGCTGTGGTTTTGGTCGCAGCATGCCGGTTCAGCGTGAGTGCTGTTGTCGTGACGGTGTCCGATCTCGGTACCGTTTCGTTTGCCGAGAACCGGCCGGTGATCAGACACGATTCGATTCCCACTGTGCGGCGTTTCTTCTCCCCTGAACACGGTAGTCGCGTAAGTGCTCAGCGAACGCGCCCGAGCGGAAACGCACCTGCGTTTCCCTTTGATCAGGTAGACACGTTACCCCTTGCCAATATGGCAACGAATGGTTCGTCCGGATACAACGTCAGTGAACGCACAGATCACCGCCGCTTGGACGACGCGAATCGCACTTACGAAAGTTTTTCTTTCATCCGTTCGGCACCGAGTCGCCGATTACTGCGGCGGCTCGGCTCCGCCTCGGGGGGGGCCGCCGCCCCGAACGACACCGAATGCGGGGCGCTCGCCGCCGCCCCCGCACCCCCGGCTCGGGGCAACTAAACAAGAAAGCAGCATCGCGGCACCTGGGCAGCGGCAACGGGGCTCCTGTTCACCCGTTTGCCAACGTGACCTGCCCCCCTGAAACTGGAGTGGCGTGAGCGAGAAAGCCGGGTGAAAATGAACCTCACCCGACATGAAGAAGCACCACACCGAGGAGCAGATCCTCGGGATCCTGAAGGAAGCCGAGATGGGCAAACCGTTGCCCGATCTTTTGCGTCAGCACGCGATTTCCAGCGGCACGTTCTATCGGTGGAAGAGCCGTTACGGCGGCCTGGAGCCGAGCCAGCTGCAGCGGTTGAAGCAGCTGGAGCGGGAGAACACCGAGCTGAAGAAGATCGTCGCCGATCAGGCGTTGGACATCCGGATGCTGAAGGATGTGAACTCAAAAAACTGGTAGAGCCCGCCACTCGTCGTGCTGCTGTGGATTACCTGAAGACAAGTTATCCGGTGAGCAGGACACGGGCGTGCGGGCTGCTGCGTTTGGCCGTGAGCAGCTACTACTACCAGTCACACGGCCGGCGTGATGAGTTGCCCGTGCGGAGCGCCTTGCGGCGCCATGCCGTGGTGCGTCGACGCTGGGGCTATCGTCGGTTGCTGGTGCTGCTGCGCCGGGAAGGTATCGCTGATAATCACAAGCGGGTGTATCGGCTCTATCGGGCCGAAGGCTTGCAGGTGCGGCAGCGACGCCGGCGCAAACAACGACTGGCTCGTGGCGTCGAAGCGGTCGCCGCGCCACAACGGCCGAACGAACGCTGGAGCTTGGACTTCGTCCACGACCGGCTGGCCAACGGGCGCTCGTTACGCCTGCTCACCGTGCATGACGACTACACCCGCGAGTGCCTGTGGATCGAGGCCGACACCTCATTGTCCGGGCCGCGGGTGGCACGCGTGCTCGACTATCTCACCGAGTTGCGCGGCCGACCCGGCAGCCTGCTCACCGACAACGGGCCGGAGTTTGCCGGCCTGGCACTCGAGCGCTGGACGCACGAGCGACAAGTGAACCATCGCTTCATCACGCCAGGAAAGCCGTCCCAGAACGGCTACATCGAAAGCTTCAACGGCAAGCTCCGCGACGAGTGCCTCAACGAAACCGAGTTTCTTTCGGTCAGCCATGCCCGCGATCTGCTCGAAGCGTTCCGCGAAGACTACAACCACCAACGACCGCACAGCTCACTCCACGATCTGACGCCGGCCCAGTTTGCGGCCAAAATCGCGCGAGCCCCCATGGGGGCTCCTGTGGACCTGATCAACCCTCCGCTTGCAGTCCCAACCCTCGTCAGTAAACCAACCTCAACCGATCCGGTTCTCTCGTTTTAACCCTCCAGCTTCGGGGGGCAGGTCAAACAGGCCCCGATGCGACGTCTTCCATAGTGACGTGTTTCGCAGCCGACTTCTTGATCGCCGAATCGACCCTGCGAGCACCGGAGCCACATCGGTCAGCAAGAAGGCCACCACGCAGAGAAGACAGCGGCGGCTCCAACTGCGAGCGCCAGAAAGATGAGACCTCTCCGGTAATATGCTTCTGCAGCGACCAGCCGGTTTGCCTTCATCCCCAAAAATGCTTCGTTTCGCTTGGTCCGGACGATAACTGAGTGGATCCGTTCGTTTCTTATCTTTCCTTTGCGATCCAACGTTTCAACGAGATCTGCAACCGTTGGGAGGTAAAGCTCTCCGACCCGGCGAACCGCCATTGCCATCCAAAGGGACGTAACGAGATGTATCCCAGCCAATAGGTAGGTCGCCAACAGAACATGTAATCTCCATCCCTCGACAATCCAGATTCTCCCGGAAAGAACTGGGGAGACCGCAAACAACGCAGTCACGATGCCTGTGGCTTGGAATAGTGTCCCCGCCTTATCTTCGATTCGCTCCCGCCGTTTGACCTCCGATTCGAGTAGCATCGTTGCATATTCCTCGAGCTGCTCGAAGTCATCCCCGTGTGAGTCGATTTCTCGTTTTAGCCGCTCCTCTTCCGCCTCCATGTCTCCCGATTGCTTGGACTTCAGTTTCTTTGGATCAATGTACTTGTCGGCTACGAGCACCTCGTACGCGGGCCAAACGAGGTAAATAGGTTTTCTCCAATTCATCGGGTGGTGTCCAAAGCTTGGAGCGTGTCGCAAATCGCCTCTGCGATCGGAAGGCCGACCGGCTGTTGTAGCCAGCCCCATTCACCCGACGGATTGATTTCAATGAAATACCATTCGCCTCGAGATTCGATAAGGTCGATGGCCCCGAAAACGAGCCCCGCATTCTGCACGAATTTAAGGCACATCCCCGCGATCTCTGCGGGAAGCTCAATAGGGACGAATTGCACCGCCGCTTTGCTAACCCGCCAATCGATGCCGTCTTGGGGTGGGTAACATACTTTCACCGCGAAAATTTTCGTCCCGACGATGGTGACCCGGTAATCGACCTTTGGGATCAGCGCTTCTTGGAAGATCGTCGGAGCCTGCCGTAACGCTGCCGCGTCATTAAGGTGACCTGATTCCACGAGACTGGTGAAGACGAAGCGGTCACGATCAATCCCTTCCAAGAGTGGAGCATAGAGAGCCTTAGCCGCGAGACCCGCGTGGTGTTCGCGGCGAAAGTTTTTTATAGCAGACGGTGAGTTTGAAACGATGGTGTCGGGGATCGTGAATCCAATTCGACGGGCCAGCGAAAGCTGACGAATCTTGTTTTCGAACAGTGAGGCAGGTGTGAGTGGGTTCATCCAGCCATCGCTGATCGCTACCTCCAGCGCCTCGATCCAAACCATCCATTGTTCGACGACGAATTTCTCCTCATCTGGTGCGGGGCGTTCCGGCGTCGGCACTTCATCAAAAGCATGGCCCGGGCGCCGATGCCATACTGCTCCAATGTCCGATGACTTTACGGAAGAGCCATTGCGATCTATCGTCACCGAGGGCGCAGGTGAGAGCCGAAAGCTGCACTCACCCGTTCGCAGATCTTCGGTGTTCACCCGGACGTATGCAGCCCCTCGCCGTCTCAGCTCTCGCACGACAAAATCAGCTGAAACGTCCTGCTTGTTGGTCAGGATGAGAATCACAACACAATCAACGCCACATGCGGCGATCTTTCTGATCTTCGCCCTTCTCGATGTCGGCTTTTTTTGTCTTGGGTTCGACCAAGTGTGGGACTTCGATCAGGAGTGGATTGCCCGGCAGATCAGACGCACGAAGCATGTCCACGTCGGAATCGAAGTAACTGGCTGACATCTTCGGAACACGACCTGGGGATTGGCAATCCTTAGCGTAGCGCAGGAGGAACGGGGTAGCCATATATTGCGGTTGGTTGTAGTGCCGACCCTGATATTACCCGGTGTGCTGTGCCATGGGCAACCAAGAATGTCGGATCGATACTCAAGGGCTGGGAGATCCTGAAGACGTTCGACCTCCTGAAGACGTCACGTCGGGGGGGCTGTAGCCCAGAGGGGGACCGTTGAAGCCCGTACAGCTCGATGAGACGGTGTTGTACGGAGCAAGAGTGCTACGTGAGCTTCGGGCGGACCCTGCGTCAGTCGATCAAACGGCGAAGATGCTTACCTACTTCGTTGTGGCCGTCAGCTCCAACCGGCCCGATTTCCACCAACACTTACGTCACCGAAACGCCGGCGCACACCCGGAGACAACTATGGCCACGTTGGCACTAGCCGTTGTCACTAACCGGATTCTGTTTCCTAACTCGCTGAGTATCAGCGATGGTGGACGCTCCCGGACTCGAACCGGGGACCCCTAGTGTGTGATACTAGTGCTCTAACCAACTGAGCTAAGCGTCCGTCAGGAACGCGAGAACGTGGAGTCCTCTCCGCCGCGAATCAATTCTGTTTTTTTGCCGAGTGATTCCGTCTCGGCGAACCGGCCAACGACACCTCGAGCTCACACCGGCCACGCTACGCGTTGAGGTTTTCCGCCCAGAACGACACCACTCGCAAGGTGACGCTGAAGGGGTGCAGGAGGGATCCAAGAAGGCAGCAAGAGGGCATCAAGAGGGACCGCCGGCTCGGACATCAACGAGTTGCACGAGCAACCGTGCGGATATACCCCAAAACGGCGATTCGAGGAACGAACTCCGACGATCGGTTCGAGTGACCGCGATGACGCCAGCCGGCCGGGCTCAGCGAGCCCGGCTACAACAAACCCGCGACGAGGGCGTCGCGGCCCCATCCAAGACGCGGTGGCCGGCGTGGTCAGGGTGTCCCGCGGTGTGACACCGTGCGGCGCAGTCTGGCCCGGCTGATCCCGAAACCCGCCGGATCACCGAGGGAATACCGCGCCGGCTTGCTGGCCCAAAATTTGCGACGAGGTTTCATCATGGATTTTGCCAAGCTCACCCAAATGTCACGACAGGCCGTGACCGAGGCGCAGAATGTCGCCCGGCGGCTGCACCACAACGAGGTCGACACGTGGCACCTGCTGTCCGCTCTGCTCGGGCAGGAGAACGGGATCGTGCCCGGACTGCTCGATAAACTCGCGATCACGCCGAGTGCCGTGCAACTGGCCGTGGAGCGCGAGCTCGAGCGGCTGCCGAAAGTCACCGGCAGCGTCGACACGTCCAAGGTTTACGTGACCCAGGCCGTCAACGAAGCGCTCACGCGCGCCGAGGACGAGGCTGGGAAGCTGAAGGACGAATACGTTTCAGTCGAACACCTGTTCCTGGGATTGCTCGAGGTCGGCAAGCCCGACGCGCTAAAGAAGCTGTTCAAGAGCTTTGGACTGGACCGCGCGAAAGTGCTGAAGGCGCTGCAGGACGTCCGCGGGGCACAGCGCGTGACCACCGACAATCCCGAGGCCACCTACCAGGCGTTGGAAAAATACGGCATCGACCTCGTGGCGCAGGCGCGGAAGGGGAAGATGGATCCGGTGATCGGCCGCGATGAAGAAATCCGGCGCACGATCCGGATTTTGTCGCGCAAGACGAAGAACAATCCCGTGCTCATCGGCGAGCCGGGCGTCGGCAAGACCGCGATCGTCGAGGGGCTCGCGCAGCGGATTCTCCGCGGTGACGTGCCGGAGGGATTGAAGGACAAGACGATCTTCGCACTCGACATGGGCGCACTCGTCGCCGGCGCGAAATACCGCGGCGAGTTCGAGGAGCGGCTGAAGGCCGTGCTCACCGAGATCAAACAGAGCGAGGGTCGGGTTCTCCTTTTCATCGACGAACTGCACCTGATCGTCGGCGCCGGCAAAACTGAGGGCGCGATGGACGCGGGCAACCTGCTCAAACCGATGCTCGCGCGCGGCGAGCTGCACTGCATCGGCGCCACCACGCTCGACGAATACCGCAAGCACATCGAGAAGGACGCGGCGCTCGAGCGACGTTTCCAACCGGTGGTCGTGGACCAGCCGTCGGTCGAGGACGCAATCTCGATCCTGCGCGGATTACGCGAGCGGTTCGAGTTGCACCACGGCGTGAAGATCCAGGACAACGCGCTGGTGAGCGCGGTCACACTCTCCAATCGCTACATCAGCGACCGGTTCCTGCCCGACAAGGCGATCGACCTCGTCGACGAGGCGTGCGCGATGATCCGGACGGAGATGGATTCGATGCCGCAGGAGCTCGATGAGCTCACGCGGCGCGTGCTCCGGCTCGAGATCGAGGAGACCGCACTGGCGAAGGAAAAAGACGAAGCGAGCGCGCGGCGGCTGGAGTCACTGCGCAAGGAACTCGCCGAGGCCCGCGAGAAGGCGAAGGCGATCCGGATGCACTGGGAAAAGGAAAAGGCCGCGATCGGCCGGACGCGGAAACTCCGCGAGGAGATCGAGGCGGCGCGGCTCGAGATGGAAAAAGCCGAGCGTGCCTACGACCTCAACAAGGTGGCTGAACTTCGCCACGGCAAGATCCCGCAAATGGAAGCCGAGTTGAAGAAGCTCGAGCAGGCCGGCGCGGGTGCGACGCTGTTCAAGGAAGAAGTTTCCGAGGAGGAGATCGCCGAAGTCGTCTCGAAGTGGAGCGGCGTGCCGGTGACGCGGCTCGTCGAAGGCGAGAAGGAAAAGCTGCTGCGGCTCGAGGAGGTGCTGCACCAGCGCGTCGTGGGTCAGGACGAGGCGGTCACGCTCGTGACCGAGGCGATCCTGCGCGCGCGCAGCGGGATCAAGGATCCCCGCCGGCCGGTGGGCAGCTTCCTGTTCCTCGGCCCGACGGGCGTGGGCAAAACCGAGCTGGCGAAGACGCTCGCCGAGACGTTGTTCGACAGCGAGGCGGCGATGGTGCGGATCGACATGTCGGAATACATGGAGAAGCACAGCGTCGCGCGGATGATCGGCGCGCCTCCGGGCTATGTTGGCTACGACGAGGGCGGGCAGTTGACTGAGGCGGTGCGGCGGAAGCCGTATGCCGTGGTGCTGTTCGACGAGATCGAGAAGGCGCATCCGGATGTATTCAACGTGCTGCTGCAGGTGCTCGACGACGGCCGAATCACCGACAGCCAGGGGCGCACGGTCGATTTTAAGAACACGGTCATCATCATGACCTCGAACATCGGTTCGCGCTATCTGCTGGAAGGTGTGTCGGGCAGTTCGATTCCCGACAGCGTGCGCGAGAGCGTAATGGCGGAGCTGAGGAAGTCGTTCCGGCCGGAGTTCCTGAACCGGATCGACGAGACGATCCTCTTCAAGCCGCTGACGCTCGAGGAAATCACCACGATCGTGGACCTACTGCTGGCCGATTTGAACAAGCGGCTGGCGGATCGGCGTGTAACGGTGTCGCTCGACGCGAAGGCGAAGGAGTGGACCGCGGAGAAGGGCTACGATCCGGTGTTCGGGGCGCGGCCGTTGAAGCGGTTCCTGCAGCGAAACATCGAGACGAAGCTCGCGCGGGCATTGATCAGCGGCGAAGTCGGCGAGGACAGCGCGGTGAAGTTCACCATCAAGAACGACGAGCTGGTGATGGCGGGGAAGTCATCGCCGATACCCGCCGCCGCGCAGCGGTAACGGTGGGCCGGCTGGCCGATTTTGCGGTTCGATGTAGCCGGGCTCGCTGAGCCCGGCGAAAGAGGCCGGGGTCGACGACCCCGGCTACAGCGCTGGCGTTTGCGGTCAACCGTCCGCGCTACTCGCGTCGAAACGCCGCCAGCACCTGCTCGCAGGCGGCGAGTCCGGGCGCGCCGTTTTGATTCGTTGCCGCCAACAGCGCGAGGTCGCGTTCCGGTGCCAGCCACGTCACCGCGTACCACTGGCCGTTGCTGCCGTCGTGGTGCAGCACGCGTCCCGTCGCTGCGCGATCCGCGCCGCGGGCCCACGCGCGAGTGGAGACTTCCCAGCCACCGGCGTACGCCTCGCCGGCGGCGGGCGTGTGCAGCGCCGCGAAGGTTTCCGGCCGGAGCAGCGCGGCTTCGTGGTGCGGATTGGCCGCGTGGCCCCGCAGGTGGAGCGCGATGAACCGCGCCCAATCCGGGAGACTGAGGTGTGCGGTACCAGCCGGTCCGTAGAGCGGTGGTACCCGCCAGTCTGCGGCGAGCGACCCTGGCGCCACGGGCCGGCCGGAGCCGGCGTGGCCGCGCGGCTGATCGACCACCCCGGGCGTGCCCGGCGCGCCGAAGCCGCCGGTCGTGATGCCCAAGGGCCGCCACAGTCGCGCGCGCATCTGTTCCTCCCAAGGCTCACGGTTGATCCGCTCCAGCACGACTCCCGCGATGATGTACGCGACGTTCGAATATTCGTACGTCGCGCCGGGAGCAAAACGCGGCGCGGTCGCAAGGACGCGCCCGGTCAGCTCCAATCGCTGCCGGCGCAGCGACGCTTCGCGCAGCTGCAAAACGCGCCGCGTGCGACCGGGCGCGAGCGTGCGCCAGCTCGGATTGGGCGGCAGGCCGGCCCGGTGCGCCAGCACGTGCGCGAGCTGCACGTGTTGCCAGCCCGGATGCAGGCGCGGCAGGGTGGAGCCGAAGATCTCGGCCAGCGTCGTGTGCCAATCCAACCGACCTTGGTCCACCGTCAGTCCCACCAGCGTCGCGGTCATCGCCTTCGTGCACGAGCCGAGGTGAAACCGATCGTCGGGCGCGAGCCGCGCGGTGGAACCCCGGCGGCGCACCCCGGCGCAGCCGAGCATCGCGATGTCGGGTCCATGCAGCAGCGCCGCAGCCAGACCCGGCACTCCGGTGCGTTCTACAATGCGCTGAAGTGTGCGATCCAGCCTGGAGGTTGCCGGGAGATCTGCCATGGCGCCACAGGTAAGCCGGAACCCGGCGGCCGCAAATCCCCGCCACCGGCTGCGTGGACGAGGACCGCACCGGCTCTCATCGCGGCGGTCCCTGCGTGTTCAAAATCGTGTTACCTGACGCGTTTAGGGATTGCCAGTCGTAGCCGGGGTCGCCGAGATCGGCGTCGCTATGCGCATCCTTTCCAGCTTGTTAGCACTAGCCGCAGCGGCTGCGTCGACCATGTTTGCCGCCGAGCCCTCCATGATCGTGCTGAAGAACGGATCCCGGATCGTCGGCACCATCCAGAAAGAGGAAGCCGGCAAGGTGTACATCGACGCCGACCTGCTGGGACCGATCGTGATCGATGCCACGGCGCTCGCGCCCGCCGCTCCGGAGACCGTGACTCCGCCGCCTACGATGCCGGAGCCAGTGGCACCCGTGGTGACCACCGCGACCCAGGCGCCGGCGGAGCTGCCGACGCACGCGGCGGCCAAGGTGGTTTGGAAGCGCATTTTTTCCATCAACGGTTCCTACAACTCCGCCGCCTACGTACAGGGCGCGGTGCCGGGCGCACCGGCTGAGTTGGACCTGACCGGGAAGGCTCTCGGGCTCTCCGGCACGCAGTCGATGGTGCAGTTCAACGGGATGATCCTCAGGGCCACCCCGACACTGGCCGTGTCACTGAGCGGCTCGTACGCTTATGCGAAGTACGAACCCGCCGGAGCGGTGGTCGACAACTACAAGGGCGAGTTTCAGGTGACGCGGATGCTGTCGGACCGCCGCTACCTGCTCGCGCGCTCGAGCTACAAGGTCGATCAGATTTCGCTGATCGATCGCTCGTTCGAACAGGTCATCGGTTACGGGTTCAAGCTGATCGACACCGACCGGACGAAGCTCGATGTGATCCCCGGCCTGTCGGAAGTAAACGAGGTGAAAGGTACCGAGTTCGACGATGAGTGGATCTTTTCGGCCGGTTTCCTGCAGCACCTTGAGTTCGCCTTCAACGAGCGCGTTTCGCTGAAGCAGCAGTTCAAGTATCGCATCGGTGTCACTGACACCGAGGTGTGGGCGATCAACTCCTACCTCGGGCTCGAGTCGCAACTCAGCGAACACGTGTCGCTGACCGTGGGTTTGACCTACACCTACGACAACACGCTTGGGCCGCTGCCACCATCGCTGGCGAATGGGCTGATCGCGAGCGGCGTGCCCGTGGAGATCGTGCGCGCGCTCCGGCCTGGCGAAAAGGGCCAGCTCCAGCTCACCAGCGGACTGCAGTACAAGTGGTGAGCAAGGGCTGAACCGACTTCTGCGGCTCGAACGAGGGCGCAGGCTTGCTGCGCCCCTGCTGCGCTGCTGTAGGCCCGGCCGGTGGCCGGGCGCCCACACACCGCGCGGGCCTACAACCCGCACGGTCGGGTCACACTCGGGTTTGATGCGCTCTAGAATGTGATGATCTCGAGCGCCACCTGCAGGATCTCCTCGCGGGCGGAGGAATCGAGCGCCTTCCAGCCGAGCACGAGCGCGTGCTGGTAGCACTGGCGGCGGCTGACCTGATGCGTGAGCGCAGGCAGTCCGATCCGTTCGGCGAGCGGCCCGAGTTCCCTGGCCAGCAGCGTGTGCCGCTGGACCTGATTGAACAACAGCGCGGCCTTGTCGCGGTGATGGTGCTGGCGGATCACGCCGACGGTTCGCTGCGAGGTCCAGAGATCGGCCGGAGAGGGCGAACTCACCAGCACGACTTTGTCCGCCTGCGCGAGGCTTTCGTGCACTACTGCTGACTCCAGGTGAGGCGGGGTGTCGATGATCAGCGCATCGTAGGCTGCGTCGGGCTGCGCCAGTACGATCGAGGGTTTGGTCTCTTCGATCCACCGTGTCGCCGTCTGCTGAGGATCGCGATCCAGAAACGCGACGCGCCGGCCGGCGTCGGCCAGCGCGCAGCCGAGCAGGATCGAGAGCGTGGTCTTGCCCGCGCCGCCTTTGCCGTTGCAGAAGGTGATGACCATGGGAAGCGGATGACCGCCGAACCTCACTCACGCAGCCCGCGCGACGCACGGCGCGCGCAGGCCAAAGAAAAAGGCCCGAAGCGCGAGCCTCGGGCCCGGGAAAACGAGCGTCGGGTAACTCAGGCCGCGGGCGCGGCGGGCGTGGCCACGGCGACCGGGCGCTTGTCGGAGGCGAGCACCAGCAGGAAGCCGATGATCGGATCGAGCAGCAAGGAGGCGAGGAGGTAGCCCCAGAAGCCGAACTTGCGTTCACGACCGAGATACGCGACGAGACAGCAGATGCCGATGTAGAGAAGCGAGAGGACGAGCATGGGAGGAGTTGTTAGATTTTGACTGCGGCCACCTTTTTCATTCCGGCTTTCACCTCTTCGGTGAAACTGGCTTGAAAGTCTTTCGCGTTGAAGGTCAGGAGCGTGCCGCCCGACTCATAATGCCGGATGAACACCTGGCCGATCGCGTATGTGCAGCCGCCCGCGAGCACGGGCAGCGCCACGGCACCGACGAGCGAGCCGACGCCGGGCAGCATCTTGAAGAAGATCCCGAAGGTACCGTGGGCGAGCATCCCCGGCGCCAGTCCGCCCACGAGTGAGGCCACGGCGGATTTGCCGACGTTCTCCGCAAACGGCACGCCATAGACGGACGAGATGTCGGCCAGCATCTTCAGCTGGACGCCGGTGACCGCGACCGCGTCCCAGATCGGAATCGGCAACGCGCCCGCGCCGGCGCCGAGCATTGTGCTGGTGAGAACGATACGATCCGCCGCGGTTTTGCGGCTGGTCGTCGGTTCGAGGGTCACGGTGGTGTCGGAGGCGCTCATAGTTGAAGAGGAGGGTTCGGGTGAAGAGGAGGAGGGTGCGGCGACACCATTGGCCGTGTCGAGTGATTCGGCAAGCTTGCTGCGCAACCGGCTGGAGTTCGACTTCCTCACCATAAATCGGTTAGGTGATCAGATTGCTGATCTGGTCGGAGGGTCAAGGGAAAATCCCGGGCGTATCCTGCCGGGTGCGTCATCGGCCCGTGGGGCCTGGATACAGCCGTGGTGGTGGCGTCGGGACAACGGCGAGGAACAATGCCGCGGTGCCGCGCGCGACCGGGACGTCCGGCGGGCGTCCGCAATCGTACGCGTCACCGGAAATTCGCTTGCTAAGTGCAGCGGCGCGTTGGATTCAAACGGCGCCCTGCGGGTCCCTGCCGGGCGCGCTCCAGCTCACTTCATGGAATTTCTCCGTTTTCTTCAGCGCGAATCCGGTGCGATCGGCCGTCGGATCGCTCTCGTCACGCTGCTTGGCGGAGCGGTGAGCGGGCTGATGGTGACCATCATCCTCGGCGCGGCCTCGGCGGCGACGGCGCAAGGGGAGTCCTTCCGCTACCTGCTGTTGTTCCTCATCGCGCTCGTCGCGATGATGACCGCCAAACGCTACAGTCTGCGCCATACCGGCGAGCTGACGGAAGGCATCGTCGAGCGGCTGCGCTTGCGCGTCGCGGACAAGATTCGCCGGGCCGAGCTGCTGTTTTTCGAGTCCACCGGGCCCGCGCAGTTCACGACGCTGCTGACGAAAGAGACGCAGACGATCTCCTCCACCGTGTCGATGGCGATCAACGCCTCGGCTTCGGCCGTGATGCTGCTGGTGGCGTTTCTGTTCATCGCCTACCTGTCGGTCCCCGCGTTCCTGCTGACGCTCGGCGCCATGGCCACGGCGGTGATTGCCTACCGCTGGAGTTTGAGTACCGCCGAGCCGCAGCTGCAGCAGACGCTCGAGATGGAGGTCGGCTTTTTCGGGCTGATCGAACACCTGCTGGATGGTTTCAAGGAGCTGAAGGTCGACGCGCGCAAGAACCGCGATCTGTTCGACAACCACCTGCGCCCGCTCGCCACGAAGGTCACGAACCTGAAGGTCGAAACGAACAACAGCTTCGTCACCACCACGCTGATCACCCACTCCGCGTTCTACGGGCTGCTTGGGGTGATCATCTTCCTGCTGCCGCGGTTCGCACAGGCCGAGGGCTCCGTGGTGATCAAGATCTCCACGGTGATCCTGTTCATTTTCGGCCCGATGGCCGAAGTGGTGGGCGTCGTGCCCTACATCGCCAAGGCCGCCGTCGCGATCCGCGCCATCGAGACGATGGAGTCGAAACTGGATGACGAGCTGAGCCACGTGCCGACGGTGAACTTCGCCGACGATCCCGCGCCGCTGCCGCTGCGCGAGATCGAGGTCCGCGATCTGGTGTTCTCCTACAAGAATCCGGATGGGACGCCCGGCTACACCGTCGGTCCGCTCAACGTCACGATTCCGCTGGGCGAGGTGTTGTTCATCCAGGGCGGCAACGGCGGCGGCAAGTCGACGTTCCTCAAGCTGCTCACCGGATTGTACCAGCCGGCGGGCGGCGCGCTGTATCTCAACGGCCACCGGCTGCAGCCTTCGCAGTATCATCGCTACCGGAACATGTTTTCCGTGATCTTCACGGACTTTCATCTCTTCGACCGGTTGTACGGACTGCAAAACGTCGACGAGGACCGGCTGAACGAGCGGCTGCAGGAGATGGAGCTCGACGCCAAGACGAGCTATTACGAGGGCCGGTTCTCGACGCTCAACCTCTCCACCGGGCAGCGCAAGCGGCTGTCGCTGATCATCGCGCTGCTCGACGACAAGCCGATCCTGGTCTTCGACGAGTGGGCCGCGGATCAGGACCCGATTTTCCGCCGTCATTTCTACGAGGTGATTCTCCCGGAGCTGAAGCGCCAGGGGAAGACGATCATCGCGGCGACCCACGACGACCGGTACTTCTCGGCGGCCGATCGCGTATTGAAGATGGAATACGGCCGCTTCGTGAACGGCGCGCCGAAATAGGCTGTTCTCTCCCCGGTCGATTCGCTAACGATTTCCTCGGATCCCTTCATGCCTGACGCCGCCCCTCCCAACCCTGCGCCCGAGCCGACGGGCGAACCGCGGCCGGCCGGCGCGCCCGCGGCCGGTGCCGAAGGCCCGGCCGCCGCCAACGCGGCCCGACCGGCGCCGGCCTCCGTCCAGCGCGCGGAGGCTCCCGTGCGTCGGCCCGGGCTGTTGCGCCGGATCCGCCGCAACGCCGGCGATCTCTGGCGCGAACACCGCGTGGTGCTGGTGATTGCCGGCTTCCTCCTCGCCTTCGTGGTCGCGTTCTTCTGGAACCGGATTTTCATCCGGATCGAGGCGGGCCACGCGGGGGTGCTCTACCGGCTGTTCCAGGGCGGCACCGTGACCAAGCACGTTTACGGCGAAGGTCTGCATGTGATCGCGCCGTGGAACACGATGTTCATCTACAACGCCCGCGTGCAGCAGGTCGCCGATGCCTTCACCGTGCTGTCGCAGGACGGCCTCGCCATCAACGTGGAGGTGTCGATCCGTTTCCGCCCGCTCTATGATCAGCTCGGATTGCTGCACAAGCACGTGGGCTACGACTACGTCGACAAGGTGGTGAAGCCGGAAATCCAAGCGCAGTTCCGGTTCGTCCTCGGCCAGTACAAGCCCGAGGAAATCTACACCTCGCAAAACTTCATCGTCCAAACGGTGGTGCAGGGCGCGCTCGCGAACGTCGGTGATCGGCACATCCTGCTGGATGACCTGCTGCTGAAAGCCGTGACGCTGCCCCGGCCGGTCGCGGAGGCAATCGAGTCGAAGCTGCGCGCGCAGCAGCTCGCGCAGGAGTTCGACTACCGGCTGCAGACCGAGGGCAAGGAGGCGCAGCGCAAAAAGATCGAGGCGCAGGGCATCCGCGATTTCCAGGACACGATCACCGGCGGCGGCATTTCAGAGGAGTTTCTCCGGTTCAAGGGCATCGAGGCGACGCTGGAGATCGCGCGCTCGCCGAACTCGAAGGTGGTGATCATCGGCGGCGGCGAGGACCGGCTGCCGATCATCCTCGACGGCTCGTCGCGCAGCGGTGACGCCGCGCCGGCGGCGACCCACGAGCGACCGCCCGTCTCCGGTCCGCCGCGACGTTGAGCGGAGCGAGCTGCCGGCGGCGCTGCTCGGTGCGGCCGGCGGCCGGACGCCGCAGCTGCCCTTCAGCTGGACGCCGGCGTGAGCGTCGTCGGAGCCACGGGCACGGTGATCGACGGCGTCACCGGGCTGCTGCCCGCTTTCACCTGTTTCCACACCCGGTCGTAGACCTCCTCGGAGACGCGTGCGTCCTCGAGCGTCACGTTCTTTTTCTCGCCCGAGGGATGCAGGAAATAGGACGGACCGTTGAGGATCCGCCGGTCGATCATGGGACGGGCTGTCGGAATCGTGGTGGCGAAGAGCGAGTAGTTGGTGACGACGGCGGCGACCTCGGGTTCGAGCAGGTAGTTCACAAACTCCTCCGCCTCGGCCCGGTTGGTCGCGGCGGTGGGCAGGCAGAAACCGTCCTTGAACAGGATCGAACCTTCGCGCGGCAGCGAGATCCGGATGTTGAGGTTGGGTGCGAACCTCCCGTCGGGATCGCCCTCCATCGCGCGCGTCACATCTCCCGACCAGGCCATGGCGAGATCCACCCGGCCGGTCGCGAGGAGTTCCGCCACGCGGTCGCTTTCAAAAAACGCGATCCGATCCCGCAGCTGGTACAGCACCTCACCGGCCCGCTCGACATCGGCCTCGGTGGCGGTGGCGGGCGTGAGCCCATGGTAGATCAAAACGTTGCCGAGCGCGTAACGGGCGTCGTCCAGCACGGAGACTCCGGCCACCTCGCCGTCCACGCGCGTCTGCAGGATGAACAGGTCGGACCAGCTTTTCGGCAGTCCGTCGATGCGATAGGCGTTGTAGCCGATTCCCGTCGCGCCCCAGATATACGGCACGAACCAGTCGCACGCCGGATCAAATCGCGAACCGAAGGTTCGCTGGTCGACGTTCGCGACGTTCGGGAGCCGCTTCCGGTCAAAAGCTCCGATCAGTCCGAGTTCACGCAGATACTGCGCCATGAAGCCTGACGGCATCACCAAATCGTAGGGTTCAGCGCGCGCGCGGAGCAGGTCGGGCAACGGGTCGTTCGAGCTGAAATAGTGCAGCACCGGCCGGATGCCCGTGCGCGCCTGGAATTCGTCCAACACCTCCTGCGGCAGATAGTCGGCCCAAATGAGCACATGGATTTCACCGCGCACCGCGACGGCACGGTGGAACGAGAAGCGCTCCAGCTTGCTGCAGCCCGCCGCGGCGAGTCCGGCGAAGGCGGCGCCGATCCATTGCCGGCGGGTCCAAAGCGACGCGCCGGCCGAGGGGCTCACAGACGAATCAGGGGGCGGCATCATGGATTAGCGAGTGATGGTCGATTCACTGCCGCGTGGCAAGCGACGTGTCGTTGATTTTGCGATGCAACCGGCCGCGAATCCGGGCCAATCGAGGCGCATGCGGGAGTGACGCCGAGGTAGGGCGGTCGCGGGCGGCCGCGCCGGACCCGAGCACCGGCGCGTCTTCTGGGAATCATCAACAAGCAAAGCCTCAGCTTCACTACCGAGATTCGCGTTCATTCGCGTGATTCGCGGGCGCTCTTCCGCCTGGTGACGGTCAACCCGCAAGGCCGGCGAGCGTCGCTTGCAGCCGCGCGAGCAGCGCCGTCCGGTGCGCCTGCGGGAAAAAGTGCCCGCCCGCGAACAGGTGCAGCTGACAGCGACCGCGCGTGTGCCGCGACCAGGCCGCGAGGCCCGGCTCGCTGGTCCAGGGATCCTCCGTGCCGCCGAACACCGTGAGCGGCGCGTCGACCGGGCCGGCGTCCCGCCAGGCGTACTCGTTCACCAATTGAAAATCCGCGCGCAGAATCGGGCCGAGCAGCGCGGCCATCTCGCGGTCGGCGATGAGCTCGGCCGGCAGATTGCCATAGTGTCGCGCCACGGCCGGCAGGAACTCGCCATCGGGCAGCGTGTGCAGCAGCGGCAGCCGCGAGGGCAGATGCGGCGCGTTGTGCCCGGCGAGAAACAGGTGCCGCGGCGGGTTCGCCGCGCCGCGGCGGGCGAGTTCGCGCGCGAGCTCGAACCCGAGCAGCGCGCCCATGCTGTGACCGTACAGCGCGCACGGGCCGGGGGCGATCTCCGGCCACGCATCGGCCAGCGCCTGCACCATCGCCGGCGCCTGCGGCAGGCACGGTTCGCCGTAGCGGTTTTCGCGGCCGGGATACTGCACCGCGCGGACCTCGATGCCGGCGGACTGCAGCGCCGCGCCCCAGCTGAAAAAAGTGGAGGCGCCCGCGCCGGCGTGCGCCAGACACACCAGCCGGAGCCGCGCCGCCGGCTGCGGCCGCGGCACCATGCACCAGCGTGCGGCGGCGACGGAACTCACGGCGTCGCGGCGTTGCGCGCCCGGCGCAAGCTGGCCGGCGTCATGTCGGTCCACACCGCCTTGATGTGGGCGAGGCACTCCGGCTTCGTCCCCGTTGTGCCGTCGTGCCGCCAACCGCCGGGAATCGGCAGATCGACGGGCCAGATTGAATACTGCTCCTCATCGTTCAACACGACGTGGTAACGGGTGGAGTCGTTCTCCGATTCTGCGGACATGAGTGAAGTGAAGGAAAAAACGTCGCGGATGTGGCGCGCGCCGAAAAGCGGATTGCCAAGGCCGTGCGGCCCGCGTTGATAAAGCGTTTGTCGCAGTAACGCTTTCGGCGTGACAAGCCTTTTTGGCGGTGAGTCCAGCCGCCGTCCTGATGAATTTACCCAGCTCCTCCGCTTCGGTGCCGTCGACCCTTGTCGCGCTGTTACGCGGCCGCGCGCAGCACCAGCCCGACCGCCGCGCCTACCTTTTCCTGGCGGATGGCGAAACCGAGGAGGCCAGTTTCACCTATGCCGAGCTCGACCGGCGCGCGCGCGCGATCGCGGCGCGGCTGCAGACGATCACGGCGTGCGGCGATCGCGCGCTGCTGCTGTACCCGCCCGGGCTGGAGTTTCTCGCGGCGTTCTTTGGCTGCCTCTATGCCGGCGTGATCGCGGTGCCGAGCTATCCGCCGAAACGCAACCGCCCGGATCGCCGGCTGCAGGCGATCGCGGCCGATGCCGGCGCGACGGTGGTGCTCACCAACGCCGAGGTGGCCGACGACCTGGAAGCGCGGCTCACGCATTCGCCCGAGCTGCGCGCGTGGCAATGGCTGGCGACTGACCGGATTCCGACCGACGAGGCGGCCGGCTGGCGCGATCCGCAGGTGCGCGGGGACGACCTCGCGTTTCTCCAGTATACGTCGGGCTCCACGTCGACGCCGAAGGGCGTGATGGTGTCGCACGGCAACCTGCTCCACACGCTCGATGATCTCGACCGCGGCTGGGATCACACGCCCGACAGCGTGATGGTCACCTGGCTGCCGATCTTTCACGACCTCGGGCTGATTTACGGCGCGCTGATTCCGCTGTTCAAGGGGTTCTTCTGCGTGATGCTGCCGCCACCGGCGTTCCTGCAGCGACCGGTGCGCTGGCTCGAGGCGATCAGCCGCTACCGGGCCACGCACAGCGCGGCGCCGAACTTTGCCTACGACCTGTGCGTCGCCGGTACGACGCCCGAGCAGCGGGCCCGCTTCGATCTGCGCTCGTGGCGGATGTCACTCAACGCCGCCGAGCCGGTGCGCGCGGAGACGCTCGCGGCGTTCAACGCGGCGTTCGCGCCGTGCGGTCTCTCGCCCCTCACCGTCACGCCCGGTTTCGGGCTGGCCGAGGCGACGCTGAAGGTCTCGGCGCTTCCCTGCGCCGAGCCGACGCGGATCGTACACGTGCGCAGCGACGAGCTGGCGCAGCACCGCGTGGTCCTTGGCGGGCCCGGCACCGACGGCGTGCAGCCGATCGTCGGCTGCGGCTGGCGGGGACGGACCGATAACCGCTACCTGATCGTTGATCCGGTGACGTGCGAGCCCTGCGCCGAGGACCACGTGGGCGAAATTTGGTTCGCCGGCGCGTCGGTCGCGCTCGGGTATTGGAAGCGCCCCGCCGAAACCGCCGAGACGTTTCAGGCACGGCTCGCGAACGGCGATGGGCCGTTTCTGCGGACGGGCGATCTCGGCTTCGTGCGCGGCGAGGAGCTGTTCGTCACCGGCCGCGTGAAGGACCTGATCATCATTCGCGGGCTGAACCACTATCCGCAGGACATCGAGCTCACCGTCGAGAAAGGCCACCCGGCGCTGCGGCCCGCGTGCGGCGCGGCGTTCTCGGTGGAGATCGACGGGCACGAAACGCTTGTGATCGCGCAGGAGGTGGAGCGGACGTATTTGCGCAAGCTCAACGTCGACGAGGTCGTTGCCGCGATCCGCAAGGCCGTCGCGGAGCAGCACGACCTGCAGGTCAGCGCGATCGCGCTGCTGCGGACGAATTCGGTACCGAAGACGTCATCGGGCAAGATCATGCGCCGCGCCTGCCGGCAGCAGTATCTCGCCGGCGAACTCGAGCTCGTCGGCGAGTGGCGCTCGCCGGTCTCGAGCGCGCCACCGTTCGACGCGACCGCGGCGGCGGCGCGCGGCTCGGTCGAGCAGGCGCTGGTGGTCACCTGGCTCGTCGAACAGCTCGCTCAGCGGCTGCAGCTCGATCCGAAGCAGATCGATGCCGGCGAGCCGTTCTCGCGCTACGGGCTGGACTCGATGACCGCGGTGGAACTGTCCGGCGAACTCGAACGCTGGATGGGTCGCCGGCTGCCGCCGACGCTGATCTACGATTACCCGAGCATCCAGGCGCTCGCGAGTCACCTCGTCGCGCTGGTCGACGAACCCGACGCGGGCACGAAACCGGCGACAGAAAAGTCTGACCCGACCGGCGGCGCGGCCGATGAACTCAACCCGATCGCCGTCGTCGGGATGGGCTGTCGGTTCCCCGGCGCGGAATCGACCGCGGAGTTCTGGACGCTGCTGCGCGACGGGCGCGAGGCGATCACGCGTGTGCCGCCCGGTCGCTGGGATCCCGCGACGGCCGATGCGCCCGAGTGGGGCGGTTTTCTGCCGGACGTGGAGGCGTTTGATGCCGAGTTCTTCGGCATCGCCCCGCGCGAGGCGGACCTGATGGACCCGCAGCAGCGGATCCTGCTCGAAGTCGCCTACGCCGCGCTGGAGGACGCCGGCATCGTGCCCCGCTCGCTCGCCGGCTCGCGCACCGGCGTGTTCGTCGGCATCAGCACCAACGACTACGGCCGGTTGCTCGCGCGCGTGGCCGCCGGCACGGACGCACACGCCGGGACCGGAAACGCGCTGAGCATTGCGGCCAATCGCATTTCCTACCTGCTCGATCTTCGCGGCCCGAGCCTCGTGCTCGACACCGCGTGCTCGTCCTCGCTGGTCGCCGTGCACCACGCGGTGCGCAGCCTCCGCGCCGGCGAGTCGACGCTCGCGCTCGTCGGCGGCGTCAATCTCATCCTCGCGCCCGAGCTGACCACCACCTTTGCGCGCGCCGGCATGCTCGCGCCGGATGGACGCTGCAAGACCTTCGATGCCGCGGCGAACGGCTACGTGCGCGGCGAAGGCTGTGGCGTGCTCGTGCTCAAGCGGCTGCGCGACGCGGAACGCGACGGCGACCGGGTGCTCGCGGTGATTCGCGGCAGCGCGATCAATCAGGACGGCCGCAGCAACGGACTCACCGCGCCCAACGGCCCCGCGCAGCAGGCGGTGGTGCGCGCGGCGTTGCGCGACGCGGCGATCCCCGCGTCGGCGCTGAGTTACGTCGAGGCGCACGGGACGGGCACGTCGCTCGGCGATCCCATTGAGGTGAACGCGCTGCGCGACGTCTTGCTCGAGCAGCGCGATCCGCAGGCGCCGTGCTGGATCGGCTCGGTCAAGACCAACATCGGCCACCTCGAAGCGGCGGCCGGGATCGCCGGTCTGATCAAGGTCGTGCTCGCGCTGCAACACCGCACGCTGCCGCCGCACCTGCACCTGCGCGCCGTCAATCCGCTGATCCAGCTGGCGAATACACCCATTTCGATCCCGACCGTGCCCACGCCGTGGCCCGGCCTGGTGCGGGTGGCAGGCGTCAGCTCGTTCGGTTTTGGGGGCACCAACGCGCACGTGATCGTGAGCGAACCCAGGGTGCCTCGGCCGGCGGACAATCCGCCGGCGCCACGGCGCGCGGAGCACGCGCTGGTGCTGTCGGCGCGGACTGCGCCGGCGTTGCGGGCGCTCGCCGCCAGCTATGTGGCCCGGATCGCCGAGGCACGCAGCGGCGAAGAATGGACGGATCTCTGTCATGCGGCGGCGACCCAGCGCGGGCACTTCGCGCACCGGCTGGCGGTGAACGCCGACCGCGCGCACCTGCTCGCGGGTTTCTCGCAGGGAGCGGCCGCATCCGGTGTCTGGCAGGGCGAGGCCGGTGAGCCGCCGCGACTCGCCTTGTGGTTTCCGAGTGAGGCAGATCAGCGTGCCGAACTCGTCGGGGAGCTGTATGCGTCGCTGCCGGTGTTCCGTGCGGCGGTGGACGAATGTCGCGCGGAGCTGGCGAGCCGCACCAGCTGGGACCTGACCTCGGCGTTCAACTCGCCGTCGTCGGCGATTCCCGTGGAGCTGTCGGGCGCGGTGGCGTTTGCGGTCGGCTACGCCCTGCATCGCGCCTGGCGCGCGTGGGGCGTGGAGCCGGTGGCGGTCTCCGGTGCCGGCGCCGGAGAGATCGCCGCGGCTGTGGCCGCAGGTGTGCTGTCGCGCAGCGAGGCGATCGCGCTGCTGTTCGGCGACGCGATTCCGCCAAAAGCGGCGGCGGGTGCGGTCGGCGGAAACGGCCGGGCGTCGAAACCTCCGGCGCTGATTTCCGCCGAGACCGGCGCGGCCATCGGCGCCGAGGCGCGGCAGCGGGAATTCTGGCTGGCGCCGCTGAAACCGCCCTTCCGGTCGCGGATCGCCGCCGACGCCTTGCACGCCGCCGGCGTTGTGCTGAGCATTGATCTGGGGTCGGCAGACGAGGCCGCGCGAGCGACGGGCGACGTGTGGCTGCCCGCGCTTCGGAAGGATGGGCGTGGCTGGCAGGCGATGCTCGACGCGGCCGCGCAAGCGTTTGTGCGCGGCGTGCCAATCCGCTGGCAGGAAGTCGACCGCGGATTCGCGTTCGCGCGCGTCGAGCTTCCACACTATCCCTTCCAGCGGCAGCGGCACTGGTTCGACCCGACGCCCGCTGTCGCCGACGTGGACGAGCTCGCGCGGCTGGCGGTCCAGCTGGCGATCGAGCCGGAGCTGTCTCCGAGTGAGCGGGCGGCTGCGCCCGCGGTGATCGCGGCCTTGCTGCGCGCGCACCACCGTAGCGGCGATCCGCTCGCCGGCTATACGTACGAGGTGCGCTGGCCGGCGGAGCCGCTTGGCGTGCCGGCCGCGCCGGCTGCTGGACGCTGGCTGGTGCTTGGTCCCGCACCGCAGGAACTCGAATCGATCTTTGACGCGAACGGCCAGACGCTCGAACGCGCGGAGGCGTTTCGCTCCGGCGATTGGCGCGGAGCGCTGTTCTGGGCGGGCGACGAACCCGGCGAGTCTGAGGCGGCGCGGCTGCTGCGCGCGATGCAGACCGCGAACGTGCCGCTGTGGATCGCCACCCGCGGCGCGGTGGCGACGAGCGCGGACGACGCCCGGGTGCGGCTCGATCACGCGCCGCTGTGGGGCATGGGCAAGGTGTACGCGCTCGAACATCCGGAGCGCTGGGGAGCGCTGATCGATCTGCCCGCCGACCCGACGGCAGTGGATCTCGCGAGTCTCGTCGCGGAATTGCTGGGACATCCGGCCGGCGAGGACCAGGTCGCGTGGCGCGGGGGAGTGCGTCACGTCGCGCGACTCGAACCGGCACCGCTGCCGCCGGTAAGTCCGCTGCCGGTCCTGCGCGCGGACGCGGCGTATTGGGTGACCGGCGGAACCGGCGCGCTCGGCTTGCAGGTGGCGCAATGGCTCGTGGCCCGCGGGGCACGACGGCTGGTGCTGACGGCGCGACGGAGCCCGGGCGTGACGGCGCTGGCACGGATCGCGGATCTGGAGAAAGCGGGCGTGACCGTCCGGTGCCTGGCGGCCGACGTCGCCGTCGAGCAGGACGTCCGTCGCGTGCTTGCGCAGGTGGGCGCCGAGCTCGGACCGGTCCGCGGCATCGTGCATGCGGCCGGCGTCGTGAGCCGGGTGTCGATCGCGGAGCTGACGCCCGAGGCGTTGGCCGACGTGTTGCGGCCGAAACTCGGTGGAGCACGCGCGCTGGACGCGGCAACCGCGGGGCATGAGCTGGATTTCTTCGTGCTGTTTTCGTCGATCGCCGCGCTCTGGGGCGCGAAGGGCCAGGCGCATTACGCCGCCGCGAACGCCGCGCTCGACGCGCTCGCGCAGCAGCGGCGCGCCACCGGACGTCCGGCGCTCAGCGTCGGCTGGGGGCCGTGGAGTGGCGGAGGCATGGCCGGGCCGGAGGAGCAGGCGCTGCTTGCGCGCTACGGCGTGAGCCCGCTCGATCCCGCAGTGGCACTCGCCGCGCTCGATCGTGCGCTGGGCGGGACGCGGGCGCAGGTCGCGGTGGCGCGCGTCGACTGGGCCGTGTTCAAGGAGTTCTTCGAACTGCACGGCGCGAAGCCGTTCCTGGCGTTGGTCGGCGGGAGACGTGAACCCGCCGCGGCCGGCCGGCTCGAGGCCGAGCTGGCCGCGCTGGCGACTGCCGCGCCGGAGCAACGCCGCGGCGGGATGGAGGCGTTTTTGCAGCAACAGGTGGCGGCGGTGCTCGGGTTCAAGGACGGCCGGCTGCCGGAGGTGCGCCAGGGCTTCTTCGCGCTCGGCATGGACTCGATGATGGCGGTGGACCTTGGGCGGCGGCTGTCGCAGGCGTGCGGCCGGACGTTGTCGTCGACGCTGGTGTTCGACCACGCCAGCATTCACCTGCTCGCGGCGCATCTGGTGGAAACGCTGTTCGGCGCCGATGGGCGGATCGCCGCGCCGGCGGCGCCGACTGCCGCGGCGGAAACAGCGGGGGCGGCAACGGCGGCCGAGGAAACCGATGTGGAGACCGCGCTCGCGCAGCGGCTCGAAAAATTGGAGTCGTTGATTCGCTCCACGTGATGCCGCCGCCGCGACTCATCCTTTGCGACGGGCTGCCCGGTTCCGGCAAGACGACGACCACGCAGCAGCTCTGGCTGCATTTGGAGGCGTGCGGTGAGCGCGCCCGCTGGTGGTTCGAGCACGAGCTGGATCATCCGGTGCTCAGCTTCGGCGAGGCGCGCGAGGCGATGCAGGCGGGCCCCGTCGAATATCGGCGCGCACTGACGAAGGCGCACGACGGCTGGGCGGCGCTTGCGCGAGGGCTGCGTGAGCCAGGCGATACGGTGCTGCTCGAGGGCACGCTGTTTCAGGCGACGCTCGGTACGCAGCTGCTGATGGACCTGTCGCGCGCGGAGATCGCGACGCATTTCGACCGCACCTGCGAACTCCTCGCGCCCGTCGCGCCAGTGCTGATCCACCTCCGGCCGGCGGACGTGGCGGAGGCGCTGCGCGTGACTTGTGCCCGGCGCGGCGCGTGGTTTTGGGATTTTCTCCAAGGCGAGTTCGCCGCCACGCCGCGCGGTCGCCGGCTCGGGCGCAGCGATCCCGCGGCGATCCTCGACTATTTCCGCGAGCGCCGCGAGTGGAGCGACGAGCTGACGGCGCGATTTCCCGGACGCGTGTTCGTGCACGACAACGCGGATGCCGACTGGCCGCGACAGGGGCGAGCGATCAGCGATTTCCTCGGCGTGCCCCCGATCGTGCCGCCGCCGCGGCCGGCGAACGCGGAGGAGCTGACGGGCCGGTTCTGCGCGGCGACGGGCGACGAGTGGCGGATCGTCGCGGACGACACCGGACTCCGGCTCGTGGGCGAAAACGCGCCGCGGCTGCTGCCGCACGGACCGGATCGGTTCGTGATCGAGGGCCTGTGCGTCGAGCTCGCGTTCGAGCGCGACGCCGGCGGTGCGATCGCCGCGATTCGCTGCGCGGGCAGCCTGCCTGACCTGCCGCCGCGGTGGACCAAGGCGTGACCTTGGCACCCGCCGAACGGCTCTCCATTCTCACCACGATCCATGAGCGCGCCTGTGCCGGAACCCGCGAAGTTCAACCCGCAGCGGCTGCTGCGCGCGCTGGACGAGGCGGCGGAAAAACTCGTCGCGGTCGAGCGCGCGCGGACCGAGCCGATCGCGATCATCGGTCTGGGCTGCCGGCTGCCCGGCGGCGTGCGTGACGCGGCGGGTTTTTGGGAACTGCTGCGCGCGGGCGTCGACGCTACGAGCGAGGTGCCCGCTGACCGCTGGGACGCGGACGCGCTCTACGATCCGAACAGCGACGCGCCAGGGAAGATCTGCACGCGGCGCGGCGCGTTTCTCGACGAGGTGGACCGGTTTGACGCGGCCTACTTCGGCGTGTCGCCGCGTGAGGCGGCCGCGATGGATCCGCAGCAGCGGTTGCTGCTCGAGGTGGCGCACGAGGCGCTGGACAGCGCCGGCGGGCTGGGCGATCGCTTCGAGCAGAATGCGACCGGCGTGTTCGTGGGCATCACGAACAACGACTACGGCCAGCTGCTCAAGGCGCACGCGGGTGACCGGCCGCTCGACGCGTATTTCATCACCGGCAACGCGCCGAATGCCGCGGCCGGCCGGATCTCGTATCTGCTCGGGCTGCGCGGACCGTCGCTCTCGGTCGACTCGGCGTGCTCGTCGTCGCTCGTGACCGTGCATCTGGCCTGTCAGTCGTTGCGCAGCGGCGAGTGTGCGCTGGCGCTGGCGGGCGGCGTGAACCTGATCCTCGCACCGGACGCTTCGGCGGCGTTGTCGCGCGCGCGGATGCTGGCGCCGGACGGCCGCTGCAAGACGTTCGATGCGGCGGCCGACGGCTATGCGCGCGGCGAGGGCTGCGGCATGGTCGTGTTGAAACGCCTCGGCGACGCCCAGCGCGACGGCGATTGCATCCTCGCCGTAATCCGCGGCAGCACGGTGAACCAGGACGGGCCGAGCAGCGGGTTCACCGTGCCGAGCGGCGCGGCGCAGCGGCAGTTGCTCCGCGCGGCGCTGGCGGCGGCGCGGCTCACGCCGGCGGAGATCGATTACGTGGAGGCGCACGGCACGGGGACAGCGCTCGGCGATCCGATCGAGGTCGGCGCGCTCGCCGACGTCTACGGTCCGCAGCGGCCGGCGGACCGGCCGTTGCTGCTTGGGTCGGTGAAGACCAACATCGGTCACCTCGAGTCGGCCGCCGGCATCGCGGGGTTGATGAAGGTCGTGCTGTCGCTCTGGCATCGTCAGCTGCCGGGACACCTGCATTTCCGCGAACCCTCGCCGCGGATACCGTGGAGTAAGGTGCCGGTTTCGGTCGTGCGCTCGCTGCGTGACTGGGCCGATCCCGGCCGGCCGCGCCGGGCGGGCGTGAGTTCGTTCGGCGTGAGCGGCACGAACGCGCACCTGATCCTCGAGGAAGCGCCGGTCGCCGCAACACCGCGCGCACTGCCGTTGCCGAAACGACGATTTCACGGCGAGCGCCACTGGGCGTTGCCGCCGGTCGGAACGCGAACGTCCGCCGACTGGCTTTACTCGATCGACTGGCGCGAACAGCCGCGACGCGAACGCAGCGCAACCACCGCGCAGTTTGCGCCGCCGGAGCAACTCGGTGCGAAGTTGCGCGACTGGCTCGCAGGGACTGCGCTCGGCGAACGCGACGCGGCTTATGCCGGATGTCTGGCCGCGCTGGAGCGGATCGCCGCGGGATTCGCGCGCGACGCCGTGGCGGAGCTCGGCGGCCACGGCGAGGGCATGTTGCCCGGTTACGCGCGGCTGTTCGCGCGATTGCAGCAGCTCGCGGAAAAACCCGACGCCGCGGCGAATCCGTCGGCTGCGATCGACGCGCTGGTGTCGCAGGTGCCAGCGGCGAGGACGGAGGCGACGCTGCTCGCACGATGCGGCGCACGGCTGCCGGAGGTGCTGCGCGGGCAGGTCGATCCGCTCACGCTGTTGTTTCCCGCGAATGAACCGATTACCGTGGCAACGCTCTACGGAGCGACGCCGACGGCGCAGGCGATCAACGCGCTTGTGGGTTCCACGATTCGTTCGCTGGTGACGGGGGATCGTCCGCTGCGCGTGCTCGAGATCGGCGCCGGCACCGGCGGCACCACGGCCGCGATCCTGCCGGCGCTGCCCGGAGCGAACGTCGAATACGTGTTCACGGATGTGTCGCCGGTGTTCGTGGCGCAAGCGCGCGCGCGCTACGGCGATCGGCCTTGGATCCGCGCCGAGCAGCTCGACATCGAGCGCGATCCACTGACGCAGGGCTTTGCCGCCGGCGAATTCGATCTCGTGGTCGCGGCGAACGTCCTGCATGCCACGCGCGACGTCGCCGCGTCGCTGCAGAATGTGCGCCGGCTGCTGGCGCGTGACGGCGTCCTCCTGCTGCTCGAGGTCACCGCGCCGCTCGCGTTGCTCGACCTGATCTTCGGATTGACGGAAGGGTGGTGGCGGTTCGCGGACGCGCCGTTGCGTCGCGAGCATCCGTTGCTCTCACGCGAACGCTGGGCCGAGGTGCTCGGCACGACCGGGTTTGCGTCGCCGGAAGCCTTCGCGTTTCCGGCGGCCCAAGGAGAGATCTTCGCGCAGCAGTCGGTGATCGTGGCGCGCGCAAGCGGCGCCGCGCCTGCCGCTGCGGCTGACGCCGGTCGCTGGCTGATCGTCGGCGAGCCCGGATTGCCGCGGTTCGACGCGCTTGCGGCGTCACTCGAGCGTGCCGGTGCGGTGTGCGAGCGCGTCGCTCCGTCGGCGGACGTGGCGGCGCGGTGGTCGGCACGGACCGACTGGTGCGGGGCGATTCACGCGGCGGCGCTGGACGCGACGGATCCGCTCCAGCCGGAACCGCTGGCCAGCGCGCTGCGGCTGGCGCAGGCGCTCGCGGCCCAGCCGGCGCGGCTGTTCTTTGTCACGGCGGACGCGATCGGGACGAGCGCGGACGACGCGGTCGGTGGACTGGCGGGTGCGGCGCTCTGGGGTTTTGCGCGGACCGTCGCGCAGGAGCATCCGGAACTGCAGCCGACGTGCCTCGACCTCGACGAGCAGACGGACCTCGACGCGATCGCCATGGAGATCCTGCGGCCGGAGCCGGAAACGCAGATCGCGTGGCGGCGCGGGTGGCGCCGGGTGGCGCGGCTCGTGCACGCGCCGACCGCGGGAAGCGGCACGGCGAAGCGGGCCGCGATCTCGCCCGATGCCACCTATCTCATCGTCGGTGGGCTTGGCGGACTCGGAGTTCCGCTGGCGCGCTGGCTGGTCGACCGCGGCGCGCGGCATCTGGTGCTGGCGAGTCGGTCGGCGGGCGGCGAGCAGGCGTCGGGCGTGATCGCGGAATTTGCCACACGCGGCGCTACGCTCCGCTGCGAGCCGATGGACGTGTCGAGCGAGAGTGACGTTGCCCGTGTGCTGGCGCGGATCGCCGCGACGCCGTGGCCGCTGCGCGGAGTGGTGCACGCGGCGGGCGTGCTCGATGACGGCGTGCTGCGGCAGCTGACGTGGTCGCGGTTTCAGCGCGTACTCGCGCCGAAGCTGGCGGGCGCGTGGCAACTGCACCGGTTGACGGCGGAGTTGCCGATCGACTGGACGGCTTATTTTTCGTCGGCCACGGCGACGGTCGGCGCGCCGGGCCAGGCGAATCATGCGGCGGCGAACGCGTTCCTCGATGCGCTGGCGCAGCATCGCACCGCGCGCGGAGCGTTGACGTTGAGCATCGCATGGGGCCCGTGGTCGGAGATCGGAGCGGCGGCGGAGCGGTCCGTCGGCGCGCGGGTGAAGGCGAAAGGCTTCGGCACGATCGCGCCGGCGAAGGGCTGGCGCGTGCTGGAGTCGCTCTTCGACGCGATGCCGACGCAGGTGGCGGTGATGCCCGTGACGTGGGCGGACGTGCCGGCGGCGTTTACGGCCATGCCGTTTTTCGCGGACGTCCGGAGCGTCGGCTCCGCCGAGCCGAGCCTGGCGACCGGCGCTGCGGAGGAGTGGGGGCAACTCGCACCGACGCTGCGGGCGCAGCGGCTGCTGGCGGAAGTGCGGACGCAGGTCGCGGGCGTGCTGGGGCTGGATCACGCCGAGCGCGTGGATCCCGCGGTGGGCTTTTTCGCGCTGGGAATGGATTCGCTCACGTCGGTGGAGCTGCGGAACCGGCTGCAGACGCGGCTCGGCCGGGCGTTGCCGTCGACGCTGGCGTTTGACCATCCCACCGCCGAAAAGCTGGCTGCATTTCTCGGCTCGCTCTGGGATCCGGCCTCGCCGGAGCGGGCGACGCGCACCGGGACGGATCTGCCGGTGGCACAATCGCCTGGCGCCGCGACCGCGGGTCACGAGGCAAGCCCGCCGCTCGCCGTGATCGGCTACGCGCTGCGGTTTCCGGGCGCGGACACGCCGGAAAAGCTGTGGGAGCTGCTGCGCCAGGGGGTGGACGCGATTTCCGAGGTGCCACGCGAACGGTGGGACATCGACGCGTTCTACGATCCGGATCCGGCGGCGCCTGGCAAGATGGTCACGCGCTGCGGCGGATTCGTGTCCGGCGCGGAGCAGTTCGATGCGGGCTTCTTTGGCATCTCGCCGCGCGAGGCCGAGCACATGGATCCGCAGCAGCGGCTCCTCCTCGAAACGGCGTGGGAAGCGCTCGAGCGCGCGGGCGTGGCGGCCGACGCGCTGGCGGGCACGCCGACCGGAGTGTTTGTCGGCATCGGCAGTCAGGACTATTCGCAACTGCTCGTCGCGCGCGGGCTGGATACGCTCGATCCGTACGTTGGCTCGGGCAATGCGCACAGTGTCGCGGCGGGCCGGCTGGCGTATACGCTCGGGTTGCAGGGCCCGGCGGTCGCGATCGACACGGCGTGCTCGTCGTCGCTCGTCGCAATCCATCTCGCCGCGCAGAGCCTGCGCACGGGCGAGTGCGAAGTGGCGCTGGCCGGCGGTGTGAACCTGCTCCTGTCGCCCTTCATCACGGTCAACCACTCGCGCGCGCGGATGCTCGCGCCGGACGGCCGCTGCAAGGCCTTTGACGCGTCGGCCGACGGCTTCGTGCGGTCGGAGGGCTGCGGCATCGTGGTGCTGAAGCGACTCGATGCGGCGCAGCGCGACAGCGACCGGATCCTCGCGGTGCTGCGCGGCAGCGCGGTGAACCAGGACGGCCGCACCAGCGGTCTCACCGTGCCGAGCGGACCCGCGCAACAAGCCGTGATCCGCGCCGCACTGCGGCAGGCCGGCGTCACCCCGGCTGAAGTTGGTTACGTCGAGGCGCACGGCACGGGCACGTCGCTCGGCGATCCGATCGAGCTCGGTGCGCTGCAGGCGGTGTTCGGCGAGGGACGTCCGCGGGGGGCGCCGTTGCGCGTCGGCTCGATCAAGACGAACCTCGGCCATCTTGAATCCGCCGCCGGCGTGGCGGGACTGATCAAGGCGGTGCTGGTGCTGCAGCATCGCGAGATTCCACCACACCTGCATTTCAAGAATCCGACGCCGCATGTGCCGTGGTCCGAGTGCGCGCTCGAGGTGCCCACACAGCCCACGCCTTGGCCGGTCGCGGCGGGCGCGGGACCGCGGATCGTCGGCGTGAGCTCGTTTGGGTTTGGCGGAACGAACGCGCACCTTGTGCTGAGCGAGCCGCCAGAGCAGACGGCCGGCGCCTCGAACACGAGCGGGCTCGACGGCGTGCCGCTGCTCCTGTCCGCGCGCAGCGAACCCGCGTTGCAGGCGCTGGCGCAGCGTTATGAGACCTTCCTGCGAGGCACGGGGGAAACGTGGCCGGTGATCTGCTGCACCGCGGCGATCGCGCGGTCTGCCTTCCGTCACCGGCTCGCGGTGACCGCCGATCGCGCCGATAAGGCGGCGGAGCGGATCGCGGCTTACCTGCGCGGCGCAGCAACGCCGGACGTTTTCAGCGGAACCGTCGGCGAGCCGCCGAAGGTGGCGTTCCTGTTTTCCGGCCAGGGTTCACTCTACGCGGGAGCCGGGCGCGAATTGTTCGCGCACGAGCCGGTGTATCGCGCCGCGCTGGAGGAGTGTCGCGCGATCGTGCAGGCGCGCGCGGGCTGGGACGTCGTGGCCGCGCTCGAATCGGAGGAGAAGCTGAGTCACACCGAGTTCGGCCAGGTGGCGCTGTTCGCGCTGCAGTACGCGCTCGCGCGGACGTGGCAGGCATGGGGCGTGCAGCCGGCGGTCGTGCTGGGACACAGCGTCGGCGAATACGCGGCGGCGTGCGTGGCGGGCGTGTTTACGACCGAGGCGGCGCTGGCGTTGCTCATCGAACGCGCGCGGCTGATGGGCGAGTTGCCCGAGGACGGCGCGATGCTGGCGGTCACTGGCACCGAGGCTGACGTGGAGGAGATCCTGGCGCGCGGCGACGTCGAACTGGGCGCGGTCAACAGCCCGAGGCAAGTGGTGCTCACGGGCGAACGGCGCCGCATCGAGGCGGCGCGGGCGGAGCTCAAGGCGCGCGGCGTGCGCGCGCAACTGCTCGCGGTCCGGCAAGGCTATCATTCGCGGCAGATGGAGCCCACGCTGCCAGCATTTCGGCGCGCAGCGGCAGCGACGGCGTTTCGCAGCGAACGGACGTGCGAGTTCGTTTCCGGTGTGACGGGCGACGTGGCGGGTGCGGAACTCGGGACGGCCGACTACTGGGTGAAACAGATTCGCCAGCCGGTGCGGTTTGGCGCGGCAGCCGCAGCAGCGGAACGCGCCGGCGCGCAGGTGGTGATCGAGGTCGGTCCGCGGGGTTTGCTGATCGCGCTGGCGCAGCAGACGTGGACGGCTGGAGCGACGGAGTGGCTGACGAGTCTCCGACCCGGTCGCGGCGAATCGGCGCAATTGCGTGCGAGTGCCGGACAGGCCTGGGTGCGTGGCGTGCCCGTGCGGTGGCGCGAGGTGATTGGTCGGCGGACGTTGGGTCGCGCCGAGCTGCCCACGTATCCTTTCCAGCGACGACGGTACTGGTTCGAAGAGGGTCCGACCGACACAGCCGCTGTGGTGCCAGCTCCCGCCTACGTGGTCGGCTGGGAGCCGCAGCCGGCACCGCCGCGCGGCGTGCACGCGGACGGTGCGTGGTGCATCGTCGGCGATAATCTCGAACTGGCGGCCGAACTGCGCCGGTTCGGCGAGCCGGTCACCGACGATCCGGCCTCCGCGCAGCGCGGGGTCGTGTGGTGTGCGGCGGGCGAGGAATCGGACGGACCGCAGCTGCAGGCCGTGTTGCGCGCGGTGCGCGCGCCGGCGCGGCTGTGGGTGGTAACCCGCGGCGCGGTGGCAGTCGACGAAGTGGACGGCAAGAACGTGCGCTCGGCGGCGGCGGTGGCGTGGTCCGCGGCGAAAATCGCGGCGCTCGAGTATCCGGAACTGCGTGTCACCCGCATCGATCTGGGTGCGGACGTGTCCATGACCACGCTGGCGGTCGAACTACGGGCGGATCACGCCGACGACGACGTGGCGCTGCGCACGGCCGGCCGGTTCGGTGCGCGGCTGCGCGAGCATCCGCTGCCGGCAACTCGGTTTGTGCCGCGAGCCGACGGAACCTATCTCATCACCGGCGGACTGGGCGCGCTGGGAATGCGTATCGCCGAGTGGCTGGTGGAACGCGGCGCGCGGCACCTGCTGCTGCTTGGACGACGCGGACCGTCGGCCGCAGCGGAGGCGACGCTCCAGCGCTGGCGGGTGCAGGGCGTGACGGTGACGGCGCAGGCGGTGGACGTGGCGGATCGCGACGCGCTCGCCGCGGTTTTGAGCGGTTGCACACCGCCGCTGCGCGGCGTGTTTCATGCCGCGGGCGTGGCGGGCGAGAAGCCGTTGAACGAATTGACGCCGGCGGACTGGGAGGCGGGGCTGCGCGGAAAAGGACAGGGCGCGCGCGCGCTCGACGAACTCACCGCAGACCAGACACTCGATGTGTTCGTGCTGTTCTCCTCGATCGCGTCGGTGTGGGGTTCGAAGGCGCAGGCGCACTACGCTGCGGCGAACGGCTGGCTCGACGCGCTGGCGGTGCGACGACGCGCGCAGGGACGACCAGCGCTGAGCGTGAGTTGGGGCGCGTGGGCGGGTGGCGGGATGGCGACCGCGGAGGCGGCGAGCCGGCTCGAGGCGGCGGGCGTGCGACTGCTCGCGCCGTCGTCGGCGCTGGCGGCACTGGAACGCGCGCTCACCGGCGATGCGCCGCACGTGGTGGTGGCATCGGTCGACTGGCCGCGATTCCGGTCGATCTACGAAGCGCGCGGGGCGCGTTCGCTGTTCGAAGCGCTGCCCACCATGGACACGACGGTGTCGGCGCCGGCGGCAGCGACGGTTGCGGCGGTCGTGTCCGCGGTCCGTGCCGCCGCGCCCGACCAGCAGCTGCCGTTGCTGCGCGCTTACGTGCAGCAGGTGCTCGCCGCGATCCTGAAGCTCGCGCCCGGCGAGTTGCCGGACGCGCGGCAGGGGTTCGCCGACCTCGGCGTGGATTCGCTGATGGCGGTCGAACTGAAGAACCGGCTCGCGCGCGAACTGGGGGTGACGCTGCCGGCCACGCTGGCGTTCGACTATCCGGACGTGGAGCGGCTCGCGCGGAATCTGCTGACGCGACTCGCTCCCGATGCTTCGGTCACCGCCGGGCCGACGAACGACGCCCGCCAGATCACCGAGGCGCAGATCGCCGCGGCGTCGGACGCGGAGGTCGAGGCGCTGTTGTTGAAGAAGCTGAAGAAGCTGTGAGCGAAGGTGCGTCACTCGAGTTGGGCGCAAACGAAATCCACATGTGGAGCTTCGGGCTGGAGGCGTCGGAGCCCGAGGTGGTGCGATGCTCGAGCTGCCTCTCGACCAACGAGCAGACGCGCGCCGCGGCGTTTCGGCGGCCGCAAGATCGCGTTCACTACGTGGTGGCGCATGCGGCGCTGCGCGAGCGGTTGGCGGGCTACCTGGGCTGCGCGCCGGCGGCGCTGGGCTTCCGCACGGGGCCACACGGCAAGCCGGAACTGGGCGAGGGGTTTCCCGCGACCCTGCGGTATAACCTTTCGCATTCGGGCGGCCGCGCACTGCTGGCCGTCGCGCGCGGCTGCGAGGTCGGCGTGGATCTCGAACAGATGAACCGCGACGTCGACATGGCGGGGGTGGTGGCAACGCATTTTTCCGCGACGGAGCAGCGTACATGGGCGGCGCTGCCGCCCTCGCAGAAGCCAGCGGGCTTTTTTCATGGCTGGGTGCGGAAGGAGGCGTACGTGAAAGCGCGCGGCGAAGGGCTGCTGCGCAATGGCGCGGCCTATACGGTCGAGCTCGACCCGGCACGTCCCGCCGCGCTGCTGGCCGACGTGCTGGTGCCCGATGCTCCGGCGCACTGGCGGATCGAGGGGCTGGAGGTCGCGGCCGGATTCGCGGCGGCGCTTGCGTATGCCGGACCCGTGCGGCGCGTCGTCGTGCGCGAGCTCTGACCCGGAGAATTCCGTTCAACCACAGATCGATACCCGGGCATACAGATCCGGATCGGTTTGCGGATTCCAGACTCTGTTTTCGGCCCGCTAGTCCACGCGAATGAACGCCGATTTGCGTCTATTCGCGTGATTCGCGGGCACCGGCCTCCGCCTCGTTGCCGTTTATTCGCGGGCGCTCAAACCGAGCCCGGCGCGGGCTGCCGCCGACCGAGCGACAAATCAAGCGGACAATTCCTGTCGGAAGGGTGAAAAATCATTGCTGGTTAGGTACATTGCTCAACGCTGACGGTTGCCACACACCGCGCGTTCCAGCCGCTTGATGATTGAGCCTTCCCAGAGCAGTCCTGCGCTATCTCCGCTTAAACGCGCGTTCGTCGCGATCGAAGAGCTGCAGGCCCGACTCGCCGCCGCCGAATCCGCTGCGCGTGAGCCTGTCGCGATTATTGGGATCGGCTGCCGTTTTCCGGGCGGAGCGGACACGCCGCAGCGATTCTGGGAGCTGCTGCGCGACGGTCGCGACGCGGTGACCGAAGTGCCGGCGGGGCGCTGGCCGGTGGACGCGTTTTATGACGAGGATCCTGCCGCCGTCGGGAAGATGACGGCGCGACACGGTGGATTTCTGGGCGACATCGAGCGGTTCGATCCGGCGTTCTTCGGCATCTCGCCGCGCGAGGCGGCGAGCATGGATCCGCAGCAACGGCTGCTGCTTGAAGTCGCCCGCGACGCGCTCGGCGCCTCGGGTCGGTGGCGCGACCGGCTCGCGGAGAATCCCGTCGGCGTGTTCATCGGGATCACGACCGCGGAGTTTGGGCAACTGCAGCTCGCGGCGGGCGGACTCAGCGTGCTCGATCCGTATCACATCACGGGCAACTCGCTCAACGCCGCGGCGGGCCGGCTGGCGTTCGTGTTCGGGCTCCACGGTCCTTGCATGGCGGTCGACACCGCGTGCTCGTCGTCGCTGGTCGCGCTGCACCTGGCGATGCAGAGCGTGCGGGCCGGGGAGTGCGAGATGGCCGTCGCGGGTGGTGTGAACCTGATCCTGTCGCCGCTCGGCAGCATCGCGCTGACCAAGGGCGGCGTTCTGTCGTCCGACGGCCGCTCGAAGACGTTCGATGCGGCGGCCGATGGGATGGTTCGCGGCGAGGGCTGCGGGCTGCTGGTCTTGAAAAGACTTTCGACGGCGCGGCGCGACGGCGATCGCGTGCTCGCGGTGCTGCGCGGCTCGGGCGTGAACCAGGACGGGCCCAGCAGCGGGTTGACGGTGCCCAACGGACCCGCGCAAGAGGTGCTGCTCCGACGCGTGCTGGAGCAGGCGCGACTCGAGTCGGCGGCGGTCGACTACCTCGAGGCGCACGGCACGGGCACGGCGCTCGGCGATCCGATCGAAATGGGCGCCATCGGAGCGGTGTACGGGCCGAGCCGTCCCGCCGACCGGCCGCTGTGGATCGGCTCGGTCAAGACGAACATCGGTCATCTCGAGTCGGCGGCGGGGATTGCGAGCGTGATCAAGGTGGTCCTCGCATTGCAGCATGAGGCCATTCCGCCGCATCTGCATTTCACGCGGCCGAGTCCGCACATCGATTGGGCGCAGGTTGCCGCGCGCGTGCCGACGACGCTGCAGTCCTGGCGGCGCGGCGACCGCCCGCGCGTTGCCGCGGTGAGCGCGTTCGGGTTCAGTGGCACCAATGCGCACGTGCTGATCGAGGAGGCCCCGGCCGAGTTGGCGGGTGGCGCCGATGATCCGCGCGGAGTCGTGGCGCCGGCGGTCGTTTACCATCGCGAACGTTTTCCGCTGCCGCGGCCGGCGAGTCTCGCGATGGCCGGCGCGGCGGCGCCAGACGAGCATCCGCTGCTCGGTCGCGAGCTGACGCTGGCCGGGACGGACGAGCGGCGGTTCGAGGCGACACTGTCCGCCACGCAGCCGGGCTGGCTGGGCGACCATCGGCTGCTCGACTGCGCGGTGATCCCGGCGGCGGGCTGGCTGGAGCTGGCGCACGCGGCCGGCCAGAGCGTGTTTGGCAGCGCGATCAATGTCAGGGATTTCACGATCCATGAACCGCTGACGCTGCCCGCGGGTGAGACGCGCGCCGTGCAGACGGTGGTGCACGGTGGCACGGGCGATCGACAGGTGGAAATCTTCGACCGGGCGGAGCACGGCTGGACCCGGCACGTCACCGCGCAAATCGGTCGGCGCGACGAAGTGCCCACGATGGGCGACACGCTGGACGACGTGCGGGCACGCTGTCGAACCGCGGCCGACGTGGACGCGCTGTATGCGGAGTATGCCGCGCAGGGGCTCGTCTACGGGCCGGCGTTCCGCACCGTACGGGCGTTGTGGACGGCACCAGGCGAGGTGCTGGCGGAGCTGGCGCGGTCAGACGTGGACGGATCGTTCGCGGTCGCGCCCGTTTTGCTCGATGGCTGTTTTCAGGCGGCGGGGCGGACGTTCGGTGCGGCGGAGGAGGTTTTTCTGCCGGTCGGCGCGGCCGGGTGGACGGTGTATGCGCCGGCCGGCGACAAGGCCTGGGCGCACGCGCGGGTCCGACCCACGTCGCAAGGCGCGGAGGTGGACGTGACGCTGTTCGATGTGCGGGGGCAAGTGGTGGCCCGACTGGTGCGCCTGCGGCTGCAGCGTGCATCGCGGGCGGCATTGCGGCGGATCGCGCCACCGCGCGACGAAGGCGTCTACGACCTGGACTGGCCCCTCGTGGCGACTGATGCGCCGGAACGGGTACTCGACGGCGACTGGCTGGTGATCGGCGACCGTGACGGTATCGCGAATCGGCTGCGTGCCGCCGGCGCTGACGTTACGACGATCGGCGCAAACGAAATCGCCGAGACGCTGGGTGCGCGCTGGTCATGGCGCGGAGTCGTCTGCCTGACGGCGCTCGATGTTGTGACCGAGGCCCCGCCGACCCACGCCGTCTTCGCTGCCTGGCTGGCGATGGCGCGGTCGCAGCTTGTCGCGGACGGCGTCTGGCTGGTGACGCGCGACGCCGTTGCGGTCGGCGCCGAGCCGGTCTCGCCGGTGGCGTCGGCGCTGGCCAGTTGCGGCCGCGTGTTGCAGCGCGAGCATCCGGAGTGGTCGCTGCGGCTCGTCGACGTCGATGCGCACGACCTGGCGGAGGCGATGCTCGCCGAGTGCGGCCGCAGTGCGGAGGAAGACCAGGTGGCCTGGCGCGCGGGCCAACGGCATGCCGCGCGGCTCGCGGTGCACGAGTTCGGACCGGCGCAGCCGTGGACGGTGCGGGCGGACGCGACTTATCTGATCACCGGCGGGTGGGGTGCGCTCGGGCTGGTGACCGCGGGCTGGCTCGTCGAGCGCGGTGCGCGGCACCTCGTGCTCGCGGGGCGGCGTGAACCCGGCGAGGAAGCGCGCGCGGCTGTCGCAGGCTGGGTTCAGCGTGGAGTGCGCGTCGAGACGCGGCGGCTCGATGTCGCGGACCGGGCGCAGGTCGCGGGGCTGCTGCGCGAACTGCCAAACCTGCGCGGAATCGTGCATGCGGCGGGGGCGATCGCGGACGGCGCGGCGCGGCAGCTCACGCCGGAGCAGTTCGATCGCGTGCTTGCGGCCAAGGCCATCGGCGCGCAGCACCTCGATCAGCTGGCGGGCGAGCTCGATTTTTTCGTGCTGTTTTCGTCGGCCGCGGCGGTGCTGGGCACGCCGGGCCAGGCAAACTACGCGGCGGCCAACGGCTATCTCGACGGGCTCGCGCATGCGCGTCGCGCCCGTGGCCGGCCGGCGCTGAGCATCGCCTGGGCGGGCTGGAGCATCGGATTGGCGGCGGCGGCGGGCGACCGCTACGCGGCGCGCGGGATTCGCGCGATCACGCCGCGGCGCGGCTGTCGTGAACTCGACCGGTTGCTCGCGACGGGCGCGACACAGGCGCTGATCTGGCCGGTGATGTGGCCGACATTTTTCGCCAGCGGCAACGACGATCGCGTGCCGACGTTGCTGGCGAATTTCGCCTCGCACGTACCGCGGCGGGACGCGAGCGATCCGGCGGCCGAATTTCGCGCCAAGCTCGCGGCGGCCGGCGCGGCGACGTCGTCGTTGTTGGAGGAAGTGGCGCGTGCGGAGGTTGGCCGGGTGTTACGGATCGCGCCGGACAAGCTCACGAGCGACCAGCCGCTCAGCACGCTCGGGCTCGATTCGATCATGGCCGTGGACGTGCGGAACCGGCTGCGGCAGGTCACCGGCGCGGACGTGCCGATCGTCGCGCTGCTGGAGAACGGGACCGTCGCGACCGTGGCGACGGCGCTCGGCGCGGCCGTGAGTCTGGTGCGTGACGCTGGCGGCGCGGCGGCGTCGGCGTCGACGGCGGGGCGCAGCCCATCGCCGCACGCACTTCAGCCGGTCGGTGAGGAGCCGCTGTCGATCGGCCAGGAGGCGCTATGGTTTCTGCATCGGGCGGCACCGGAGAGTGCCGCCTACAACACCGCGATTGCGCTCCGGCTGCGCGGCGCGCTGGACCGCGCGAAGGTTAGGCGCGTCCTGGCAGCGCTGCAGGAGCGTCACCCGTTGCTGCGGGCGACGTTTGCTTCCGGTGGCGGCAAGCCGGTGATGCGGATCGCCGCCACGGCGGAGCTCGCGTGGCAGGAGGTGGAAGCGAACGGTTGGACGATCGAGCAGCTGGAGCGCGCGGTGACGGCGGATTACCAGCGGCCGTTCGCGCTCGAGGCGGGGCGGGTGTTCCGCGCCACGCTGTTCGTGCGCGGTGCGGCGGACCACGTGTTGTTGATCGGTGTGCACCACGTCGTGGGCGACGCCTGGACGAACTGGGTCCTGCTCGACGAATTCCGTCAGCTTTACGCCGGCACCGGTCCATTGCCGGCGGTTAGCGGGACGTACTCGGCGTTCGTGCGCTGGCAGCGGTCGCTGCTCGCGAGTCGCGAAGGCGAGGAGCTCCGTCGCTGGTGGCTGCAGGAACTCGCCGGCGAGCTGCCGACGCTCGCGCTGCCGACGGATTTCCCGCGTCCAGCCGTGCTGGAGCCGCAGGGCGCCTCGGTGCCGGTGACGCTGCCAGGTGAAACCTGGCAACGGATCAAGTCGCTGGCGCGCGCGCAGCAGGCCACGCCCTTCGCGGTGCTGCTCGCGGCCTATCACGTGTTCCTCCACCGTCACACGGGGCAGGAGGAGCTGATCGTGGGTTCGCCGACGGCAGGCCGCAGCCGGCCGGAGTTCGCGGGCATCGCCGGCTACTTCGTCAACCCCGTGCCGCTGCGCGCGCGCGTGTCGGGCGCGAGTCCGTTCGCGGAGCTGCTTGCCCAGGTTAAACGCACGGTGCTCGGCGCGCTGGCGCACGCCGACTATCCGCTGCCTGAACTGGTCGAGGCGCTGAAACTGGCGCGCGATCCGAGTCGGCCCGCGCTGTTTCAGACGCTGTTCGTCCTGCAGAAGCCGCCGCAGACCGACGCGCGCGGGGACGCGCTCAAGGCGGCCGGCGCGCGGACGGGGGCCGCGTGGAGCGGGCTGGAGGTGGAGGAATTTCCGCTCGCGCAGATGGAGGGCCAGTTCGAGCTCACGCTCGAGCTCTTCGAGGACGGCGCCGGCAGCTTTAAGTACAACAACCGTTTGTTCTCGGCGGCGACCGCCGGCCGGATGGCGCGGCGTTTCGTGGGGCTGATCGACGCGATCACCCAAGATCCGACGTGCCGGATCGAGGCACTGCCGCTGCTCGCGCCCGAGGAGCGGAGGCTCGTCGTGCAGACGTGGAATGAAACGCCGGCGGCGTACCCGACGGCGCATTGCCTGCACGAGCTGATCGCGCAGCAGGCGACGCGAACGCCGGCCGCGCCGGCGCTGAGTTTCGCTTCGACCGCGCTCACGTATGCCGAACTCGACGCGCGGGCGAACCAGCTCGCGCACGGGCTGCGTCGTGCCGGCGTCGGGCCCGACCGGCTGGTCGGCGTCTGTGCGGAGCGGTCGGTCGACCTCGTCGTCGCGCTGCTCGCCGTGCTGAAGGCCGGCGGAGCGTATGTGCCGCTCGATCCCGGCTACCCCCGTGAGCGACTGGCGTTCATGCTCGCGGATTCGGCCGTGCCGCTGGTGCTCACGCAGGATCACTTGCGCGAGGGATTGCGGGCCGTGGTCAACTCCGCGACCGCGACGGCGCCGCGGCTGGTCGCGCTCGATGCGGAGTGGCCGGAGATCGCGCGCGAGCCGACGACGCCGCCCGCGTCCGGCGTCACGCCGAGCCATCTGGCGTACATGATCTACACGTCCGGCTCGACCGGTCGGCCGAAGGGCGCGTTGAACACCCACCGGGCGATCGTCAACCGGCTGCTCTGGATGCAGGACGCATATCGGCTGACCGCGGCGGACACGGTGATGCAGAAGACGCCGTTCAGCTTCGACGTGTCCGTCTGGGAGTTCTTCTGGCCGCTGCTCGCCGGCGCGCGGCTGGTCGTGGCGCAGCCGGGCGGACATCAGGACGCGGCGTATCTGGCTGACCTCGCTGCGCGCGAACGCGTGACGACGATGCATTTCGTGCCGTCGATGCTGCAGCTGTTCGTGGAACAGCCCGGGCTGGCGCGCTGCGCCGCGCTGCGGCAGGTGTTCTGCAGCGGCGAGGCGCTGCCGTTCGAGCTGCAGGAACGGTTCTTCGCGCGGCATGCCGCCGAGCTGCACAACCTGTACGGACCGACCGAGGCTGCCGTGGACGTGACGGCTTGGCGGTGCGAACGGGGCAGCCGCGAGCGGGTGGTGCCGATCGGTCGACCGATCGCGCGCACAAGGATGTACGTGCTTGATCCCCGGATGCAGCCGGTGCCGATCGGCGTCGCGGGCGAGCTCTACATCGGCGGCATCGCCGTGGGCCGCGGCTATCACGGGCGGCCGGAGCTGACGGCGGAGAAGTTCGTGCCGGATCCGTTTGGCACGGCTGGTGAACGGCTGTACCGTACCGGCGACCGCGCGCGCTGGCGACCGGACGGCGCGATCGAGTATCTCGGCCGGCTGGATTTTCAGGTGAAGCTGCGGGGCTTCCGGATCGAGCTCGGCGAGATCGAATCGGCGCTGCGCGCCCTCGCCGGCGTGAGCGCCGCGGCGGTGCTCGTCCGCGAGGACCAGCCCGGCGACCAGGCTCTGGTGGCGTACGTCGTCGCCGCGGGCGTGCCAGGCGACGCGGCTGGGCTGCGCGGGGCGCTGCGGAAGGAGCTGCCCGAATACATGGTGCCGGCGGAATTCGTGTTCCTACCGGCGCTGCCGTTGTCACCGAACGGGAAGCTCGACCGCCGTGCGCTGCCCGCGCCAGCCCGCGGCCGACCGGAGACGGGAGCAGGTTTCCGCGTGCCGGAATCGGCGACCGAGCAGATCCTTTCTGCGATCTGGGCCGAGGTGCTCGGCCGCGGACGAGTGGGCGTGGAGGACAATTTCTTCGATCTCGGGGGACACTCGCTGAAACTCGGCCAGGTGCACGCGCAGCTCACGGCGCGGTTCCCGAGCGCTCCGTCGCTGCTCGAGTTGTTCCAATATCCCACGATCCGTGCGCTGGCGGCGCGGCTCGACGGCCCGAGCGCGGCCGCACCGGCGAATCCCCCGCTACCGCCGCCGGTCGCCGCGGCACCTGCGCGCGGTGAGGGCTGGATCGATCAGCGGGCGATTCGCCGCGCCGCGCGGGAAGGGAGTCGCCGATGAGCGCCAGCGACAACGAGCCGCTCGCGCGGCCGAACGACATCGCGGTGATCGGGCTCGCGCTGCGCGTGCCCGGCGCGCGAAACGTGGAGGAGTTTTGGGCCAACCTGCGCGCCGGCCGCGAGGCGGTGACGTTTTTCACGGACGAGGAGCTGCGCCGCGCCGGCGTCGAGGCCGCGAAACTGGCGAATCCGCGGTATGTGAAGGCGAACGCCGTGCTGGCGGACGCCGATCGTTTCGACGCCGAGTTCTTCGGCTACACGCCGCGTGAGGCCGAGCTGCTCGATGTGCAGCAGCGCGTGTTTCTGGAGTGCGCGTGGACCGCGCTCGAGCATGCCGGTTACGATCCACTCGCGGTGCCGGGCGCCTGCGCCGTGTTTGCCGGTGCGGGGCTCAATACCTATCTGCTGCGGCAGCTGATGCAGAATCCGGCGGCGGTCGAGTCCGCGGGCGGGTTCCAGGTACTGATCGCCAACGACAAGGATTTCCTCGCCTCGCGCGTCTCGTACAAGCTGAACCTGCGCGGGCCGAGCGTGGCCGTGCAATCGGCCTGTTCGACCTCGCTGGTCGCGATCCACCTCGCGGTGCAAAGCGTGCTCGCGGGCGATTGCGACGTGGCCCTGGCCGGTGGCGTCTCGATCCGCGTGCCGCAAACGGAAGGTTACCTGTGGCAGGAAGGCATGATCCTTTCGCCGGATGGCCACTGCCGCCCGTTTTCGGCGCGCGGCGCGGGTATCATCGGTGGCAACGGCGCCGGAGTGGTGGTGCTGAAACGGCTCGAGGACGCGCTCGCGGACGGCGACACGGTACACGCGGTGATCCGTGGTTCCGCGGTGAACAACGACGGCTCCGCGAAACTCGGCTACACGGCGCCCAGCCAGGAGGGGCAGGAGGCGGTGATTGCGGAGGCGCTGGCGGTGGCTGGCGTGGTGGCGGACGACATCGGCTACGTCGAGGCGCACGGTACGGGCACGCCGCTGGGCGATCCGATCGAGGTGGCGGCGTTGACGCGGGTGTTCCGGCGGACGACGCCGCGCACGCAGTTCTGCGCGCTGGGCTCGGTGAAGAGCAACCTGGGCCATCTCGACACCGCGGCGGGCGTGGTCGGATTCATCAAGGCAGTGCTGGCCGTGAAGCACGGCGAGATTCCGCCGAGCCTGCATGGCGAGTCGCCGAATCCGCAGATCGATTTTGCGTCGAGTCCATTCCGCGTGGCTACGGAGCTCACCGCCTGGCCAATGGCGGCGGAGGCGCCGCGGCGGGCCGGCGTGAGCTCGTTCGGCATCGGTGGCACGAACGCGCACGTGATCCTCGAGCAGCCACCCGCGATGAGGGTTGGGCCCGCGAGCGAAGAGGATCAGTTGCTAATCGTCTCGGCGCGGACCGAGGCCGCGCTGCGCCAGAGCGGTGCTGCGCTGGCCGCGGCGGTGAGCGGCGGGCACCTGCCGCTGGCGGACGTCGCATCGACGCTCGCGCTGGGCCGGCGGGCGTTCGCGCATCGGGCCTACGTGGTGGCACGGGATCCGGCGGACGCGGCGCAACAGCTCCGTGCGGTCGAGCCTGCCGTCGCCGGCGAGCGGATGCGGCAAGTGGCGTTCCTGTTTCCCGGCCAGGGTACGCAATATCCGGGCATGGGCGCCGGGTTGTATGCGGCCGAACCGGTCTTTCGGACGGAGGTTGACCGGTGTCTGGAGTTGTTGCGCCCGCACGTCGATTTCGATCTCCGCGCACTGCTGCTGGATCGGACCGGCGACGCGCGGCTGCTGGCACGCACCGACGTCGCGCAACTGGCGCTGTTCGTCGTGAGCTACGCGTTGGCGCGGCTGTGGGAAGCGTGGGGCGTGCGGCCCGAGGCGATGCTGGGTCATAGCATCGGCGAATGGACGGCGGCGTGCCTCGCGGAGGTGTTCACGCTGGAGGAGGCGCTCCGGCTCGTGGCCGCGCGCGGCCGGCTGATGGCGGCGCAGCCCGCGGGCGCAATGCTGGCGGTCGCACTCGGCGAGGCCGACACGCGTGCGCTGCTCGATGATCGTTTCGACGTCGCCGCGGTCAACGCCGCGGGACAGACCGTGGTTTCGGGGACCATCGCGGCGATGACTGCGCTGGCCGATACGCTGGCAGCGCGTGGGATTGGCTCGACGCGATTGCAGACCTCGCATGCGTATCATTCGGCGATGATGGAGCCCGCGGCCCAAGCGCTGATGAGCGCGTTCCACGAGGTGCCGCGACGCGCGCCGACGCGGCGGTGGATTTCCAGCACGACCGGCACGTGGATCACGCCGGAGCAGGCGGCGGATCCGGGTTATTGGGCGCGGCATTTGCGCGGGACGGTGCGATTCGCGGACGGACTGGCCACGCTGCTCACGGATCCGGAGATCGCGCTGCTCGAGGTCGGCGCGGGCCGGACCTTGTGCGGACTGGCGGAACGGCATCCCGCGCGCGGGACCGGACGGGTCATGGCGCACTCGCTGCACGGAGCGAGGGAGGCAACCACGGATGAGACGACGATGCGCCACGCGCTGGGGCGGCTCTGGGTCGCGGGCGTGCCGATCGCGTGGGCGGAGGTTTACCGCGAGCAGAAGCGACGGCGCGTGCCGTTACCGACGTATCCGTTCGCCGGCGAGCGCTACTGGATCGAGGCCCAGCCCAGTGGCGCGAGGAACGTTGACGTGGGCGGCAAACGTCAGGATCCGGCCGACTGGTTTTATGTGCCGGGGTGGCGGCGGGGACTCGCGCTGGCGGCGTTGCCGCCGATCACCGGCGGCGAATGGGCGCTGATTCCGGACGCGAGCGGCCTGGCCGAGCGGCTGGCGGCGCGGCTGCGCGGGCTCGGCGCAGCGGTGCGCATCGGCGCGGATCCGACGAAGCTGCTGGGCGCCCGCTGGATCGTTTCGCTGCGGGACGTGAGCGCGGCGGACGCTAGCGAGCCGAAGCTCGACGAACTCTGTGCTCTCGGTCGCGTGCTAAGCTCGCAGGCGCTGGCCGAGACGCGACTGACCGTGGTGGCGACGGGACTGCATGCGTTTCCCGGAGAAAATTCCGCGGAGCCGGCGAAGAGCCTGCTGCTGGGGGCCGCGCGCGTGCTGCCGAACGAGATTGCGGGAATGTCTGTCCGGGTCATCGACGTGGCGCGCGCAGAACTCTCGGCGGAGTCGCTGCTCGACGCGCTGATCGCGGAGGCGCGCGGGGGCGAGGACGAGTTCGTCGCGCTGCGCGGTCGCGAACGCTGGATGCAGACGCTCGAGCCGGTGCGGCTCGAGGTGGGCGAAGCGAAGCCCTGCCGACCCGGCGCGGTGGTGGTGATCACGGGTGGGTTCGGCGGACTGGGACTCGCGCTCGCGGAGAGCTTGTTCGAGCGGGCACGGGCGCGGCTCGTGCTCGTGGGCCGGTCGACGGCGGCGGCGGCCGCACAGCAGCGGATCGATGCACTCATCGCGCGAGGCGCGGAGGTCATCACCGCGGTCGCAGACGTCACCGACGAGTCAGCGCTGCAGCGCGTGCATGCGCAGATCCGTTCGCGGTTTGGTGGGTGTCAGGGCGTGATCCATGCCGCCGGCGTGGCGGGCGGCGGAGCGCTGGCGCGTCGCGACCCGGTGGCAGCGGCAGCGGTGCGCGCGGCCAAGGTCGCGGGGACGCTCGTCGTCGACCGGGTGTTCGGCGCGGAGGCACTCGACTTCTTCGTGCTCATGTCGTCGCTGACGGCGCAGCTCGGCGAGTTCGGCCAGGCCGACTACGCGGCGGCGAACGCGTTTCTCGATGCTTACGCGACGGCGCGTCGCCGCGAGGGCGTGCCGATGGTGGCGATCGGGTGGGATGCGTGGCGCGACGTCGGCATGGCGGCGCGGTTTGAGCCGCAGGGTGCGCTCGCTGCGTGGCAGGAGCGGCAAAAGGAGCTCCGATTGACCAACGCCGAAGGAGCCGAGGTTCTCGTGCGCGCGGTCGCAGCCGGGGTGCCGCACGTGATCGTCTCGACGGTCGATCTCGCGTGGCGCCGACGCCAGACGCGCGCGCCCAAGGGTACGACCAGCGGCGCGACGAAGGACGCAGTTCCAGCACGAGCGGCGCATCCGCGACCGGCACTGCCGGTGACGTTTGCACCGCCGCAAACAGCGACGCAGCGGAAGATCGCCGCAGTCTGGGAAGAACTGCTCGGCGTTGCGCCGGTGGGCGTGAACGATGATTTCTTTGCGCTGGGCGGCCATTCGCTGCTGGCGTCGCAAGCGGTGGCACGATTGCGCGACGCGGGCGTGAACGGGTTGACGCTGGCGACGTTCTTCGAAGCGCCGACGATCGTGCGGCTGGCGGCGACGGTCGCCGCCGACAGCGCCGACGAGCCGGCGCTGGTGCCGGCTGCGCGCGCCGGGCGGCTGCCGCTGTCGTTCGCGCAGCAGGCGCTCTGGCTGCTCGATCGAATGGAAGGCCGCAGCGCGCACTACAATGAGTTCGGCGCGCAGCGGATTCGCGGACCGTTGGAGGTGGCGCGGCTGCGGCGGGCACTGGGGATGATCGTCGACCGGCACGAGGTGCTGCGGACGCGATTTGTCGAGCAGGACGGCGAGGCCGCCCAGGTCGTTGATCCGCCGGCGGCGCTGGAGCTGCCGGTCGAGGAACTGCCGGAGTCGCGGCTGGCGGCGCGCGCGGCGGAGATTGCCGGCGAGGCGTTCGATCTCGTGCGCGGACCGCTGCTGCGCGCGCGGCTGGTCAAGCTCGGGCCGGACGACCACGTGCTGATGATCGCGGTGCATCACATCGTGTTCGACGGCTGGTCGTCAGCGGTGTTTTTCCGCGAAGCCATGGCTGCGTATGCCGCGCTCGCGCGGGGCGCGGACCCGGCGTTGCCGGCGCTCGCGGTGCAGTATGCTGATTACGCGGTGTGGCAGCGGCGCTGGCTGACCGGCGCGCGGCGCGAGGCGCTCGCGGCGTTTTGGAAGGAGCAGCTTGCGGGTCCGCTGCCGGTGCTCGCGCTGCCGACGGATCACCCGCGGCCGGCGACGGCCGGGCATCGCGGTCGGCGGCTGCCGCTGGAGTTTGGTGCAGACCTGACGAGCCGACTCCGGGCGCGCGCCCAGGAGCAAGGCGCGTCGCTGTTCATGCTCGTCCTAAGCGGATACGGCGCCGTGCTTGGGCGCACGGCGGCTCAGGAAGAGGTGATCGTCGGTTGCCCGATGGCGGGCCGGGAGCGGCGCGAACTCGAGCCGTTGATCGGCTTCTTCATCAATCCGCTGCCGATCCGGATCAGCCTGGCCGGGGCACCGCGGCTGACGGATGTGGTCGAGCGCGTCCGAGGTCGGGTGGTGGCGGGATTCGCGCACGCGGCGTTGCCCTTCGAGCAGATGGTCACGGCGGTGCAGCCGCCGCGCGATCCGAGTCGCTCGGCGGTTTTCCAAACCGTGCTGACCTTCCAGAATGCGGCGGGTGTTTCGGGCTCGGCAGCGGGGACGTCGCTGCAGCTGGAGCCGTGGGAACGCGACGAAGTCCCGGTGCGGACGGACTTGGATTTCTACTGCTGGGAAACGCCGGATGGGCTGCGCGGCTATTTCGTCTACAACGTGGATCTGTTCACCGCGGCGACGGTGCAGCGGCTCGCGACGCGATTGCGGAAGGTCCTCGAAACGCTGGCGGCAGACCCCGCGACCCGGCTAGCGGCCGTGGCGTTCGAAGCCGCCGCGCTGCCGGCCTTGCGACCGGTGCGGAGCACGCCCACCCCGAACGCACCGAAGCTTTCCGTGCCATGAGGTTCCCGCTCTCGTCTCATCAGGAACGTCTTTGGTTCATCGACCAGTTCGAGGCCGGTCACGTCTACCCGGCTGCACCGACGTATCACAATATTCCGCTGCTGTTGCACGGCCGCTGCTGGCTGGATGGCGCGCGGCTTGCGGCGGCGTGGCGGCAGCTCGTCGCGCGGCACGGGGCGTTGCGCACGCGGATCGTGGCGGACGGCGCCGGCGCGCTGCAATCCGTGGAGGCTGAGATCGATGCGCCGTTGATCGAACGACATCTCGGTAACGTCGATGCTACCGCAGCGCTGGAGGCGGCGCTCGCCGATGCGCAGCAGCCGATTGCGCTCGGTCGCGACTCGCTCGTGCGCGCGACGTGGTGGCGCTACGGGCCGGCCGAAGGCGAGGAGTTTGTGCTGGCGATCACGCTGCACCACCTGGTGGGCGACAAGCCCTCGCTGCGGATCCTGGCCGAGGAGCTGGCCGCGCTGCTGCGGGGCGAGGGCGGCACGTTGCCGGCGCCGGAGCTGCAGTATGCGGATTTCTCGGAATGGCAGCGCACGCTCCCGGCGGACGCGTTGGAGCCACTGCTGTTTTATTGGAAATGGCAGCTGCGCGGCCGGCTCGCGGCGCTCGAGCTGCCGTCGGCGCGGCCGCGACCCGCGGTGCACACGTTCACGGCCGCGCACCACCGGTTCGCGTGGGAGGCGGGGCTGGTTGGTGGGCTGCGGGCGCTGGCGCAACGCATGGAGGTCGAGCCCGCGGTGGTCGCGCTGGCCGCGTTTCAGATCCTGCTCCACCGCTATGCGCGGCAGGACGAGATTGTCCTGGGCACGAGCTTCCCGTGTCGCCGTCAACCGGGTTCCGAGCGACTGGTTGGTCCGGTGGCCAATCTCGTCGTGCTCCGGCAGACGCTTGCGGATAATCCGGCCGGCACGACCGTGATCGGGGAATCGGCGCGGATCTGGGGCGAGGCCCGCGAACACCAGGAGATGCCGTTCGATCCGCTGGTGCTCGCGCTGAATCCGGAAAAGGACATGAGCCGGACGGCGCTGTTCGACGTGCTCTTCGGCTACGAAGACGCGCCGCTGCCGGTGTTGGACCTCGGCGGCGGCGGGACGGCGCATCAGGTCGACGCGAATCTCGGGCTGGGGAAGTACGACCTGAACCTGGCGCTGCAAGCCGAACGCGACGGCGGCATGACCGGTGCGCTGGTGTACAACGCGGACCTCCACGACGCCGGGTTCATCGAGCAGATGATGCGGCACTACACGCGGATCGTCGCCGCGCTGGTCGCCGAGCCGGAGCGGCGGATCGACGAGATCGTGTTGCTCGATGCGCAGGAGGAACGGCAGCAGCTCGAAGCCTGGAATGCCACGGACGCGCACGCGCCGCGCGAGCTGACGCTGCACGCGTTGTTCGCGGCGCAGGTGCGGCGGACGCCGGAACGGATCGCGATCAATTTTGGGGCGGAACAGCTGACGTATGCCGAGCTCGACGCGCGGGCGAATCGGGTCGCGCAGCGGCTGCGCCGGCTCGGCGTTGGACCGGATGCGCTGGTCGGGCTGTATTTCGAGCGCTCGATCGAGCTGATCGTCGCGATCCTCGGTGTGCTGAAATCCGGCGGTGGTTACCTGCCCTTTGATCCGATTTATCCGCCGGAGCGGATTGCCTTCATGCTGGCCGACGCGCAGCCGCGCGTGCTGCTGACGCAACCGGAGTGCCTCGAACGCGTGCAGCGCGTGATCGCGACGCTCGCGGCGGAAACCGGCGGTGGCGAGGTCGCGGCGGCGTTGACGGTCGTCGCGCTCGAGGATGGCGCGGCACTGCTGGCGGACGAGTCCGCAGCCGCGCCGGAGGAGATCGCGCGACCCGAGCATCTGGCCTATTGCATCTACACCTCCGGCTCGACCGGCCGGCCGAAAGGCGCGCTGATCGAGCACCGACAGGTGGTGCGGCTGCTCCTGAACGACCGGCTGCCGTTCGCGTTTGGCGCCGACGACGTGTGGACGCTCTTCCACTCGTGCTGCTTTGATTTTTCGGTGTGGGAGATGTACGGCGCGCTGCTGTATGGCGGGCGGTTGGTGATCGTGCCGCGCGCGGTCGCCCAGGATCCGGCAGCCTTCGCGGAGCTGGTCGCACGCGAGCAGGTGACCGTGCTGAACCAGACCCCGACGTCGTTCTATCAATTCGCGCGCACGGTCCTGGCGCGGCGGGAGCAACTCGCGCTGCGGGTGGTGATCTTCGGCGGCGAGGCGCTCGCACCCCTGCACCTCCGCGAGTTCCGGGCTGCGTATCCGGCCGTCCGACTCGTCAACATGTACGGCATCACCGAAACCACGGTGCACGTGACCGTCGAGGACGTGAGCGACGTGGACATCGCGGCGAATCGCAGCACCATCGGCCGGCCGATCCCGACGACGACGACGAATCTGCTCGACGGGCAGCTCCAACTCGTGCCGGTCGGCGTGCCCGGGGAAATCTGCGTGGGCGGCGAGGGCGTGGGTCGCGGTTACCTCAAGCGCGACGAGCTGACGCGCGCACGATTTGTGGTGAACCCCTACCGTTCGGCCGAACGGCTCTACCGCTCGGGGGACCTCGCGAAGCAATTGCCGGACGGGCGGATGATCTATCTCGGCCGGATCGATGATCAGGTGCAGATCCGGGGCTTCCGCGTCGAGCTGGGCGAGATCAAGACGCGGCTGCTGCAACATCCCGCCGTGTCCGAGGTGGAGCTGATCGCGCGGCCGGGGGCGTCGGGCGCGCTGGAGCTTGTCAGCTACTACGTGCCCCGCACCGAGGTCGCGACGACCGAGCTGCGAAGGCATCTCGTCGCCACGCTACCGGACTACATGGTGCCCTCGGCGTTTGTGCCTTTGCCGGCACTTCCGCTTACGTCCAACGGCAAGGTGGACCGTCGCGCGCTGCCCGAGCCCGCGGCGCTCGGGGACGGTGCCGCGGCGGACTACGTGGCGCCCCGCACGCCGACGGAGGAGAACGTCGCCGCGATGTTTGCCGAGGTGTTGCGGCAGGAGCGCGTCGGCGCGAACGGCCATTTCTTCGAGCTCGGCGGTCATTCGCTGCTCGCGACCCAGCTGATGTCGCGGGTGCGCGAACGTTTCGGGCTCGAGCTGCCGCTGCGGCACGTGTTCGAGTCGCCGACGGTGGCGGCGCTGGCGGCGGTGATCGACGCGCAGGTCAAGGCCGCACCGAGCGCGTCCGCGCCGGCGAGCATTCCGCGCGCGGCGCGGCGAACCCTAACGAAGGGACCGGAGTGAGCACCGTGGACACAGCGCTCGTGACTGCACCCGCGTCGTTTGCCCAGCGACGACTCTGGTTCCTCGACCGGTTTGAACCGGGCACCGCGGTCTACAACATTCCGCTCGCCGTTTGGCTGAGCGGGAAGCTCGACCGGGCGGCGGTGCAGCGGGCGCTGGAGGCGATCGCCGCGCGGCATGAAACGCTGCGGACCACTTTTCTGGCGGAGGAGGGCGAGGTGATGCAGGCGATTCACGCTTTGATTCCGTTGCCGTGGCGGATCGAACCCGTGGCGGACGAGCCGGCGCTCGCGGCGGCGATGGCGGTGGAAGCGCGGCGCTCCTTTGACCTCGTGGCGGGACCGTTGTGGCGCGCGGTGCTGTTTGCGTGCGCGGAGGAGGATCACGTGCTGCTGCTGACGCTGCATCACATCGTCTCGGACGGCTGGTCGCTGGGCGTGCTGGTGCGGGAGTTCTCGCAACTGTACTCGGCGTTCGCCGCCGGTTCCGACGCGGCGTTGCCCGAGCTGGAGATCCAGTATGCCGACTTTGCGGCCTGGCAGCGCGAGCAGGGAGCGGGCGAGCCGGCGCAGCGACAAATCGCCTTTTGGCGCCGCGTGCTCGCGGGTGCGCCGACCGCGCCGCTGCTGCTGACCGATCGGCCGCGGCCGGCGGTGATGACGACGGCGGGACGCACGCACCGCTTCGAGCTCGCGCCGGCGCTGACGCGGGAGCTGCACGAACTGGCGCGGCACGCGGGCGCGTCGTTGTTCGCGGTGCTGTTGAGCGGATTCGCCGTGTTGCTGCGGCGGTGGAGCGGAAGCGAGGACCTGGTGATTGGCACGCCGGTGGCGAATCGCACTCGCCGCGAGATCGAGCCGCTGATCGGATTTTTTGTGAACACGCTCCCGCTGCGGATCGACGCCGCCGGGGAGCCGACCGGCTGGGCGCTGGTGGAGCGGGTGAGCGCGCTGACGCTCGAGGCGCTGGCGCATCAGGACGTGCCGTTCGAGCAACTCGTGCAGGAGCTGCAGCCGGACCGGGCGCTGGGACACACGCCGCTGTTCCAGGTGCTGTTCGTGCTCCAGAACGCGCCGGTGGGCGCGCTGCGGCTGCCGGGGCTCGCCGCGGCGCCGGTGGAAGTGGACACCGGCACAGCCAAGTTTGACCTCACGCTCGCGCTCGAGGAGAGCGGCGGGCGCTTGATCGGCCGGCTGGAGTATAACTGCGACCTGTTCGAGGACGCGACGGCGGCGCGGATCGCGGCGCAGTATGAATTCTTGTTGAGCGAACTCGTCCGTGCGCCCGGCGCGTCCATCGACGCGCTGCGGCTGCAGGATGCGAAGGCGGACGCGGGGCTGCTGCAGCGCTGGAATGCCACGGCGCGGCCGTACCCGGAGCGCAGCCTCGCGGGCCTTTTTGCGGAGCAGGCGGCCCGCACGCCGGACGCGACGGCGGTCCGGTTCGGCGGAGCCCGGCTGAGCTATGCGGAACTCGATGCGCGGGCGAACCGGCTCGCGCACGTCTTGCGGGCGCGGGGCGTCGGACCCGACCAGCCGGTCGCGCTTTGTCTCGAGCGCTCGCTGGAACTCGTCGTGGCGCTGGTGGCGATCGTGAAGGCGGGCGGCGCGTACGTCGGGCTCGATCCGGAGTATCCGGCGGCGCGGCTCGCGCTGATGCTGGCGGATGCCGGCGTGCGCGTGCTCGTCACGCAGGAGGCGCTGGCGGACCAGCTCACGAGCGCGATCGCCGCGAGTGGCGCGACGACCATTTCCCCGGTGATCCTGGAACGCGCGGCCGCGGAACTGGCCGCCGCGCCCGGGACGGATCCGGGCGTGCGGGTGACGCCGGATCATCTCGCGTACATTAGCTACACCTCGGGTTCGACGGGCCGGCCGAAGGGCGTGGCGATTCCGCAGCGCGGCGTGGTCCGGCTGGTGAAGAACACGGATTTCGCGGAGTTCGGGCCGAAGGAGGTGTTCCTGCAGCTGGCGCCGGTGGCGTTCGACGCGTCGACGCTGGAGCTGTGGGCGCCGCTGCTCAACGGCGGCACGCTGGTGGTGATGGCGCCGGGCACGCCGACGCTCGAGGCGCTCGGGGCGACGATTCGCACGGAGCGGATCACGACGCTCTGGCTGACGGCGGGGCTGTTCCACCTGATGGTCGATGAGCGGCTCGACGATCTGCGTGGGGTGCGGCAGTTGCTGGCGGGCGGCGACGTGCTGTCGGTGGCACACGTCCGGAAGTTTCTGCGCGAGGTGCCGGCGTGCCGGCTGATCAATGGCTACGGGCCGACGGAGAACACGACGTTCACGTGCTGCGCCACGTTGCGCGAATCCGACCTCGCCGGCGGTTCGGTGCCGATCGGTCGGCCGATCGCCAACACGCGCGTATATGTGCTGGACGCGGCGCTGCGGCCGGTGCCGATCGGCATGCCCGGCGAGCTGTTTGCGGGCGGCGACGGACTCGCGCGCGGCTACGTCGGGCGGAACGAGCTCATGGCGGAGAAGTTCGTCGCCGATCCGTTCTCGTCGGATCCGCGCGCGCGGCTCTACCGCACGGGCGATCGGGTGCGCTGGCGGAACGATGGCACGCTCGAGTTTCTCGGCCGGCAGGATCAGCAGGTGAAGATTCGCGGCTACCGCGTCGAGCCGGCGGAAGCCGAGGCGGCGCTCACGGCCGAGCCAGGCGTGCGTGCCGCAGTGGTGGTCGTGCGCGAGCACGCCGGCCACAAGCGGCTGATCGGCTACGCGGTCGCGGACGGTACCAGTGGCGACACGCTGCGAACGCGGCTCCAGGCGCGGCTGCCGGAGTATCTGGTGCCGGCGGTCGTCGTGACGCTGGAGGCGCTGCCGCTGACGCCCAATGGCAAGGTCGACCGCGCGGCGTTGCCCGAGCCGGACACGAGCGCGGTGCAAACGACGGACGCGCCGCGGACACCGGCGGAGGAAGTGATGACGCTGCTGTGGGCGCGCGTGCTCGGCGTCGAGCGCGTGGGCGTAGAGGACAATTTTTTCGCGATCGGCGGGCATTCGCTGCTCGCGACGCAGCTGGTCACGCGGATTCGCGAAGCGTTTGGCGTGGAGCTGCCATTGCGTGCGGTCTTCGAAGCGCCGACGGTGCGCGCGCTGGCGCAGCGGATGACGGCGGGCGGCCAGGCCGGCGGTGCGGTGCCGCCGGCGCTGCGGTGCGTCGAGCGGGGTCGCGACTTGCCGCTGTCGTTCGCGCAGGAGCGGCTCTGGTTCCTCAACCAGCTCGAGCCGGGCAATCCGTTCTACAACATGCCGGCGGCGCTGCGGCTGCAGGGCCGGTTCGACGTGCCCGCGGCGGCGGGTGTGCTGCAGGAGCTCACGCGACGGCACGAGTCGCTGCGCACGACGTTTGCCGCGGTGGAAGGCCAGCCGGTGCAGGTGATCGCGGCGAGTGCGCAGGTGCCGCTGCCGGTGATCGACCTCGCGGCACTCCCCGCGGCGGAGCGCGCGGACGCGGCGCGGCGTTGGACCGCGGAGGAGGCGCGGCGGCCGTTCGACCTGGCGCGCGGGCCATTGCTGCGGGCCGCGCTGCTGCGGCTCGCGGACGACGAACACATCCTGCTGCTGACGATGCATCACATCGTCTCGGACGGCTGGTCGATGGGCGTGTTGACCCGCGAGTTGGGCGAACTGTATGCGGCGGCCACCGAGGGGCGCGCGTCACCGCTGCCGGAGCTGTCGATCCAGTACGTGGATTTTGCCGTGTGGCAGCGCGGCTGGTTGCGCGGCGCAGTGCTGGCGACGCAGCTCGACTATTGGAAACAGCAACTCGCGGGTGCGCCGCCGGTGTTGAAGTTGCCGACCGACCGCCCGCGGCCGGCGGTGCAGAGCTTCCGCGGCGGCAGCCACGCTTTCCGGCTCGATGGCGAGATCACCGCCCAGCTCCAGGCGCTGAGCCGGCGCGCCGGCACCACGCTGTTCATGACGCTGGAGGCGGCGTTCGCGGTCCTGTTGTCCCGATACAGCGACCAGCCAGACATCGTGGTCGGCACGCCGATCGCGAACCGGCATCGGGCAGAGATCGAGCCGCTGATCGGGTTCTTCGTGAACACGCTCGTGCTGCGGAACGATCTCACCGGCGAGCCGAGTTTTCTGGAGCTGCTCGGCCGGGTCCGGCGCGCGGCGCTGGACGCGTATGCGCACCAGGATCTGCCGTTCGAGCGACTCGTCGACGAACTGCAGCCCGAGCGTGACCTGAGTCGGAATCCGATTTTCCAGGTCATGTTCGCGCTGCACAACACGCCGCACCGTGAGCGCGTGCTGCCGGGCCTGACGATCACCGATCTCGCGGCAGAGCGGATCTCCGCGCAGTTCGACCTCGTGCTCGATGTCTGGGAAACATCGGACGGACTGAAGGCGGTGCTCGAGTATGCGACCGACCTGTTCGATCCCGGCACGATCGAGCGGATGGCGGGCCACTGGCGGACGCTGCTGGCGGCGGCGGTGGCCGCGCCCGAGACGAGTGTTGCGCAGCTGCCGCTGCTCACGGCCGCGGAGCGAAGCCAGCTGCTCGACGCGTTCAACGCGGCGCAAATCGATTATCCCGACGATCGCACGATCCAGCAGCTGTTCGCCGCGCAGGTCGCGGCGACGCCAGAGCGCGTGGCGGTGGTGCACCGCGAGCGACGATTGACGTACGCCGAGCTCGACGCGCTTGCGAACCGGATTGCGGTTCGGCTGCGCTGCGCCGGCGTGCAGCGCGGCGATTTTGTCGCGATACTTGACGAGCGCGGCGTCGAATTTCTCGCCGCGATGCTGGCGATCCTTAAAGCCGGGGCGGCGTTCATCCCGATCGATCCCGGCTATCCGGAGGAACGCGTGCGGCACATGGTTCACGACAGCGCGGTGCCGGTGCTTATCACGCGCCGCAGCGTGTGGCAGCGGCACGGCGCGGAGCGGCTGCGACCGGCCAGCCTGCGCGAGGTGTTGCTGCTGGACGAAGTCGACAACGCGTGCGCCGAATCTTCGGGCGCAACCGCGGCGCCGGTGGCCGGTGCGCCGGGCGATGCCGCGTACATGTTGTACACGTCGGGCTCCACCGGCGCGCCGAAGGGTGCGATCGTGCGGCACAACGGCGCGATCAATCACATTTTTGGGCAGTTCCGCGAACTGGAGTTCACGCCGGGCACGGCCTTCCTGCAAAGCGCGCCGTCATCGTCGGATATTTCGGTTTGGCAATTCCTCGCGCCGCTGCTGATCGGCGGCCGGACGGTGATCGCGGATTTCGAAACCGTGTGTGACGCGGCGCAGCTTTTCCGGCTGGTGCGCGACGAGGGGATCACGCTGATCGAACTCGTGCCGGTGGTGCTAAAGGAGTTTCTCGACCACGCCGCCACGCTGCCGGCGCCGCGACGTGCGCTGCCGGCGCTGGCGTATGCGATGGTGACCGGCGAGGCGGTGTCGGTCGCGCTGGTGAACCAATGGTTCCAGCTGTATCCGGCGATCCGATTGGCCAACGCCTACGGTCCGACCGAAGCGGCGGACGACATTTGCCAGGCGATGTTGAGTGGCCCGCTGCCGGTGGACGCGCCGACGGTGCCGATCGGACGGCCGTTGCCGAACCTGACGCTCTACGTGCTCGACCGGCATCGCCAGCTCGTGCCCGTCGGCGTGCCGGGCGAGATCGCCGTGTCGGGGGTGGGCGTCGGCGCCGGGTACTGGCGGAACGAGGAGAAGACCCGCGCGGCGTTCGTGACGAATCCTTACGACGACGCCGGCCGGCGCGGCGCGGTGATCTACCGAACGGGCGATCTCGGCCGCTGGCGGCCGGATGGCACGCTGGAAATGCTGGGCCGCTTCGACCAGCAGGTGAAGCTGCGCGGCTTCCGGATCGAGTTGGGCGAGATTGAGAGCATGCTCGCGCGGCATCCCGCCGTGGGCGAGGCGGTGGTGCTGATCCGCGAAGACCAGCCAGGTGAGAAGCGGCTCGCCGCCTACGCCACGCTGAACGCGTCCGCGGAGGAGCTGCAGGCGAAAGCGTCCGGTCTGGCCGCCGAGCAGGTGCAGCTCTGGCAGGATCTGCACGAGGACAGCTACGCGGAAACGCGGGCGCTGGCGGACGAACCGACCGCGAACGTGATCGGCTGGGACAGCAACTATACGGGGCAGCCGCTCTCCGACGCCGAGATGCGCGAGTACATCACGCATACGGTGGAGCGCGTCCGCGCGCTGCGGCCGCGGCGCGTGCTCGAGATCGGCTGCGGTACCGGCTTGCTGCTGGCCCCGCTGGCGCCGCACGTGGAGCACTATCTGGCGGCCGATCTTTCCCGCGTGGCGATTACGCGGCTGCAGCAACAGCTGGCGGGCCGGCCGGAATTCGCCCACGTTGAGCTGCGCGCGCAGCGGGCGGACGACTTTTCGGCGATTGCTCCGGCGAGCGTCGACGTGGTGATGCTCTGCTCGGTCGTGCAGTATTTCCCCGGGGTCGACTATCTGCTCAAGGTGATCGAAGGCGCGCTGCGGGTGCTGCGCCCGGGCGGCGCGATCTTCTTCGGCGACGTGCGCGTCCGCGCGCTCCTGCCGGCGTTCCACGCGTCGGTGCAGTTGTTCAAGGCGCCGGACACGCTGACGGCCGCGGGGCTGCGGCGGCGCGTGCGGGCGGCTCTGCAGCGCGAACAGGAAATGGCGCTCGCGCCGGAGTTCTTCGTCGCGCTGCGTCACCGGTACCCGCAGATCAGCCGCCTCGAGGTGCGGCCGAAGCGCGGGCGAATTCAGAACGAAATGACGCGGTTCCGCTGCGATGTGACCGTGCATGTGGGCGGCAGCGGCGAGCCGACGCCGCAGTTCGCCTGGGAAAACTGGCCACGGCAGCCGATCTCGTGCGAGGACTTGCGCCGCCGGCTCGCGACCGGGGAAGAAGCGGTCGCGTTGCGCAACGTGGCGAATCCGCGCGTGCAGCGCGAACGCTACACGCTCTCCTGGCTGGATACCGCCCGCGCCGACGAACGCGTGGCGGATTTTCGCGCGGCGCTGGCGGCGGCCCCCGCGGCGGGCATTGATCCGGACGAGCTGAGCGCGTTGGGCGAAGAGCTGGGCTACGCGGTGGACACGGCGCTGGCCATGGACGGTGACGATGGTCGTTACGACGTGGTGTTCCGGAAACTTGACCCCGACGGCCGGCCGCTGCCGGCGCTTGATCTGACGCCCGTCGATCGCGCCGTGAAGCCCTGGGCGAGCTACGCCAACAATCCGCTGCACGAGAAGCTCGCGCGCGGGCTCGTGCCGCAGCTCCGGACGTTTCTGCGCGAACGGCTGCCAAGCTACATGGTGCCGGCGGATTTTGTCGTGCTCGACGCGTTGCCGCAGCTGCCGAACGGCAAGGTTGACCGCCGCGCGTTGCCCGCGCCCGAGACGGCGGAGCTGGCGGAAGCGGATCACGTGGCGCCGCGCAATGCCACCGAGGCGCAGCTGGCGGCGATCTGGGGCGCGGTGCTCGGGCTCGGCCGCGTGAGCGTGACGGCCAACTTTTTCGAACTCGGCGGGCACAGCCTGAAGGCCACGCAGGTCGTGAGCCGGATCTGCCGCGAGTTCGGCTGCGAGGTGGCGCTGCGCGAGCTGTTTAACCAGCCGACGATCGCGGAGTTCGCCGCGACTCTCGAGACGGCGCGCCGCGCCCGGCACGAGCCGATTCCGCGCGTCGCCGACGCGGCGGACTATCCGCTCTCGCACGCGCAGCTGCGGCTGTGGGTGCTGGCCCAGCTGGAAGGGGCGCTCACAGCCTACAACATGCCGGCCGCGGTGCTGCTCGAAGGCGCGGTGGATCGCGCGGCGCTCGAGCAGGCCTTCGCGCAGCTGGTGCAGCGGCACGAGTCGCTGCGCACGACCTTCGTGCTCATCGACGGCGCGCCGCGGCAACGCGTGCACCCGGCGCCGCTCGGCGAGCTGGAGTTCGCCGATGTCTCGGGCGGGCGCGAGCCGGAGGCGCAGGCGCGCGAACTGGCGCTGGCGCACGCGCGGCGGCCGTTCGATCTCGAGCGCGGGCCGCTGGTGCGGATCGCGTTGGTGCGGATTGCGCCCGACCGCCACGCGCTGCTGTTCAACATGCACCACATCGTGTCGGACGACTGGAGCACGGGCGTGCTGGTGAACGAATTCATCCGGCGGCACGACGCGCTCGTGGCCGGCGAGGAGCCGGCGCTCGCGCCGCTGCGCGTGCATTACCGCGACTACGCGGGGTGGCAGAACGCGCGGCTGGCGGCGGACGGGATGGCGGAGCATCGCGCGTATTGGCGAGAGAAATTCGCTGGCACGCTGCCGGTGCTGCAGCTGCCGACCGACCGGCCGCGGCCGGCGGTGAAGAGCTACGTTGGCCGGACGCGGTCGTTCGCGCTTTCGCCGGAGCTGACGCGGGCGCTGCACGACCTCGCGCAGCGCGAACAGGCCACGTTGTTCATGGCGCTCACCGCGGCGGTCGACGTGTTGTTGCACCGCTATTCGGGACAGCGGGATCTGATCGTCGGCAGTCCGATCGCCGGCCGGACGCATCCCGACCTCGAGGACCAGATCGGGTTTTACATCAACACGCTCCCGTTGCGCGCGACGATCGATCCGGCGGCGGCGTTCACCACGCTGCTGGCGCAGGTGCGGCAGACCGCGACGGAGGCGTATGAGCACCAGGCGTATCCCTTCGACCGGCTGGTCGACGATCTCGCGCTGGAACGCGATGTCACGCGCACGCCGTTGTTCGACGTGGTCGTGGTGATGCAGAACGTGGATCCGTATGCGCTGGCGTTGAACGGCGTGAGCGTGCGGCCGTTCGTGGACGATTTCGGCGGGAGCAAGTTTGACCTGCAGTTCAACTTCGAGGAACGCGAGGCGACGCTGCGAGGCTCCGTCGTGTTCAACACCGACCTGTTCGAGGAAGAGCGGATCGCGCGGATGATCGCGCATCTGACCACGCTGCTCGAGAGCATCGCGGCAGATCCTGGCTGCGCGGTGGGGCGGCTGGAGCTGCTGGGCGGGGCGGAGCGGCGGCAGGTGGTGGAGGAGTTCCAAGGTGCGGCGGGCGAGTGGGCGTCGGGCCGGACGCTGGTGAGCTGGTTCGAGGCGCAGGTGGCGCAAACGCCGGACGCGATCGCGGTGAGCCGCGAAGGGGTGGCGTTGAGTTATGCGGAATTGAACGCGCGGGCGAACCGGCTGGCGTGGCGGCTGCGGCGCGCGGGCGTGGAACCGGAGGCGCGGGTGGGGATGTATTTCGAGCGAACGGTGGAACTGGTCGTGGGGATCGTGGCGATCCTGAAAGCGGGCGGAGCGTATGTGCCGTTCGATCCGGTGTATCCGGCGGAGCGGATCGGGTTCATGCTGCGGGACGCGGCGCCGCGCGTGCTGTTGACGCAGCAGAAGCACGAGGCGTTTTGTCGCGGGCTGGTGGCGGACGGAACGGAGCTGGTGTGTGCGGACGATCCGTCGCTCGTCGGCGAGCGGACGGAGAACCTGGGCCTGGAGGTGCGGCCGGAGCAAGCGGCGTATGTGATCTACACGTCGGGCTCGACGGGGCAGCCGAAAGGCTGCGTGGTGGAGCATCGGCAGGTGGTGCGGTTGTTCGAGGCGACGCAGGCGTGGTATCGGTTCGGGCGGGAGGACGTGTGGACGCTGTTCCACTCGTATGCGTTCGATTTTTCGGTGTGGGAACTGTGGGGCGCGCTGTTGTATGGCGGACGGTTGGTGGTGGTGCCGTTCGAGACGAGCCGGTCGCCGGAGGCGTTTTTGGAGTTGTTGCGACAGGAGAAGGTGACGGTGTTGAACCAGACGCCGTCGGCGTTCCGCGGATTGATGGCGGCCGACGAGAGTGCCAGGCCGGCGCCGCTTTCACTGCGGTACGTGATCTTTGGTGGCGAGGCGCTGGAGCCGGCGAGCCTGGCGCCGTGGTGGGAGCGGCACGGCGACGAGCAGCCGCAGCTGGTGAACATGTACGGGATCACGGAGACGACGGTGCACGTGACCTACCGGCCGCTGCGGCGGGCGGATGGGGCGAACGGCAGTGTGATCGGGCGGCCGATTCCGGACCTGCGGTTGTATGTGCTCGATGCGTTCCAGCAGCCGGTGCCGATCGGAGTGGTGGGCGAAATCTACGTGGGCGGTGCGGGCGTGGCGCGGGGTTATCTGAACCGGCCGGAGCTGACGGCGGAGCGGTTCGTGCCGGACCGGCTGGACGGCCGGCCGGGGGCGACGCTGTATCGCTCGGGTGACCTGGCGCGGTGGCGCGCGGATGGAGAGCTGGAGTATCTGGGCCGGGCGGATCACCAGGTGAAGATCCGCGGGTTCCGGATCGAGCTGGGCGAGATCGAGGCGGCGCTGGCATCGCATCCGGCGGTGCGCTCCGCGCTCGTGCTGCTGCGCGAGGAGCGCGGCGGTGACCGACGGCTGGCCGGGTATGTGGTGTTGCGGGAGACGAACGCGACGAACGTGACCGAGCTGCGTGAACACGTTCGGACGCGCGTGCCGGAGTACATGGTGCCCGCCGGGCTGGCGATTCTCGAAAAATTCCCGCTGACGCCCAACGGCAAGATCGATCGCGCGGCACTGCCCGCCCCGGAGACCACGCCCGGTGCGGCGAACGCGGGCGCTCCAGTGCAGGATGAACTCGAGGCGACCATCGCGCGGATCTGGCGGGAGGCGCTCGGGGTCGGCCAGGTCGGGCGCGACGACAGCTTCTTCGACATCGGCGGGCATTCGCTGCTCGTGGTGCAGGTGCACAAGCAGCTGCGCGAGACGCTCGGCGTGGAGCTCTCGGTGATCGATTTGTTCAAACATGCAACGATTCGCGCGCTGGCGGCGCATCTGCGAGCGAGCCGAACGTCCGAGCCGGACGCCGCGGCGACGACCGGGATCGACGCGGCCCGCGAACGGGCGCGCCAGCAAAAGGCCGCGCGTCAGCGCCGGCGACCGGGAGGAGGCACGTCATGAAGCACGACGAGACGGTGGAACTGGACGGCATTGCGATCATCGGACTGGCGGTGCGTTTTCCCGGCGCGGACTCGGTCGAGCAATTCTGGGCGAACCTGCGCGCCGGCAAGGAATCGGTGTCATTCTTCAGCGACGACGAACTGCGGGCGGCGGGCGTCGATCCCGCGACCCTCGCGCAGCCGGGTTACGTGAAGGCCAACGGTGTGCTGCGCGATGCGGACAAATTCGACGCGAGCTTTTTCGGCATTTCGCCGCGCGAGGCGGAGGCGATGGATCCGCAGCACCGGGTGTTTCTCGAATTGGCGTGGGAGGCGTTGGAGCGGGCCGGCTACGACCCGGCGCGAACGCCGGGGCGAGTTGGCGTGTTTGCCGGCGCGGGGCTCAGCACGTATTTGTTGAAAAACCTTGCGCCGAATCGCGCGCTGGTCGACTCGGCGGGCGAACTGCCGCTGCTGTTGGGCAACAACAAGGACTTCGTGCCCACGCGCGTGTCCTACAAACTCGACCTGCGCGGCCCGAGCGTGAACGTGAACTCCGCCTGTTCGACCTCGCTCGTGGCGACGCACCTCGCGGGTCAGAGCCTGCTCGACTATCACTGCGACCTCGCGCTGGCCGGCGGCGTGTCGATTCAGGTGCCGCAGGTGCAGGGCTATCGGCACACCGAGGGCGCGATCGGTTCGCCGGACGGACATTGCCGGGCGTTTGATGCGCAGGCGCGCGGGACGGTGAGCGGCAACGGCGCGGGCATCGTCGTGTTGAAGCGGCTCGCCGAGGCGCTGGCGGATGGCGACACCATCCACGCGGTGATTCGCGGTTCGGCGGTGAACAACGACGGCGCCGACAAGGTTGGCTTCACCGCACCGAGCATCAGCGGACAGAGTCAGGTGATCGCGGAGGCACTTGAAGTTGCCGGAGTGAGTCCGGCGGAGATTTCGTACGTCGAGGCCCATGGGACCGGCACCGAGTTGGGCGATCCGATCGAAATGGCGGCACTCACGCAGGTGTTCGGCACCGGGCACGACCGCGCGGCGAAGTGCGCGTTGGGTTCGGTGAAGACGAACCTCGGGCACCTCGACGAGGCGGCGGGGGCGGCCGGGTTGGCGAAGACGGTGCTCGCGCTGGCGCATCGCGAGCTGCCGCCGAGCCTGCATTTCTCCACGCCCAATCCAAAGATCGATTTCGCGGCGAGCGCGTTTGCGGTCAACGCGCAGCTCACACCGTGGCGCACCGCGCCGGGCGTGCCGCGGCGCGCCGGTGTGAGTTCGTTCGGACTCGGCGGCACGAACGCGCACGTCGTGCTTGAGGAGGCGCCGGCGCTGCGGCCGACCACGCCTGGTCGATCGCAGCAGCTACTCGTGCTGTCGGCCAAAACCGAACGCGCACGGAACGACGCGGCGCAGAATCTGGCGCGCCACTTGGAACTGAATCCGGACGCGGACCTCGCGGATGTCAGCTTCACGCTGGCGCAGGGCCGGCAGCCATTTGCGCACCGGCGGACGATCGTGGCGCGGGACGCGGCCGAAGCGGTGCGCGCGTTGCGGGCTGAACCGTCGGCGCGGACCTCGCCGGCGAGCGACGTGGCGCCGGAGGTGGTGTTCCTGTTTTCCGGCCAGGGTTCGCAATATCCGCGAATGCTGGCGGGCCTGTATGCGACGGAACCGGTGATCCGCCGCGAGATCGACCGCGGCGCGGAGTGGCTGCGGCCGCACCTGGGCTTCAACCTGCGCGAACTGCTGGCGTCGTCGGACGCGGCCGCGGCGGCGCGGCTGCGGCAGACGGCGGTCGCGCAGCCGGTGCTATTTCTGGCGGACTACGCGCTGGCGCAGCTGTGGCGCAGCTGGGGGATCGAACCGGCCGCACTCGTCGGACACAGCCTCGGCGAATATGTCGCGGCGTGCGTGGCCGGCGTGTTTTCTTTCGAGGACGCGCTGGGCCTCGTGGCGGCGCGCGGCGCGTTGATGCAGGCGCAGCCGCCAGGCGGGATGCTGGCGGTGGGGCTCGGTGAAGAGCCGGCGGCGGCGGTCGCAGCGGCGCATGGGCTGGTCATCGCGGCGGTGAATGCGGGCAACGCCTGCGTGCTCTCGGGCCCGCTCGCCGCGATTGAGGAGACCGCGCGCGAGTTGGCCGCGCGGGACATCGCCGCCACGCGGCTCGAGACCTCGCACGCGTTTCATTCGCCGATGATGGAGCCGGTCCTCGCGCCGCTGGCGGCGAAGGTCCGCGCGGTGGAGCGCCACGCACCGCGAATTCCGGTGGCGTCCAACGTCACGGGGCGGTGGCTTACGGCGGAGGAAGCGCGCGATCCGGAGTACTGGGCGCGGCAGGTGCGGGCGCCGGTGCGGTTCGCGGACAACGTTACGCTCGTGCGGGAGCGACCGGGGCGGATCCTGCTCGAGGTCGGGCCGGGCCGCGCGCTCGCGTCGATGGCGCAACGCGTGGCGAAGGATACGCGGGTGCTGACCTCGCTGCGCACGGCGGCGCAGAGCGTCGACGATCTGGCACACCTGCTCACCACCGCGGGCCGGCTGTGGGAGGCGGGCGTCGAGATGGATTGGACGAAGTTTTTCGCCGGGCAGGTCCGGCGGCGGGTCGTGCTGCCGACGTATCCGTTCCAGCGCCAGCGATATTGGATCGAGCCGCCGAAGCCGGCCACAAGCACGCCGCGCGACACGGTCGTTACAGCGGAGGCGGCGCCGGCGTCCGAGCCGACGCACGCGATGCTGGCGAGCGGATTGTCCGAACTGCTCGCCGCGGAGACGCGGGCGGCGAGCCGGGCTGATTGCGTGGAGGCGCCGACCTACGCGAGCTTCGCGCGCGCGCTGGAAACGTGGTGCGGCGAGGTGTTGTATCACTACGTCACGGCTGGGCGGACGATCGCTGCGGGAGAGCGGGAGAGTGCGGCGGCGCTCCGGCAACGCCATCGGGTCCTGCCGGCGTTCACGAAGGCGTTCGACTCTTTCCTGCACGCTTTGGCAGCGGACGGGTATCTCCGCCACGAGGGGGATGACGTGGTGTGGTTGCGCGCGTCGGCGACGGTTCCCTCCGTCGCGCGCGGCCGCGAAGCGCTGCTGGCGCGGTTTGCGGAGTTTCGCGGAATCGTCCGACTGGTCGATCACTGCACGGCGCACTATGCGGCGGCCCTGTCCGGCGAAATCCAGGCGATCACGGTGCTGTATCCCGACGGCAGCTCCGAGTTGCTCGAATCAACCGCGCGCGACGCGGTGCGGCACACGAACAAGGACGTTTACATCGAGACGTTGAAGGCGGCGATCGACCAGCGGCTGGCGGCGGCGGGCGGCCGGCGCGTGCGGATCCTGGAGGTGGGCGTGGGCGACGGGCTGCTGGCCGGCCGGATTGCGCCGGGCCTGCAGGGGCGGAACGTCGAGTATGTCGCCACGGACCTGAGCCGGGCGTTCGTGGCCAAGGCCGAGCGAGCGGCAGTGGCGGCAGGGCTGGACTTCGTGAGGTTCGGCGTGCTGGACATTTCGTGCGATCCGGTCGCGCAAGGGTTCGCCGCGGGTGCGTTCGATCTGGTGATCTGCCTCGACGTGGTGCACGCGACGCCGCGGCTGGCGGAGACGCTGGGGCATTTGCGCACGCTGCTCGCGCCCGGCGGCTGGCTGGGGGTCATCGAAAAAGTCCGCGCCGAGCGCTGGGTGGATCTGGTCTGGGGGCTGGCGGAAGGCTGGTGGTATTTTGCCGATGCCGACCTGCGGCAGCACGGGCCGCTGCTGCCGGCCGAGCGGTGGGAAGCGCTGCTTCGGCGCGGGGGATTTGCGGACGTGGCGGTGTTGCCGCAGACCGCGCAAGCGCGCGCGACGAGCGATTATGCGCTGCTGCTGGCGGAAGCGCCACGCGCGCCGCGGGCGGCAGGTGCGGATCCAGCTGGCCAGACGAGAGCCGCGGAACTTTCGAAATGGTTCTACGCGCCGGGCTGGAAGCCGGTGCCGGCGCCTGCGCCCGAGGAAGCGCATCGCGGCGCGCGCGTGCTCGTGCTGCTCGACGACGGCGGTCTGGGCCAGGCGTTGGCTGAGTGGCTGCAGCGGAACGGCGCGGTGGTGACGACGGCCCCGGCTGCGGCGGTGCGGACGATCGAAAACTGGCGGGTGCTGCTCGCGGGCCTTGGCGGAGCACCGACGCGGATCGTGCATCTCGGCGCGGCGACACGCGACGAACGAACGGTACGCGCAAAGCAGTTCGTTCACGATCTCGCCCAGCTCGCGGGCGCGCTGGTGGGCGGCACGGACCCGTGCACGCTCACGCTCGTCACCCGGCGGGGATGCGCGGTGCAGGCGGACGAGGCGGTCCATCCCACGAAGGCGCTGCTCGTCGGGCCGCTGCGCGTGATTCCGCTCGAGTGTCCGCACGTGGCCGTGCGGCTGGTTGATGTGGACACCGGCGACGCGCCGGCGCTGGACGCACTGACGAGCGAGGTGGAGAGCGAGCCGCGGGCGGCGCTGGTCGCGTGGCGGAACGGGCAGCGCTGGATAGAGACGCTGGAAAGGCGGCCGCTCGCGGAGGCAGTTGGTGCGAACCAAGGGCTGCGGGAGCGCGGCGTCTATTTGATCACGGGTGGATTTGGTTCGATGGGCCGGGCGTTCGCGCGCGAGCTGGCGCAATCGGTGCGTGCGCGGCTGGTGCTCGTCGGCCGGCACGTAGACGGAGAGCAACAGCGGCGGGTGCTGGCGGAAATAGTGGCGGCGGGAGGCGAGGCGATCGCGGTGCAGGCCGACGTGTCCAACGCGGTCCAGGTGGCGCACGCGGTGAAGACCGCGCGCGAGCACTTCGGCGCGGTGCACGGGGTGTTTCATACCGCGGGCGTGTATGATCAGGGCGTGATGTGGGAACGGTCGCCGAGCGCGATCGACGCCACGCTCGCGCCAAAAGTGGACGGCACGCTGGCGCTGTCCGAGGCGCTGGCGGGCGAGCGGCTCGATCTTTTCGTGGTCTGTTCATCGCTTGCCTCGCTGCGACCGGTCGCGGGACAGGTGGATTACGCCGCGGCCAACGCGTTTCTCGATGCTTGGGCGGGGGAACACGCCCGGCGGACCCGCACCCGGACGATCTCGATCGCGTGGGGAATGTGGCAGGAGTTGGGGATGATGGAGCATGCAAGCATTGCGCCGGCGCAGCAGCAGGCGGTGCGCGACGAAATCGCGCGCGAGGGCTGGGCGCAGGCGGGCATCGCCGCGTGGCGTCGAGTTCTGGCGCATGCGCCGAGTGGCGTGGTGATCGTTTCGCCGCAGCCGCTGCGCGCGCCCGGCTGGCTCGGTCATCCGCTGCTGCGGGAGCGTTGCGACGAGCAAGGCCGCACCGACTATGTGGCTCATCTCGATCCGCGGCGGCACTGGGTGGCCGACGAACACCGGCTCGACGGTCGGGCGGTGCTGCCGGGCACGGCGTACCTCGAGCTGGCGCACGCGGCCTTTGTGGAGCACACCGGCGCCACGGCCGTCGAGTTGAGCGAGGTCTATTTCCTCAGCCCATTGGTGCTCGAGCGTGACGAGCCGCGCGAGGTGCGCGTGGTGTTGCACGGCGACACGTTTGTGGTGATCAGCCGGATTGGTCCGGACGAGTGGATCGAGCACGCGCGTGGGGAAGTGCGCATCGCGACCGGCGCGGCGGCGGAGGCCGTGGCCCGGGCCGAGCCGCTCACGGCGTGTCCGGTGCCCGACGACGCGGTGCGGTTCGGACCGCGCTGGCGAAACCTGCAGGAGCTGGCGTTTGGCGAGCGGAGCGGAACGGCAACGCTCGCGCTAGCGTCGGAGTTTGCGAACGACGTTGGCGGTTATCGGCTGCATCCGGCGCTGCTCGATATGGCGACCGGTTTCATCACGCTGCGCCATCCGCTGCCGGACAGCCTGCCTTTCGGCTATCGGCGTGTCATCGTCCGCGGACCGCTGCCGGCACGACTGCGCAGTCACGTCCGCGTGGTTGACCGAGGCGAGACTACGCTGGAGCTCGCGGCGACGTTGACGGACGAGGCCGGGCAGACGCGCGTGGAGATTGAGGGCTATCAACTGCGGCGGACCGCCGTGGCCCGCGCGGAGCCGGCGGCGGACAACGTGCGGCTGGCGATCGGCGGCGGGCAGGGGCTCGCCGAATCGCTGCAGCTCGTGCGCGCGGCGCGCCGTGCGCCGGCGGCGGAGGAGATTGAGATCCAAGTCGAGGCGGCCGGGCTGAATTTCATCGAGGTGCTGTATGCGCTCGGACTGCTGCCGGTGGCGCCGGAACTGGAGGAGGCCTTTGGACTGGAGTGCGCTGGTCGGATCGTGCGCGTGGGCTCGGGCGTCAGCGGGTGGGCGCCTGGCGACGAGGTGATCGGCTATGCGAACGGCTGCTTCGCCCAGTATGTGGCGGCTCCGGTTCGGGCGATTGCGCGCCGGCCGGCTGGGGTGAGCGCGGTGGAAGCCGCTACGCTGCCGGCGGCGTTTGCGACCGCGCATCATGCGCTGGTGACGCAGGGGCGGCTCGCGCGCGGCGAGCGCGTGCTGATCCATGCGGCGGCGGGCGGCGTGGGCCAGGCCGCGGTGCAGATCGCGCGACACGTGGGAGCGGAGATTTTCGCGACGGCCGGCTCGCCGGCAAAGCGCGCGGCGCTGCGCGCGATGGGCGTGGAGCACGTGATGGACTCACGCACGCTCGCATTCGCCGACGACGTGCGGGCGGCGACAGGTGGCCGCGGCGTGGACGTGGTGCTCAACTCGCTCGGCGGCGAGTTCCTGCGCGCGAGCTTGGAACTCGTCGCGCCGCACGGACGGTTCCTGGAACTCGGCAAACGCGACCTCCTTCGCGGCGGCGCGCTCGAGCTGAAGCCGTTCGCACGGATCATCTCTTTCATCGTGATCGACGTGGGGCCCGACCTGCCGGGGTTCCCCGCGCTGTGGCGCGAGGTCGCCGAGCATTTCGAGCGTGGCATCTATCGACCGCTGCCGGTGACAGCGTTTCGGCTGAGCGAGCCGCAGCATGCGTTCGAGTTCATGGCGGCGGCGAAGCACATCGGGAAGATTGTGCTGACGGTGGACGCGCCCGAGATGCGTGCGCGCGCGATGTCCCAACGGAGGCCGTCGCGCGGACGGAGCCTCGCGGCAATCCTGGGTGTGAGTGAATCCGCTGCGGAAATGCCGCCGCCGACCGCCGTCGTGGTCGAGCCCTCTCGCGGGCACGAGCGGCCGGAGCTGGCGACCGCGTACGTCGAGCCGGCGGATGAGACCGAGCGGAAGATCGCGGCGGTGTGGTCGGAGTTGCTCGGCGTCGCGCGCGTGGGGACACAGGACAACTTCTTCGAACTGCATGGCGACTCGCTGCTGGCGGCGCAGGTGGTGGCCCGGCTGCACGTCGCCGTGGGCGTGAAGCTGCCGTTGAGCGCGCTCTTTGATGCACCGACGGTGGCCGGACTGGCGACGCGCGTGCGCGGCTCCGCGGCGGCACCGCAGGTGACGAGGACGGCGGGCAAGCCGCTCGTGGGCGCGCAGGAGGAGGGCGAGATATGAGCGCGCCGGCGTTGCTCGAAGAGCTGGCACGACTCCGCGTGGAGCTGTGGGTCGAGGACGGCACGCGGCTGCGTTATCGCGCGCCGGTCGGCGCGCTGACGCCCGAGTACCTCGCGCGACTGAAGCAACACAAGGCCGAGATCATCGCCGCGCTGGCCGCGCACGCGAGCGAGCCGGAACGAATTCCGCGGCTGCCGGACGCGCCGAGCTATGCGCTCTCGCAAGCGCAGTGGCGGCTCTGGGTGCTGACGCAGCTGGAGAACGCGGCGGCGGCATACCGTATCCCGCTGCATTTCGAGCTGCTCGGGCCGGTGCGGCGAGAGGTAGTCGAGCGCGTGTTCATGACGCTGGTGGCGCGGCACGAGGCGCTGCGCACAAGTTTCACGCTGGTCGACGGCGAGCCGCGGCAGGTGGTGCATCCGCGCCTGGAGCTGGCGATCGGATTCGCCGACCTGAGCGCCGCGGCCGATCCGGTCGGCGAGGCGCGCGCGCGCGGGCGGGCGCAGACGGTGCGGCCATTCGATCTCACGCGGGATCCGCTGTTGCGCGTGGAACTGCTGCGACTCGCGCCGGAGCGGCACGTCGTGCTGTTCACGCTGCACCACATCATCGCCGACGGCACGAGCGTCGGCGTGCTGGTGCGCGAGTTTTCGGAACTGTATGCGGCGTTTGCGGCGGGACGGGAGAATCCGCTGCCGCCGCTGCGGATCCACTATCGCGATTACGCGGCGTGGCAGAACACGCAGTTGCGCGCCGGAGGGTTGGAACCGCAGCGGCGGTATTGGCACGATCGGCTCGGCGGTGAGTTGCCGGTGCTGGACTTGCCTACCGACCGGCCGCGGCCGGCGGCGCCGACGTTCCGCGGCGGTGAGCTGCCCTTCACGTTGACGCGGACGCAACTGGATGCATTGCGGGCGCTCGCGCAGCGGCATCAGGCGTCGCTTTTCATGGTGTTGACCGCGCTGGTGAAGGTGCTGCTGCACCGCCACACCGGGCAGAACGACATCATCGTCGGTAGTCCGATTGCGGGGCGCACGGATCCCGAGCTGGAGCCGCAGGTGGGATTCTATGTGAACACGCTCGCGCTGCGCGACCGGGTCGAGCCGGGGCAGACCTTCGCGGAGCTGCTGCGTGCGGTGCGACAAACCACGCTCGAGGCATTCGATCACTCGCTCTATCCGTTCGATTTCCTGGTGAATGAACTGCCGCTGAAACGCGACCTGAGCCGTTCGCCGATCTTGGATGTGATGGTGGTGCTGCAAAACCAGGACGAGCGGGCGCGGCCGATGAACGGAGTGACGCTGCGGTCGTTTCTGGAGCCGTCGGACACGGCGAAGCTGGACCTGACGTTCTTGTTCAAGGCGTTCGACGACCGGCTGCAGGGGGCGATCGAATACAACTGCGATCTTTACGGGGCGGATCGGATCGAGCGGATGGCGGCACAGTTCGCCGTGCTGGCAGACGCCGTGCTCGCCGATCCAGGCACGGCGGTGGGGCGGCTGGAACTGCTGAGCGGGGCGGAGCGGCGGCAGGTGGTGGCGGAGTTCCAGGGTGCGGCGGGCGAGTGGGCGTCGGGCCGGACGCTGGTGAGCTGGTTCGAGGCGCAGGTGGCGCAAACGCCGGACGCGATCGCGGTGAGCGGCGAAGGCGCGGCGTTGAGTTATGGGGAGTTGAACGCGCGAGCGAACCGGCTGGCATGGCGGCTGCGGCGGGCGGGCGTGGGGCCGGAGGCGCGGGTGGGGATGTATTTCGAGCGAACGGTGGACCTGGTCGTGGGGATCGTGGCGATCCTGAAGGCGGGGGGAGCGTATGTGCCGTTCGATCCGGTGTACCCGGCGGAGCGGATCGGGTTCATGCTGCGGGACGCAGCGCCGCGGGTGTTGTTGACGCAGCAGAAGCACGAGGCGTTCTGCCGCGGGCTGGTGGCGGACGGGACGGAGCTGGTGTGTGCGGACGATCGGTCGCTCGTCGGCGAGCGGACGGACAACCTCCGCGTGGACGTACGGCCGGAGCAGGCGGCGTATGTGATCTACACGTCGGGCTCGACGGGGCAGCCGAAAGGCTGCGTGGTGGAGCATCGGCAGGTGGTGCGGTTGTTCGAGGCGACGCAGGCGTGGTATCGGTTCGGACGAGAGGACGTGTGGACGCTGTTCCACTCGTATGCGTTCGATTTTTCGGTGTGGGAACTGTGGGGCGCGCTGCTGTATGGCGGACGGTTGGTGGTGGTGCCGTTCGAGACGAGCCGGTCGCCGGAAGCGTTTTTGGAGTTGTTGCGACAGGAGAAGGTGACGGTGTTGAACCAGACGCCGTCGGCGTTCCGCGGATTGATGGCGGCCGACGAGAGTGCCAGGCCGGCGCCGCTTTCACTGCGGTACGTGATCTTTGGCGGTGAGGCGTTGGAGCCGGCGAGCCTGGCGCCGTGGTGGGAGCGGCACGGCGACGAGCAGCCGCAGCTGGTGAACATGTACGGGATCACGGAGACGACGGTGCACGTGACCTACCGGCCGCTGCGGCGGGCGGATGGGGAGAACGGCAGTGTGATCGGCCGGCCGATTCCGGACCTGCGGTTGTATGTGCTGGACGCGTTCCAGCAGCCGGTGCCGATCGGCGTGGTCGGGGAAATCTACGTGGGCGGAGCGGGCGTGGCGCGCGGGTACTTGAACCGGCCGGAGCTGACGGCGGAGCGGTTCGTGCCGGACCGGCTGGGCGGCCGGCCGGGGGCGACGCTGTATCGCTCGGGTGACCTGGCGCGGTGGCGCGCGGATGGAGAGCTAGAGTATCTGGGCCGGGCGGATCACCAGGTGAAGATCCGCGGGTTCCGGATCGAGCTGGGCGAGATCGAGGCGGCGCTGGCATCGCATCCAGCGGTGCGCTCCGCGCTCGTGCTGCTGCGCGAGGAGCGCGGCGACAAATCGCTCGCGGCCTACGTCGTGTGGCGCGGCGAGCCGGTCGCGCCGGCGGTGCTCCGGGCGCATGTCGGCGAGCGCGTGCCGGAATACATGGTGCCCGCGGACATCGTCGGGCTGGCGGCGTTTCCGCTGACGCCGAACGGGAAGGTGGACCGGCGGGCGTTGCCGGCGCCGGATGCTGCGGCGCGCGTGACCGCGAAGGCGTTTGTCGTGCCGAAGACTCCAGCGGAGATCGCCGTCGCGGCGATCTGGGCCGAGGTGCTCGGCGTGGCGCGGGTGGGCGCGGAGGACAATTTCTTCGAGCTGGGCGGGCACAGCTTGAAGGCCACGCAAGTCGTGGCGCGACTGCGCGCGTCCTACGGAGACGTGGTGACGATCGCTGACGTGTTCCGCTGTCCGACGGTGGCGAGCCTGGCCGCGCGCGTGGCCGCCGCGCCGCGAACGGCTCCGGCGCCGATTGCGCCGGCGACGGCCGAGGAACTGGAGATGCTGAATGAGTGACGGACCGACAATCGCCGAACTGAAGGAGCGCGCCCGGGCGGGCGACGCCGGTGCGCTGCAGGCGTTGCGCGGCCGTGGCTTCTTCGCCGGCAAATCCGGGGACACTCAGAGCTGGCCGGTGTCGGCGGCGCAGCGCCGGCTGTGGGTGATTGATCGGATGATGCCCGGGCTGCCGGTCTACAATATCGCGACGGCGCTGCAGCTCGACGGGGCGCTCGATGTGGACTCGCTGCGGCGGGCGGTGCACGCGTTGATCGAGCGGCACGAAGCGCTGCGCACGACCTTCACCGAAGTGGACGGAGAACCGCGGCAGCTGATCGGCGCGGTGGACCCGGCGGTGTGGCGCGAACTCGATCTCAGCGGCGCAACGGATCCCCTCGCGGAAGCGCGAGTGCGGGCGGCCGACGAGGCGGCGCAGCCGTTTGATCTGGGACGCGGTCCGCTGTTTCGCTGCACGCTCGTGCGGCTGGCGACCGAGCGGCACCTGCTGCTTTGCACGCTACACCACATCGTCAGCGACGCCTGGTCCGCGGAGATCATGCAACGCGAGCTGGCGGCGCTGTATGGGGCGTTTGCGGGAGGTGCAGCAAACCCCCTTCCTCCGCTGCCGCGGCAGTATCGCGATTTCGCGCGCTGGCAGAACGAACAGCTGGCCGGTCCCGCGGGGGAGCGCGCGCGAGCGGCCTGGCTGCGTCAACTGGGCGGCGAGCGCACGACGCTCGCGTTGCCCACCGATTTCGTGCGACCGGCGGTGCAGAACGCCGCGGGCCGGACGTTCCGGTTCGCGCTGGGCCGCGACACATCACGAGCCCTGGCGGAGCTGGGCCGGGCGCATGGTGCCACGACGTTCATGACGCTGGTGGCGCTGCTGAAACTTCTGCTGGCCCGCTACACGGGGCAGGAAGACATCAGCGTGGGCAGCCCGGTGGCCGGACGCGAGCGGGTGGAGTGGGAGGGAATGATCGGGTTCTTCGTGAACACGCTCGTGCTGCGGGATCGCGTGGCGCGCGACGACACGTTCGTGACGCTGCTCGCGCGGGTGCGTGAAACCTGCCTCCACGCGTATGAGCACCAGGCGTATCCATTTGACCGGTTGGTGGACGACCTGAAGCTCGAGCGCGATTTCAGCCGGTCGCCGCTGTTCGACGTGTCGGTGCAGCTGCTCACCGGCGGCGCACGCGGCGGGACGGTGGCCGGACTGCGGCTGACCGAGTTTGATCACGGATTCTCGCCGGCAAAGTGCGACCTGAGTTTCGATTTCACGGACACGGGCGTCGAGCTGGTTTGTTCGCTGACCTATCACGCGGAGTTGTTCGCGGAAGCGCGGATTCGCCGGCTGGCGGACCATCTGCGGCAACTCGCGATCGCCATCGTGGCGGATCCGTCGTGCCGGCTCGGCGAATACGAGCTGCTCGCGCCAGAGGAGCGTCGGCGGCTGCTGGTGGCGTTCAATCCGACACCGGTCGCGGCGCCGATGGACACGCTGCCCGCGGCGTTTGAGCGCGTGGCTGCGCGACAACCGGCGGCGGCGGCCCTCCGGCACGGCGGTACCGTGCTCAGCTATGCGGAACTCGACGCCGGCGCGAATCGGATCGCGCAGCGGCTGCGCGCGCGGGGCGTGGCGCGTGAGGCGATCGTGGCCGTGATGCTCGAGCGCGGGTGCGCATGGACCGAGGCGCTACTCGGCGTGATGAAGGCCGGCGCCATTTATCTGCCGATCGATCCGGCGCTGCCGCCGGGCCGCGTGACGACGATGCTGCGCGATAGCGGGGCGGTGCTCGTCATCACGTCGCCCGATCTGCAGGTGCGTCTGCCGGACGGGCTGGAGGTTCTCCTCGTGGAGCGCGCGGACGAGTCCACGATGGTTGACGGAGCGCGCGCGTCGGCCAATGCGCCCGCGCCGGCGGACGGCGCGTATCTGATCTACACGTCGGGCTCGACCGGGGAACCCAAAGGGGTGCTGGTCGAGCACCGCGGCCTGGTGAACACGATCCGGGACCAAATCGCGCAGCTGGGTTTGTCCGCGGCCGACCGGGTGCTCCAGTTCGCGAGCACCTCCTTCGATGCCTCGCTGTTCGAGGTGTGGAACGCCTGGCTGAGCGGCGCGACGCTCGTGATCGCGCCGGAAGCGGCGCGGAGCGACGCAGCGGCGTTTCGCGCGTTGCTGCGCGAAGCGGCGGTGACGATGGCTGTGCTGCCGCCGTCATTCCTGCGCAGTTTGGATCGGGCCGAGCTCTCGCTGCGAATTCTGTTCACCGCGGGCGAAGCGGCCGATCCGGAGGACGCGAGACACTATGCGGCGCGGCTTACCTATGTGAATGGCTACGGGCCGACGGAGGCATCGATCTGCAGCACGATTCACGTGGTGCAGCCGGGCGACGCGATGCCTTTTGGCGTGCCGATTGGGCGTCCGATCGGAGGAACGCGAGCCTACGTGCTCGACGCGGCGGGTCAGTTGGCGCCCATCGGCGTGATCGGTGAACTGTGGGTGGCGGGAGCGGGCGTGGCGCGCGGCTACTGGCGCCGGCCGGAGCTGACCGCCGAGCGGTTCGCGCCGGATCCGTTTTTCCCGGGCGGTCGGATGTACCGCACCGGCGATCGGTGCCGCTGGCGCGAGGACGGCGCGCTGGAGTTTTTCGGGCGAACGGATGCGCAGATCAAGCTGCGCGGTTTTCGGATCGAGCTCGGCGAGATCGAGGCGGCGTTGCGCGGCTGCGCGGGAGTGCGGGAGGCGGCGGTGACGCTGCGGATCGACGGCGGAACCGCGCCGCGACTCGTCGGCTACGTGGTGCCCGTCGAGGGCTCAGGCTTCGACGAGCCGGCGGTGCGCGAACAGCTTCGGCAGCGACTGCCGGACTACATGGTGCCGGCGGCGTTCGTGACGCTGGCGGCGATGCCGCTTTCGACGGCGGGCAAGATCGACCGGCGCGCGCTGCCGCCACCGACGGCGGTGCACGCGGATTACGTGGCGCCGCGCGACGACGTCGAGCGCGTGGTGACCAGTGTGTTGAGCGAAGTCTTACGCGCGGAGCGGCTCGGCGTGCACGACGGGTTTTTCCAGCACGGCGGCAATTCGCTGCTGGCGATCCAGGCGATCTCGCGGCTGCGCGACACGTTCCGGCGCGAGCTGCCGATCACCGACTTTTTTGCGCAGCCGACGCCGGAAGGCGTGGCGGCGGCGCTCCGGCGTGACCTGGCGCAGCGCGAACACGTGGAGAAAGTCGCGCGGCTGATCCTGCGGCTCGCGGCGATGTCACCGGAGGAGAAGCAGCAGTTGCTCGCGCAGCGGCGGGGCGCGGGGGCAGGCGGAGGTGCGGCGTGATTCGGCCGGACGACCAGGACGCGGAGTTGCTGGACCTGCTGCTGGACACGGCAGGCGTGCCGACGGTGCCCCGGCTGGTTCGACGGCCGGAGGGCACCGCGCCGGTGTTGTCCGCGGCGCAGCAACGGATGTGGTTCCTGCAGCAGTTTGATCCGGCGAGCCCGGCCTACAATCTGGTGACGGCGGTGCGCTGGCACGGAGCGCTCGAGGTGGCGTGGCTCGAGGCGGCGGTCAACGACGTGGTGCAGCGGCACGAAGTGCTGCGGACGGCGTTCGCGAGCGAGGACGGCCGCGCGGTCGCGCGATTCTTCGCTGACGCCAGGGTGACGGTGCGCTGCGTCACGGGCGATCCGGCGAGTGTGCAGACCGAGGAAGCGGGCCGCCCGTTTGAGTTGTCGGTCGCGCCCTTGCTTCGGCTGGCCGTGGCGCGGAGCAGCGCGGCCGAGCACGTCGTGGTGCTCACGATGCATCACATCGTGGCGGACGGCTGGTCGATGGACGTGCTGGTGCGCGAGATCGGCACGGCGTATCGGGCGCGCGCCGAAGGCCGGCCGCCGACGTGGCCGGAACTGCCGGTGCAGTATGCGGACTTCGCGGCGTGGCAGCACGCCTCGCTGGAGTCGGGCGTGCGCGCCACGCAACTGGCCTATTGGCGGCGGCAGTTGGCAAATCCGCCGACGCTGGCGCTGCCGACGGACCGGCCCCGACCGGCGCGGCCGGATTTCGCCGGCGCGGTCCACGGGTTCACGCTGCCGACGGACGTGGTGGCGGGCGTGCGGCGGCTCGCGCAGACGGAGGATGCCACGCTGTTCATGGTGCTGCTGGCCGGATTCCAGGCGCTGCTGCACCGGTTGACGGGGCAGGACGATCTGGTGGTCGGCGCGCCGGTGGCGAACCGGACCCGCAGCGAACTCGAGCCGCTGATCGGATTTTTCGTCAACACGCTCGTGCTCCGCGCCGACCTGGTGAACGCCGCCACGTTCCGTCAGCTCGTGCAGCAGGTGAAGCGGACGGCGATCGACGCGTATGCGCACCAGGACCTGCCGTTCGAGGAACTCGTGCACGAGCTGCAGCCGGAACGGCACCTGAGCCAGAACCCGCTCTTTCAGGTGATGTTCTCCGTGCAGGCGGCGGCGCGCGAAGTCCTCGCGCTGCCCGGCGTCGCGATCGAGGCGCTCAAGTCCGACGCGCGCACGGCGAAGTTCGACCTGCTGCTTGGTTTCGAGGAGGCGGCTGACGCGATCCACGGCGGCATCGAGTATCGAACCACGCTGTTCGACGCGGCGACGATCGAGCGATGGGCGCTGTGCCTCGTCACGTTGCTGCGCGCGGCGGTGCAGGCGCCCGACGCGCCGCTGCGCACGTTGCCGTTGCTGCCGGACTCCGAGCGACGCCGGCTCCTGGTGGAGTGGAATCCCGCTGGACGCGACTATCCCGAGCGGAGTCTGGCGGCGCTGTTTGCGGAACAAGTGGCGACGTCGCCGGACGCGACGGCGCTGACGTGCGCGGGCACGCGGCTCACGTATGCCGAGCTCGACGCGCGGTCGAATCGGCTGGCGCACGTGTTCGTGGGCGCAGGGATCGGGCCGGACGTGTGTGTGGCCGTGTGCCTCGAACGCTCCGTCGAGCTGATCGTGGCGTTGCTCGGGATCGTGAAGGCCGGTGGCGCCTACGCGGCGCTCGAGCCGGATTATCCGGAGGAGCGGCTGCAGTGGATGCTGGCGGATTTGGCGGCGCCGCTCGTGATCACGTCTGAGCCGTGGGGCGCGAAGCTACAGCGCGTCGCCGGCACGATGGCGAGACCGCCAACGGTTTTAGCGTTCGAACGCGAGCGCGAGCGGATCGCGGCGCATCCGGCCACGGCGCCGGCGGTCGCGGCGACGATCGACGATCTCGCGTATGTGAGCTACACGTCCGGCTCGACGGGCCGGCCAAAAGGCGTGGCGGTGCCGCAACGCGGCGTGGTCCGGCTGGTGCGCGGAGCGGATTACGCGCGGTTCGGTGCGGACGAGGTGTTCCTGCAATTCGCGCCGGTGGCGTTCGACGCGTCGACGCTCGAGATCTGGGGCCCGCTGCTCAACGGTGCGCGACTCGTCGTGATGCCCGCCGGCCGGCCGTCGCTCGAGGAGCTGGGCCGCGTGGTGCGCGAGGAACGCGTGACTACACTGTGGCTCACCGCGGGACTGTTCCGCGCGATGGTGGAGGAACGGCTGGCGGATTTGCGCGGGGTGAAACAGCTGCTGGCGGGCGGCGACGTGTTGCCGATCGCGGCGGTGGAGCGCGTGCTGCGCGAACTGCCAGGATGCCGGTTGATCAACGGCTATGGGCCGACAGAGAACACGACGTTCACGTGTTGTCACACGGTCGTCGCGGCCGACCTCGCGGGTGGATCCGTGCCGATTGGCCGGCCGATCGCAGCCACGACGGTGCAGGTGCTCGACGCGGCGCTACAGCTGGTGCCGGTCGGCGTGCCCGGCGAGCTGTTCACCGGCGGCGACGGGTTGGCCCGTGGGTATGTCGGCCAGCCGGCGCTGACGGCGGAGAAGTTTCTGCCGAATCCGTTCGGCGCTGGCCGGCTGTATCGGACCGGAGATCGCGTGCGGTGGCGGGCGGATGGCACGCTCGAATTCCTGGGCCGGTTTGACGAGCAGGTGAAGGTGCGCGGGTTCCGGATTGAGCCGGGCGAGGTGGAGGCGGCGTTGTGCGCGGAGCGTGGCGTCGCGGCGGCGGCGGTGGTGGTGCGCGCGGACGCCGGCGCGAAACAACTCGTCGGCTATGTGGTGGCGGAAAGCGACGGAGAGTCGCTGCGCGAGCGGCTGAAGGCGCGGCTGCCCGACTACCTGGTGCCGGCGGTGATCGTGCGACTGGAAGCGTTGCCGCTCACGGCGAACGGCAAGATCGATCGTGCCGCGCTGCCGGCGCCGGGCGCGCGACTCGGCGCGAGCCAAGGCTACCTGGCGCCCCGGAACGAGCCGGAGCGCGACCTGGCTGCCGTGTGGAGCAGTGTGCTGGGCCGAACGCAGGTGGGCGTGCACGACAACTATTTCGCGCTCGGCGGCGATTCGATTGGTGCAATCCAGGTCGTGAGCCGGTTGAAGCGCGCGGGCTGGCAGGTGGACGTGCGCGATCTGTTCCAATTTCCGATCCTCGCCGAGCTGGCGCTCCGGCTGCGCCGCGGAGCGGATGGCGGCGTGGAGGAAGGTCCAATCGAAGGGCCGGTGGGACCCACGCCGGCGCAGGCGTGGTTTTTGGCGCAGCCTGTGGCCGATCGACACCATTTCAACCAGGCGGTGCTGCTCCGGCCGCGGAGCGACTTACGCACGGATGCGCTGACCGCGGCGGTCACCGCGCTCTGGCGGCAGCATGATGCGCTCCGGACCGTGCTGCGCGAGGACGTGCTGCAAATCCTCCCGGCGGACACGCCGCCGCGCGTGATCGAGCTCGCGGTGCCGGACGAGCCGGCGCGGTGCGCCCACACCGAATCGATCCATCGGTCGTTTGATCTCGAACGTGGACCGCTGTTTGTCGCGGTGCTGTATCGAAGCGTCGGCGGCGACCGGCTGCTGCTGGCGGCGCACCATCTCGTGATCGATGGCGTGTCGTGGCGGATCCTCTTGGAAGACCTGGAGCGCGCGCTGCGGCAGCACGCGGCGGGTCAGCCGATCGATCTCGGGCCGCGGACGACCTCGATCCGGCGGTGGACGGAGGCCGCGCAGGCGCGGCCGAGCGAACCGGCGGAGGCGTGGGTGTTATCTGAACCGGTGAGCTGGCGGCCGGCGCGGACGGAGGAGCCGAACGTCTTCGGCGCCACGCGCACACTCAGCGTGAGGTTGGAGGAGGAGTTGACGGGCGCGTTGCTCACCCGGGCGGGCACGGCGTATGGAACGCGGACCGACGAACTCCTGCTGCTCGCGCTCGCGCGGGCGTTGCGGCGCTGGCACGGTGGCGAACGCACGCGCGTGCTGCTCGAAGGCCACGGTCGCGATCCCGAGACCGGGCTGCCGGCGATCGAGCGCACGGTAGGATGGTTCACCTGCCTTTATCCGGTGACGATTGGCGTCGAAGGCGAGGATCTCGGGGCGCAGCTCAAACGATTGAAGGAGGCGCTGCGCGCGGTGCCAGCCAAGGGCATCGGCTATGGCATTGCGCGATATCTGCAACGCTCGGTCGCCCTGGCGAACGATCCGCCGCCGCCGGTGAGCTTCAACTATCTCGGTCAGTTCGGCGACGAAGCTGGCGGAAGGCTGCAGCTGGCGGACGAATCGAGCGGCGCGCCGATCGGCGCGCGCGTGGTGCGGAGCTGCGAGCTCGACGCGACGGCGATCACGGTGCGCGGACGCATGGAGCTGACGCTGACCTACGGCGCGTTGCGGCAGCCCTCGGCCGAGATGGAGCGCGTGTTGTCCGACTGGCGCGAAGAGATCGCGACGGTGGTGGCGCACTGCGTGGCGCAGACCCGGCCGGAGAAGACGCCGGCGGATTTCACCTCGCCCGGGCTGACGCTCGCGGGATACGAGGCGCTGTTGCGCGCGCGAAACTGGACGGCGGCGGACGTCGAGGACGTGTGCCGGCTCTCGCCGATGCAGTCGGGGCTGTTGTTTCAGTCGCTGCTCGAGACGGATTCGGACGCGTATTTCGTTCAGATGGCGTATCGGTTGCGCGGCGCGATCGACGCGGGGCGACTCGAAGCGGCCTGGCAGGCGGTGGGCCGGCGGCATGCGATCCTGCGCGCGAACATCGTGCATCAAGACCTCGACGAGCCGCGGCTGATCGTCTGGCGGGAGCGGCGGGCGGAGGTGGCGACGACTGACCTGCGCGGGCTCGACGCGGCCGAGCAACGAAAGCGAATCGCGGCGGCGCGGGCGGCGGATCTGGCGCGCGGGTTTGATCTCGAGCGTGATCCGCTCTGGCGCGTGACGCTGTTCCGGACGGCCGATGATGCGGTCGAGCTCGTGTGGAGTTATCACCACGTGCTGCTCGACGGCTGGAGCCTGGGGCTCGTGCAGCGCGATTTGCTGGCGGCGTACGCGACCGCGGAGCAAGCGCGCGAGCAGCCCGCGCCGGCTGCCTTTCGCGACTACGTGCGCTGGCTCGCGCGGCGCGATCCGGAAGCCTCGCGCGGATTCTGGAAAACCTATCTGGCGGATTTCGAGCAAGCGACCGGCTTGCCCGTGCTTGGAGCGAGGACCGCGGCGGCCGGCTACGTGGCGGCGAGTCATCCGCTCGCACTGGGCGGTGAACTGAGCCGTGGACTGCGCGCGCTCGCGACGGCGCGAGGCGTGACCCTGAACACGATGCTGCAAGCGGCGTGGGGGATCGTGTTGGCGCGCTACAACCGGACCGGCGACGTGGTGTTTGGCGCGATCGTGTCGGGCCGGCCGGCGGATCTGCCCGGGGTCGAGGAAATGGTCGGGCCGTTCATCTGCGCGGTGCCAGTGCGCGTCCGGGCGGAACCGACGGCGCGGCTGCCCGAGCTGCTGCGGCGGTTGCAGGACGCGGCGCTGGCAAGCGAGGCGCACCACCACCTGCCGATCGCCGAGATCCAGACGCTCACGCCACTCGGCCGACAGCTGTTCGATCACCTGCTGGTGTTTGAAAATTATCCGGTGGATCGCGGGCTCGCCGGTGCCGGCGAGGCGGGATGGCGGGTGGAGGCGGTGGAGGCACACGACCGCACGCACTATGACCTCGACGTGACGGTCGCACCCGACGAGGAGCTGACAATCACGTTTGGTTTCAACCGCAACGTGTACCCGCCCGAGCAGGTGGCGCGCGTGGCGGAGCATCTGCGGCGCGTGCTGCAGCAGATGGTGGCGGCGCCCGAAGCGCAGGTTGCAGACTATGACCTGGCGACGGCGGAGGAGACGCGACTGGTGCTGGAGACCTTCAATGCCACTGCGGTGCCGTGGCCGCGGGAGCAGACGCTGGTCGACTTGCTCGACGAAGCGGCGCGTCGCTGGCCCGAGCGAACCGCGGTGGTTTTCGGGGAGGAGGCGCTGAGCTATCACGAGCTCCACGCGCGGGCCGACCGGCTCGCGGCGGCGCTCCGCGCGCGCGGCGTCGGGCCGGAGGTCTTGGTGGGGCTACTGATCGAGCGCTCGGCGGAGATGATCGTCGGGGTGCTCGGGGTGTTGAAAGCGGGCGGGGCCTACCTGCCGCTCGACCCGGCGTATCCGTCGGATCGGCTGGCGTTCATGATCGAGGACGCGAAACCGCGCGTGATTGTCACCCAGCGGGCGCTCGCGGAGCGCGTGCCGCGGACCGCGGCGGGTGCGGAGCGGTTGTTGATCGACGGCGAACTCGACGTGGGGGCGGCAGCGACCGGCGGCGAGCAAGCCGCGACGCTGCGGCCGGAGCATCTCGCGTATCTGATCTACACGTCGGGTTCGACGGGAAAGCCGAAAGGCGTCGCCGTGGAGCATCGGTCGCTGGTCAACGCCGCGATGGCGTGGCGGGTCGGCTACGGATTGCCGGCGATGGACGTGCGGCTGCTGCAGCTGGCGAGCCTGTCCTTCGATGTGTTTGCCGGCGACCTGATCCGCACGCTCACCAACGGCGGGATGATGGTGGTGTGCGACGCCGAGACGCGGCTCGATCCGGCCGCGCTGTGCGAACTGTTGGTGCGGCACCGGATCACGTTCTTCGAATCGACGCCGGGACTGATTCTCCCGCTGATGGAGCACGTGCGGCTGCAGGGGGTGAAGTTGCCGGACCTGCGGATCCTGGTGTTGGGCTCCGATACGCTCGCGATCGGCGAGTATCGGCGGCTGCTCGCGGACTTTGGCGCGGCGATGCGGATCGTGAACAGCTACGGCGTGACGGAGGCGACGATCGACACGAGCTTTTTTGAGTCGCGACCGGGCGCACCGGAGCTCGAAGAGCTGGGCGAGGGCTCGACCCCGATCGGCCGGCCGATGGCGAACCAGGAGCTCCATGTGCTGGACGCGCGGTTGCGACCGTGTCCGCCGGGGGTGGTGGGCGAGCTGTTCATCGGCGGCGCAGGCGTGGCGCGGGGTTATCACGCGCGACCGGAGCTGAACGCGGAGCGGTTCGTTTGCTGCGAGTTGGGGGGCGAGCCGCGCCGGCTGTATCGTACCGGCGATCTGGCGCGTTGGCGGGCGGATGGGAATGTTGATTTCCTCGGCCGGGGCGACTGGCAGGCGAAGGTGCGCGGGTTCCGGGTGGAACCGGGCGAAGTCGAGGCGGTGCTGCGGCGGCACGCCAACGTACGCGACGTGGTGGTGGGCGTGCGCGTGGTGGGCGGGGCGAACGCGCTGGTGGCGTACGTCGTGGCGGCCGAGTGGACGCCGGCGGAGTGGCGGGCGCACGTACTGGCTGAGCTGCCCGACTATATGGTGCCCGCGTATTGGGTGAAGCTGGAGCGGCTGCCGTTGTCGCCCAACGGCAAGATCGACCGGCGCGCGCTGCCGGCGCCGGGCGCGGAGGCGGCCGTGCGCGGCACGGCGTTCGTGGCGCCGCGCACGCCGGTGGAGGAGCAACTCGCGGCGATCTGGCGCGAGGTACTGCAGGTCGAGCGCGTGGGGGTGGAGGATGATTTCTTCGAGCTGGGCGGGCACAGCCTCAAGGCGATGCAGGTGGCCACGCGCGTGCAGCAGGCGTTCGGCGTGCGGCCGGCGCTGCGGGCGTTTTTCGCGGCGCCAACGATCGCGGCGCTGGCGCAGACGGTTGGGGCAACCGCGACGGGCGCGGCGCAGGTGATGGCGATTCCGCGCGCCGAGCCACGCGCGGACTACGAACTCTCGTTTGCGCAGCAACGGCTCTGGCTGCTGCACCAGCTCGGCGGCGCGTCGGCGTACAACATGCCGGAGGCGTATATGCTCAACACCCGGCTCGATGCGGACGCGCTCGAGCGGGCGTTCCAGCAGTTGGTGGCGCGACACGAGGCGCTGCGGACCGCGTTCGTGGTGGTGAATGGCGAGCCCCGGCAGCGGATTCATGCGCAAGTGCCGTTTGCGCTGCGCCGCATCGATCTGTCCCGCGAGCCGGCGCCGGACGAGCGGGCGCGCGAATTGGCCGACCGCGAAGCCGCTGCGCCGTTCGATCTCACCCAGCCGCCGCTGCTGCGGGCCACGCTGGTGACGCTGGGGGCGGAGCGCTGCGCGTTCCTGTTCACGATGCATCACATCGTGGGCGACGGCTGGTCGGGGAACGTCCTGTATCGCGAGCTGTTCGCGCTGTATGCGGCGTGCCGGGCCGGCGCGCCGGATCCGCTGCCGCCGCTGCGGATTCACTACAAGGATTTCGCGGTGTGGCAAAAGACGCAGCGGTTCGACGCGGACGAGGCGTACTGGCTCACGGCGCTCCGCGGCGCGCCGGCCGCGCTGATGCTGCCGTATGACTTTCCGCCGCGCGCCGAGCGCGATTTCCGCGGCGACGTGGTGCGCGGCGCGATCGCGCCGGCGCAGCTGGTCGGACTGCAGCGGCTCGCGCGCGAGCGGCGGACCACCGTGGCGAATGTCGTGCTCGCGGTCTTCAAGCTGGTGCTGTTCCAGATCACGAAGCAGGAGGACTTCTGCGTGGGCGTCAGCATCGCCAACCGGCAGCACGCCGATCTCGAGAACCTGATCGGGTTCTTCGTGAACATCCTGCCGGTGCGCGCGCGATTGAACGAGGCGATGGAGTTCGACGAACTGCTGGCGCAGGTGAGCGCGGCCGCCACTGCGGCATTCGAGCATCAGGAGTATCCCTTCGACCTGCTCGTGCAGAAACTGAACCCGTTGCGCGCGAGCAACCGGCAGCCGCTGCTCAACGTGATCTACGGTTACCAGAACTTCAGCGACGTGCATGTCGCGGTTGGTGGCGCCGCGACGGCGGGGGCTGCGGGTGAACCGGCGCTGGATGTCACGCCGCTGGCGCACGCGTTCCGGACGTCGAAGTTCGACCTCACATTGTTCGTCGGCGAGGAAGCCGGCGGGCTGGCGTTGACGCTCGAGTATGACACCGGGCTGTTCCGCGCGGAGACGGCCCGCCGTTACGTAGAGCTACTGGAGCGGTTTGCCGGAATGGTCGCGGACGCGGCGACCGATGAATGAGCGATTTTGCGCATGAAACTCGGCCAATTCTCCATTGTCGGCGACGGTGATGCGCAGCGTGCGCTGCGGGACCAAGTCGCGGGCTTCAACCGCACCGCGACGGCGTATCCGCGCGACAGCACGGTGCACGCGGAGTTTGCCGCGCAGGCGGCGCGGACGCCGGACGCGGTCGCGGTTTTCGCGGGCGAGCGGAGCTATACCTACGCGCAGGTGGCGGCGCGGGCGAACCAGCTCGCGCGGCTGTTCGTCGAGCGTGGACTGACGTCCGAGGGGTTTGTCGGGGTGATGCTCGAGGATGTTTATGGTCTGGTGACGACGCTGCTGGGAGTGCTGGAGGCCGGCGGCGCGTACCTGCCGCTGGACGCCGACACGCCGGCAGCGCGGCTGGAGTACATGCTGCGGGAAACGAAGGCGCGATTTCTCGTCGGCGGCCGGGCGGATATCCGGCTGTTGAACCGGCTGCACTGGAGCTGTCCGGATCTGACGGTGCTGCTGTGCGTCGACAGCGAGGACGTGCAGGCCGAGATCGAGCCGACGGGCGAGTTGATGCGAGAAGAGGTGTGGGATTTCGTGGGCAAGGAACTGGTCGACGAGATCTCGGGCGGCGGCTGGAAAAGCAGTTACACCGGCGAGTGGCTGAGTCGCGAGGTGATGGCGGCGTACGGCGAAAACGTCCGGCGGAAAGTCGCGTCGCATGTGACGGCGGACTCACGCGTACTGGAGATCGGGTGTTCGTCGGGCATCAGTCTGTTCGGGCTCGCGCCGCAGGCCGGGTTCTACCTCGGCACGGACCTGTCGGGGGAGATTTTGCGCTGGACCCGCGGCGAGGTGGAGCGGCGCGGACTGAAGCAGGTCCGGCTGGAACACCTGCCGGCGCACGCCGTCGCGCGGGCGGGCGAGCGCGGGTTCGACGTGGTGGTGATGAACAGCGTGCTGCAATGCTTCAGCGGTCACAACTACCTGCGGACCGTGTTGCGGCAGGCGATCGATCTGATGGCCGACGAAGGGGTGGTTTTTCTCGGTCACATCTGGGACGAGGAGCGGCGGCTGGAGTTCATCCGCGATCTGGCGGAGTTCCAGCGCACGAACGCGGGGAAAAATTTTCGCACGCACCTCGACCGGTCGGAGGATCTATTCGTCGCGCGCGAGTTCTGGAACGATCTGCAGGCAGAATGGCCGGAGATCGAGCGCATCGAGTATTCGGCGCTGCTCGGTGAGGTGGAGAGCGAGCTGACGCGGTTCGGCTACGATGCGATGCTGCACATCCGCAAGCGGTCGACCGCGGGCGGCGCGGCGGCGAAAGAGCGACCGGCGCGCCGGCGTCACCAGCTGGATCGGCGGGCGATCGCGGACCAGTTGCCGGCGCCGGTGCCGGAGCGCAGCGGGCCGGCGCGGCTGGCTTATGCGATCTACACCTCCGGCACAACGGGGAAACCCAAGGGCGTGCTGGTTGAACACCGGCCGATCCTGAGGCTGGTGCGGAACACCAACTACCTCACGCTGCGGCCGGACGATCGGATCCTGATGACGGGCGCGCTTTCGTTTGATGCGTCGACGTTCGAAATCTGGGGCGCGCTGCTCAACGGGGCCGCGCTCTGCCGGCCGGGCGAGCGCGACATGCTCGACAGCGCGGTCATGAAGGCGTTGATCCGCCGGCACGGCGTGACCGTGATGTTTTTGACCACGGGACTGTTCAACCAGCTGGCGGAGGCGGATGTGTCGCTGTTCGCGGGGCTGCGCTGCCTGCTGACGGGCGGCGAACGGATGTCCACGCACCACGTGAACGCGGTGCGTGCGGCGCACCCGGCGCTGGCGTTGAGCAACGTTTACGGGCCGACGGAGAACACGACGTTCTCGACGCATTTCCCGATCACGCGGGAGTTCACGGACGACGTGCCGATCGGTTATCCGATCGCGAACACGACGGCCTATCTCCTCGATGCGCAACGGGCGCCGGTGCCTCCGGGCGTGGTGGGCGAACTCTATGTCGGTGGTGACGGGCTCGCGCGCGGCTATCTGGGCGATGAGGCGTTGACGCGGGAAAAGTTCGTTTCGCATCCCTTCGCGCCCGGGGAGCGGCTGTATCGGACCGGCGACCTCGGCCGTTGGCGCGACGACGGCGCGGTGGAATTCTGCGGGCGCAAGGATCTGCAGGTGAAGATCCGTGGGTTCCGGATCGAACTCGGCGAGATCGAGAGCCGGCTGCAGCAGCTTGGCACGGTGAAGGAGGCAGTCGTCGTGGCGCGTGATTTCGGCGACGGCACGCTGACGCTGGTGGCGTATCTGCGGGGCACGGCGGAGCTGGACCTGGAGGCCGTGCGCGCCGAGTTGGTGCGGCAGCTGCCCGAGTACATGATTCCCGCGCACTTTGTCGCGCTGGAGGCGTTTCCGCTGACGAGCAACGGCAAGGTGGACCGTCGAGCGCTGCCGCTGCCAGACCGCGGCGCGGCGGCGCAGCGGGCAATCGTGCCGCCGAGTAACGAGGTGGAACGGGAGTTGACGGCGCTGTGGACGGGAGTGCTGGGCCGGTCGGACTTCGGCGTGACGGACAACTTCTTCGCGTCGGGCGGACACAGTCTGAAGGTGATGAAGCTCGTGTCCGGCATGCGCCAGAAGTTCGGGGTCGAGCTGCCGCTGGCCGCCGTGTTCAAGGCGACCACGATTCGCGAGCAGGCGCGGGTGGTGCTGGACGCTGCGCGTTTCGGCGTGGAGGGCATCGACGAGCCGCGGGTAAAGCTGAACGACGCCACGGGCGCGCCGGTGTTCGTGTTTCCGCCGGGCACGGGCGACGCGCTGGGCTACCTCCAACTGGCCGAGCAACTGCGGCCCTACGCGGTGTACGGGTTCAACTTCATCGCGGCGGAAACGCGGATCGCCGACTATGCGACACTCGTGCAGGAGGTCGATCCGGCCGGACCTCACGTGCTGATGGGGTATTCGGCGGGCGGCAATCTCGCGTATCACGTCGCGGCCGAGCTGGAACGCCGGGGGGCGCGCGTCGCCGGCGTGGTGATGGTGGATTCCGGCCGCTTGCTGCGGCCGATGACGATTCCGGCGGGCGAGGTCGAGCGGGTGACCGCGGAGTTCCTCGGGCACGAGAGCGTGCGTGACCACGTGGCCACGCCGGTGCTGCGCGAGAAGGCGACGCGGCTGATCGCGTGCTATTTCGACTATCTGGCCCGCGCCCTGGACGAAGCCGTGATCACCGCGGATATCTACGGACTGGTTTCAGCCGAACCGGGAGAACATTATGACGCAGAGGGGCGGCTGTTCGTCAGCCGCCGCGGCTGGAACGAGGCGACGCGGGGCCGCTACGTCGAAGTGGTGGGCGAGGGCACCCACAACGTGATGCTTGCGCCACCGCATCTGGGACCGAACGCGGCGCAGCTGCGGACGACGCTGGAAAGATTGCGATCGAGCGGGTGAGCCGGGCCGTGAGTTGAGACGTAGGGGCGCAGACTTGCTGCGCCCCTACGGGCATCCGGATTGGCGCCGCGTCGCCGCCGACGTGTGTTCGATTTTTTTCGACGGCTGGGAGAAACTCCCCAAGCTCGCAACCGATGAATGTCTTCCAGCGACGTGAATCCGAGGTGCGATCGTATATCCGCTCGTTTCCCGTGCTGTTCGAGAAGGGCCGGGGCGCGCAGCTGTTCGATCGTGAGGGTCGCAGCTACCTCGATTTTTTCGCCGGCGCCGGGGCGCTGAACTACGGGCATAATCCCGAGCCGATGAAGCAGGCGCTGATCCGTTATCTGGAGACGGACGGAGTAACGCACAGCCTCGACATGGCGACCGAGGCCAAGCGGCGGTTTCTCGCGCTGTTCGAGGAGATCATCCTGAAACCGCGTGGACTGGACTACAAGGTGCAGTTCACCGGGCCGACCGGCGCGAACGGCGTCGAGGCGGCGTTGAAGCTCGCGCGCCGCGTGAAGCAGCGGCGGAACGTGGTGGCGTTCACCAATGCGTATCACGGACTCAGCCTCGGCGCGCTCGCGGCCACCGCCAACGAGCACTATCGCCACGAAGCCTGGGTGCAGCGGCAGGATGTTTCGTTCGTGCCGTATGATGGCTACCTCGGGCCGGACGTGGACACCGCGGCGGTGCTGCGCAAGCTGCTGGACGATGGCAGCAGCGGCGTGGATCTGCCGGCGGCGGTGATCCTGGAGACCGTGCAGGCAGAGGGCGGGGTGAACGTCGCCTCGCATCGCTGGTTGCAGGAAGTGGCGCGGATCTGCCGCGAACGCGACGTGCTGCTGATCGTCGACGACATCCAGGTCGGCTGCGGCCGGACCGGGACGTTTTTCAGTTTCGAACGCGCGGGATTCACGCCGGACATCGTGGTGCTGTCGAAGTCGATCAGCGGCTATGGGCTGCCAATGTCGCTCGTGCTGATCCGGCCCGATATTGATCAATGGCAGCCGGGTGAACACACGGGAACGTTTCGCGGCAACAATCTCGCATTCGTGGCGGCGGCGGAAGCGCTCAGTTTCTGGGCGACGGCGGAGTTCGCGGAGACGGTGAGTGCGCGGGGCCGCCGGCTCGGCGCGTCGTTGCAGGATCTGATCGGCGATTTTCCGGCGCAGCTGACGCGGGTGCGCGGCGTGGGGATGATCTGGGGCCTGGAGTTCAAGCAGTCGGCGGTATGCCAGGCGGTGGCCCGTGAAGCGTTCGCGCGACGGCTGGTGATCGAAACCTGCGGATCAGAGCGCAACGTGCTGAAGTTTTTGCCGCCGTTGATCACCGACGAGACGATGCTGGCGGCGGGCGTGGAGATCGTGCGCGAGTCGATCCGCCAGGTCGTGGAGTATGCCGGCACGAGCGTCAGCCAGAATGCGGCGGGGGAAGGGTGAGGGGTCGCGGCGAGCCGGCTGATGTAGCCGGGCTCGTTGAGCCCGGGCTGGGCCGGGGTCAGCGACCCCGGCTACATGGCGCCCCGCTGCATTGAGCCTTCGCCACAATCTTTCTCGCGGGGTGCACCGATGCGCCCAGAATGGCACCGTGACAGTGCATCGGCACCTGCAGCGGCTGCATCTCGTTTGGGAAAAGCAGCCAGTGTATTTTGTCACGACATGTGTCACCGCGCGCCGATCTCTCCTGAGTACGTCAGAGGTCGCAGGCATCCTGCGTGAAGAGTGGGAGCACCTGCGTGGGCGCCATGGCTGGGCCGTCGGTCGGTATGTGATCATGCCTGATCACGTGCATTTCTTCATCGCACCAGAATCGACGAGCGCGAAACCGTTGGCGATGGCGGTCGGCAAATGGAAGGAATGGACGGCAAAGCGCATCCTGAAGAAGCTGCGTCTGCCGCCGCCGCTTTGGCAGCCGGAGTTCTTCGATCATTTGCTGCGTTCTCGCGAATCGCGCAGCGAAAAATGGGAGTATGTGCGGCAGAATCCGGTTCGGGCAGGACTGGTGAGAATGCCTGAAGAATGGTCGTTCGCAGGATTCGTGGATTTCGAGTGAGGCGTCTGGGCTGCGGCCTGCGTGTCGAGTACAGATCTGGCCGGGGTCAGCGACCCCGGCTACACCGCCCTCGTCGCGGCGAATCGGCTGAATCGACTTTGCGTGGAGAGGGTTTTGTGCAATCGTTCGTGTCCTCCATGCCAGCCGAGCCGATCCGATTCTATCATCGCTACCACCAACGAATCGAAACCGAGAAGGTGTTCGGCGAGGGTTGGCTGCGGTTCGCCTACGAGAATCCGGCCGGACGCTTCTTCGTGTGGCTGTTGGCACGGCGGAAGTTTTTCTCGTGGTGGTACGGCCGGAAGATGAACCAAAAGGTCAGCGCGCTGCGGATCCTGCCGTTCATCACCGCCTACGACATCGATGTCGATGAATTCGCCAAGTCGGCCTTCGACTACAAGACGTTCAACGAATTCTTCTACCGGGCGCTGAAGCCGGAGGCGCGGCCCATCGCGCCGGGCGAGCGCGCCGCCATTCTGCCGGCGGATGGCCGGCACCTGGTGTTTCCGAATGTCGAGACGACGGCTGGCTACTACGTGAAGGGCGAGCACTTCACACTCGCGGAGTTGTTCGCCGAGGATCGGCTGCCGGAGGCGGAGCGCGAACTCGCGCGGACGTTCGCCGGCGGCGGGATGCTGATCTCGCGACTGTGTCCGGTGGACTCCCACCGATTCCATTTCCCCGTGGACGGGACGCCGGGCGAATGGCGGCTGATCAACGGCTGGCTCTACTCGGTGAGCCCGGTGGCGCTGCGACACAACCTGCACTACCTGGTGCAGAACAAGCGCGTCGTCACGCTCATCGACTCGCCGGTGTTCGGCCGCGTGGCGCAGATCGAGGTCGGCGCGACGAACGTCGGCAGCATCCGGCAAACATTTGTGCCGCACCGAGCGGTGGTGAAGGGAGCCGAAAAGGGGTTTTTCGCCTTCGGCGGCTCGTGCGTGATCACTGTTTTCCAGCGCGGCCGGATCGAGTTCGCGCAGGACATGATCGCGCAGAGCGCGCAGCACGTGGAGACCTACGCGCGAATGGGCGACGTGCTCGGAACCGCGCTGTAGTCTAATGTAGCCGAGCTCGGTGAGCCCGGTGACCGGGGCGACATCAAACCGACGCGACCAGGCGTCGCGTCCACTTCGCAATCCGAAGCATGCGTCAGATTTCCGCCCGTCAAGCCGGTCGTATGACGGTTTCGCGACCAAGGATTTCCGGTCCGCCGTTTGCGAAGTGGGCCGGCGGAGACAACGTGACGGCGACATGAATCCGAAGTTTTCCGCCTATGCACATCCCGAGGTGCTGGTCGATGGCGACTGGCTGCAGGGGCATTTGCACGATCCGGGGATCCGGATCGTCGAGAGCAACGAGGACTTGTTGCTCTACGATACGGGACACATTCCCGGCGCGGTGCACATCGATTGGCGCGGCGACCTGCAGGACAACACCCAGCGCGACTACGTGTCGCCGGAGCGTTTCGCTGAAGTGTGCTCGCGCAACGGCATCACGCCGGACACGACGGTGGTGTTTTACGGGGACAAATCGAATTGGTGGGCGGCGTATGCGTTGTGGGCGTTCCGGCTGTTCGGGCACACCAAGGTCAAACTGCTCGACGGCGGCAGCGTGAAATGGAAGGCCGAGGGCCGACCGATCACCCGGGATAAGCCGAACGTGACACCGACGAACTATCCGGTACCGCCGAAACGGCACGACGACGTGATCCGAGCATTTTACACCGACGCGCTGGAGCATTCGCGCGGGCGCAAGCCGCTGATCGACGTGCGTTCGCCGGGCGAATACCGCGGCGAGATCACGCACATGCCTGAGTATCCGCAGGAAGGTGTGCTGCGCGGCGGGCACGTGCCGGGCGCGCGCAGCGTGCCGTGGGGCACGGCAGTGAACAGCGACGGCACGTTCAAGACCTTCGACGAGTTGAAGAAGATCTACACCGAGCAGCTCGGGTTGAAGAAGAACGACGACATCATCGCGTACTGCCGGATCGGCGAGCGCTCGAGTCACACTTGGTTCGTGTTGAGCTACCTGCTCGGCTACGAGCGCGTGCGCAATTACGACGGATCGTGGACGGAGTGGGGCAACATGGTCCGCTCGCCGATCGCCAAGGGCGAGCAGCCGGGATGAACGAATTTTCGATTTTGGATTCGCGATTTTTGATTTCTAGCCAGACCGGCCGGTGCGACAGCGAGCGGTGCCGAAGGAGAGTGTCGCAATGCGCTAGGGATGCCGCCGATCGTTCGAAAAGGTCGACGGCGCCTTCTCGCAGAATCGAAAATCCAAAATCAACATTCGAAAATCTGTGAGCTATCCGCCCAATCTGACGGAGATCGTCGAGTTTTTCGAACACCTCAGCGACGAGGAGAAACGCGAGAACCTGATCGCCTACGCCGACGGCGCGGCGCACTGCGCGCCGAAGACGGGCGAGACGTTTGATCTCGAGGACACGCGTAAAGACGAGGAGTGCACCGACACGGTGGGCGTGTTCCTCAATGTCGAGCAGCCGGCGCGCGCGGCGCATTTTCGGATTACGCTCGGCCCGCACGTGCAGACTCTGACGCGAGCGATGACGGCGATTCTCTGCAAGGGACTCGATGGCGCGACGCCGGAGCAGGTTCTCGACGTGCCGCAGGATTTCGTGCCGAAGATCGTCGGCGGCCAGCTCGTGCGATTGCGGAGTCAGACGGTGTATTACATCCTGACGCGGATGAAGAGCGCGGCGAAGGTGTGGCTGAATCGTGAGCGTGGCAGGCAGTAAACAGAAGACGGTAAGCAGTAAACGGACCTAGGCCGTAAGCCAAGCTGGAGCCGTGTCTTCGTGGTTTGAGCCGGGAAGGACAGGACGTGAGGGCGGCGTCGCTCCAGCTTTCGCTTGCCTCGGCGGATCGGAAATCGGCAATCTGCCCTCAGCACTCCTCGTCGCTCGGGTGGTGGAATGGCAGACACGAAGGTCTTAGAAGCCTTTGCCGTAAGGCGTGCAGGTTCAAGTCCTGTCCCGAGCACCATCCTTCATCCCGCGGCCGCGGGACTACGGCTGGCAGGCCATCCAGCGAGCTTCGCTGCCCAATCCGGTGCGGGCCGACGCATCCCGCTTTTCCACTGGCAGGGCACGGAGATCCGCACACAGTGCGTTCGCATGATCAAGAAACTCCTCCATACCCGGATGCGCGTGAACGATCTCGAGCGCACCGTGAAGTTTTACCAGGACGTGCTTGGGCTGAAGGTGGTGCGCCGGCACACCTCGCCGCGCGGGGCACAGCTCGTGTTCGTCGCGACGCCGAACAGCGACGAGGAGATCGAGCTCACGTATCTGCCGAACAGCCCGAGCGTGCAGGTGCAGCCGGACCTGATGCACTTGGCGTTCGAGGTCGACGATCTGGAAAAATTTGCCGCGGAGCTGAAGCAGCAGGGTTATCCGCTGAGCGACGGACCGACGCGGACGGACAGCGGCGCGGTGATCGCCTTCATCGACGCGCCCGAAGGCTACGAGATCGAGTTGATCCAGAAGGCGCCGTAGCCGGCGTTCGCCGCGCGGTTTTCCCGCGAGCTCAGACCGGCGGACGCGCGGCGGCGCGCTCGTAAGCGAACAGGTATTGCTGCGCGAGTCCGGCGAGCGGACCGAAATGCACGCGGCCGAACTGCGCGATTTGCGCGGGTTTCCAGCCCTGCAGCCCGTAGCGCGCCGCCATCGTCTTGATGATCCACACGTCGACGGGGAACGCTTCCAGCCGGCCGGCGCCGAACAGGAGAACGCAGTCGGCGACCTTTTCGCCCACGCCAGGCAGCGAGCAGAGCCGGTCCTTGGCCGCGGCGTAGGGGAGAGCTTCGGTTTCGGCGAGCCAGCCCGGGTGCGCCGCCAGGAACTGCGCGGTTTGGTGAATGTAACGAGCGCGAAAACCCAGCAAGCACGCGCGCAGCTCGGCTTCGGAAACCGCCGCGAGCTCGGGCCAGGTGGGAAGGCGGTGGAACGGAGTCGAGGGTTGAGGATTGAGCGTTGAGGGATCTCCCAGGGCAGCCGCACGGTTCGCGAGGGAAGATCGGTCAGCAGTGGTCGGCAAAACTGGTGCACCGTGACGGTCGGCGAGGAGTGCGACCATCTGTTTGATCTGCACGATCTGCTTCGTCGCGCTGCACAGGAAGCCGAGGAGGGTTTCGCCGAAAGGCTGCCGGAGAATCCGCAAGCCCGGGAAAGTCTCGAGACAACGGGCGAGGTGCGCGTCACTCCGCCACGGCAGCGTATCGGCAAGCGTGCGGCTGTCGCGTGCGAGATCGAGATAGGCGACCAACGCCGGTCCCACGTGTGCCGTGAGCGAGGACGGAGAAGACCACGCCAGCTGGCCTTCGGCGGTGAGCGCGATCCGGACGACGCCATCGCCGAATTGACCTAGCCAAGTGACGTCTGACGTGCGCTGCCAACGAAACGCCTGGCCGCCGTCGAGAATCTCCGCGAGCACGCGCGGCGAAAAGGTCTCAGCGCTGGGCAGGCGCTGCCATTCGGACCAGCCTGAGGCCGGCGCCTCGGGGATCAACGAGCGCGATGCGGGCGGAGTCATGCGGGCGATCGTCAATCGACGAGGAACGCCGGCCGAAAAGGCGACATCGCTCTCGGCGCTATTTCGCCGGCTTTTCCCACAAGAAGCTCTGGGCGCTGGCGAGACGCGCGCCGTCCGCGGCCTTGAGCTCCAGCTTCCAAGCCACGGGATGCGCGCTGCTGTCGGGCCATGCCGGGCCGGTCAGCCCCAGTTGGTAAACCGTGCCGCGATCGGGCAGATCGACGGGAAACTGGTAGGTCTTCGGATCCGGCGAGTCGGGGGTGATCACCTGCAGCGTGAACTGCGCGTTGGCGCGGGCGCCGCCGCTGTTGGCCACGCGCACCAGAAAATAGAAACCGGCGCGGGCGTCGGGGTGCGTGCGCAGGACGACGTGGCTGCCGTGGTGTTCGCGGCCGGTGAAGTATTCGGAGATGGTTTCGAACGACTCGGCGTTGCGCCAGCCCGGCCACACGCGAACGAACTCGACGTCTGCGGACCGACAGATCGAAACGACGAAGCACGCGAGGCAGGCAAACGTGAGTGGCAGACGGCGAAGGCGCATGGCGGCACGATGGCAGAGTCGGCGAACGCGACAAGTGTTTCACAACGTCATGCCGTCGCTGCCCGGCACCCTCCCGTGTCAGCTACCAGCTAGGGCGGGCCGGAGGGCAATTTTCACGTATTACGTGAAATTGATTCGGAGCGTGGTTGCCGAAGGAGCTGGCGGCGAGCGCACGGAGTTCGAGGAAATTTCGCCTGAGTCGAAGACGGGGTGGTAGCCATTTTCACGTAATACGTGAAAATGGCTACGCGGCGCTAGAGAACGGAATCGCTTGGCTGGCCGGGGCCGTCAGTAGGCGGGCGCGGCCGGCTCGAGCCGGACGAACTGGTAGCGATGGAAGCCGAGCAGGGCGGGCTCCCAGTTCTTCACCGCCGGATTGATCAGATAGGTGCGGGCACCGAAGAACAGCGGCGTGATGGGCGCCTGCGCCAGCAGCCGCGCTTCGGCCCGCTGGAAAAGCGCGAATCGAGCGTTGGAATCCGTGAGGCGCGAAGCCTCCTGCAGCCACCGGTCGTACTCCGCGTCCGCCCAGCCGGTCCAGTTGTTGCCGCCACCACCGGCGAACAGGTCGAGGAACGTGGCGGGATCGGCGAAGTCGCCGACCCACGCCGAGAAGACGATCGTGTAGGCGAGCGACTGCTGATTTTGCAGCCACGTCTTTTGCTCGAACGGCGCGAGGCTCACGCGCACGCCGATCTGCCCGAGCATCGACTGGATTGCTTCGGCCACCTTGGGCTGCGTGTCATCGTTGCGAAACTGAAACTCCAGCACGGGCAGCCCTTCGCCGTTGGGAAATCCGGCGTCGGCCAGGAGCGCGCGGGCTTTCGCGAGGTCGAAGCCGACGCGCGCCTCGGCCGTGTAGCCCGCGCAGCCGGGCGGCGTGAAGTGCGGGGCCGCGAGTCGCGAGCCGCGCAGCACGGCGCGCGCAAGGGCTTCACGATCGATCGCCAGTGCGATCGCCTGACGCACCTCGGGCCGGTCGAGCGGGGGACGCGTGACGTTGAAGCGCAAGAAGAATGTCTGCAGGAACGGATCGAGCCGGAGCTGTTCGGGCGCGGTCTCGCGATAGCGGGCGATCTTCTCGATCGGCACGCCATAGGTGATGTGCACCTGTCCCGTGCGGAACCCGCGCTCCTCGACGTCGGGATTTTCCGTGGGGAGGAAAACGATCTTCTCGAGCGTGTTCGCCGCAGCGCCCCAGTAGTGTGCGTTTTTGGAAACGACGATCCGGGCGTTGGGCAACCACTCGGCGAGCGTGAACGCGCCGTTGCCGACGAGGTTGCCCGGCCGGGTCCAGGCGGTGCTCCGTTGATCGATCCGGCCAAATTTTTCAATCGTCGCCCGGTGCACCGGGAACCACACGGGATTGGCGGCAAGCGCAAGCAGGTAGGGTGTCGGCCGTTCGAGCGTGAGTCGCAGCGTGTGGTCGTCGACGACGGTGACACCCACGTCGGCGAACGGCTTTACATCGCCGCGGTTGAAGGCTTGGGCGCCGCGAATCGGCCAGAGCAGGTAGGAATATTCGGACGCGAGCCCGGGCGAGAGGATGCGCTCGAACGAGTAGGCGAAGTCGCGCGCGGTTACCGCGTCGCCGTTGGACCAGCGTGCCGCGGGCCGCAGGTGGAAGGTGTAGGTGCGACCGTCGTCGGAAACGTCCCAGCGTTCCGCGACCCCGGGGACCGCGCGGGAGGTTTTCTCGTCGAGTGCGGTGAGTCCCTCGAACAGCGCGAGGATCACGTTCTGATCCGTGTAGGTGATTGACGTGTGCGGATCGAGATCGGTGGGCTCGGCGAGATTGCCGAGGAGCAGGGTGTGCTCGCGCGTGGCCACCTCGACTGGTGGCTCGCGCCGCGCGCAGGAGCCGGCGAGCAGGGCGGCGCAGAGAACAGAAACGAGCCGCGGGAAACACCAGAAGCGCATGGCGCAGAAGAAAGCCGGAGAGCCCTCCAGCGCCAGCCGGAAGCGGCGGCGGCAACACGTGGAGCTTGCCGTGCCGGCAGGCGCCATCTTGGCCGCGGTCACCGGTCGGCGGACGCGAGCACGGCCGCTTCGCGCTCGTGGTGAAACTGGCCGGTGTAGAGCTGGTAGTAGTGGCCGCGCTGCCGCAGCAATTCGTCATGCGTGCCTGCTTCCGCGATGCGGCCGTGATCGATGACGAGAATGCGCGAGGCGCGGCGGATCGTGCTCAGCCGGTGCGCGATCACGAAGGCGATGCGGCCGGCGAACATCGTTTCCAGTCCGCGCTGGATGAGTCGCTCGGTCTCGGTATCGATCGAGGACGTGGCTTCGTCCATCACGAACACCTGCGGGTTGGCGAGCAGGGCGCGGGCGAAGGACACCAGCTGGCGCTGGCCGGTCGAAAGCCGGTTGCCGCCTTCGCCGACGGGCGTGTCGTAGCCGTGATCGAGCCGGCGGATGAATTCGTCCGCATTCACGAGCCGGGCGGCGGCCTCCACCTCGGCGTCGGTGGCGTCGAGTCGGCCGTAGCGGATGTTGTCGCGGATCGTGCCTTGGAACAGGTGCGGTGTCTGCAGAACGACGCCGAACTGTGACTGATACCAGGTAAGCGGACGTTCGCGGTAGTCGCGACCGTTGACGAGAATTTGCCCGGAGCTGGGCTCGTAGAACCGGCACAGCAGCGACACGAGCGTGCTCTTGCCTCCGCCTGACGCGCCGACGAGCGCAACGGTGTCGCCGCGTTGCACCCGCAGATGGAAGTCGCGCAGCACCGTCGGTCCGGTCGCGTAGCGGAAGCTCACGGCGCGGAACTCGATTCGGTCGATTGCTCCGGGAAGTCCGTCAGGCGCGAGCGGGGAGATTTTCGATTTTCGAATTTCGAATTTCGATTGAGCGGCGGAGTCGGAGGCGTGCGCAACCGCGGCGAGGACGACGGGGGTGTCTTTGATCGCGGGTTCGGCGGCGAGCAGTCCGAGCACGCGTTCGCCGGCAGCTTGCGCGCTCTGCAGCTCGGCCAGTTTCAAGGCGAGCTGGTTGATGGGGTGGAAGAACTGGATCGCGAAGTTGATGAACGCGACGAGCGTGCCGAGGCTGAGCTCCGCGTTCTCCACCAAATAGCCGCCGCGCCACAAGGCCAGGCCGGCGCCGAGCGTGCCGAGCGTCGTCACCAGCGGAAAGTAGAGGGCGTTCTGGCGTGCGTTGAGCACCGCCGCGCTGAACATGCCGGTCGAGAGGTGCTGGAATTCCGCGAGATTGGCCTGCTCGCGCACGAGCGACTTCGTCGTGCGGACGCCCTGAATCGATTCGTTGAACGCGGCGGTGATCTGCGAATTGACGCGACGAACCTCGCGGGCGCTCAGGAGCATCTTGCGTTGAAAGTAGACCGAGATCAGCGCGAGCAGCGGAACGACGGCGAGCACGAGCAGCCCGAGCCGCCAGTTCATCAGCAGCAGACTGATCGCCACCAGCACGAGGTAGCTGAGGCCCCAGGTGAAATCCAGGGATCCCCATGCGAGGACGTTGGCGAGCCGGTTGCAATCGGCGGTGAGACGCGCGATGAGCCAGCCCGCTGGGCGCGTGTCGAAAAAGGCCAGCTCCATGGACAGCAGCCGGTCGAAGCAGTCGCGGCGGATGTCGTGCGCGAGCCGGTGGGCGATATTGCCGGCGGTCTCGATCAGCACCCACACGGCGACCGCGAACGCGAGGGTGAGACCGAAGCTTGCGGCAATGTAGAGCGTGAACGGCGCATCGGCACCGTCACGCGCCACGCCGTCGATCACCCAGCGGGTGATTTGGACGTAGGTGGCGTCGCAGACCGCGATGCCGACGGCCGAAATCAGAAGCGGCACGAGGTAACGCTTCAGGTGCAACGCGCGGCGGAAGATCTTCCACCACAGGCCGGCGTCGAGGCGGGCCCGGAACTCATCTTCCTGGTGAAAAGCGGCGGGCATGGTCAGGCGGACTTGAGGTCGTGGTTGAGCTCGGCGGCGATGCTGGTCTGGATTTCCCAGAGCCGCTGGTAGAGACCAGGCTGCCCCGCGAGCTCCGCGTGTGTGCCGGACTGGATGATCCGGCCGTGGTCGAGCACGAGAATCCGATCGGCGTGCGCGAGTGTGGCGAGCCGGTGAGCGATCACCAGCGTCGTGGCGGAACCGCGGCGCTGCTGCAGCGCGTGGAGAATCGCCGCCTCGTTCGCCGCATCCACCGCGCTCAAGGCATCGTCGAGGATGAGCAGCGGCGGACGCTTGAGCACGGCGCGGGCGATGGCCAGGCGCTGCCGCTGGCCACCGGACAAGGTGAGGCCGCGTTCGCCGACGAGGGTGGCATAACCCTCCTCGAATGTGAGGATTGTTTCGTGGATGCCAGCCATCCGCGCGGCGTCGTGGATGTCCGGGTCAGCGGCGTCGTTGTGGCCGAGCCGGAGGTTTTCGCGGAGCGTTTTGGAAAAAAGAAACGGCTCCTGCATCACGACGCCGATCTGGCCGCGCACCCACGAGCGCGGCAGCGCCGAGAGCTCGTGGCCGTCGAGTCGGATCGAGCCCTCCGTGTAGTCGTAGAGCCGCAGCAGCAGGTGCATGAGCGTGCTCTTGCCGGCGCCAGAGGGGCCGAGGATGGCGAGCGTCTCGCCGGCGGCGACATCGAACGAGAGTCCGTTGAGCGCGCCGGCGCCTTCGGCGGTGGGCGCACCGCCCGCGTGGGCGAAGTGCAGATCGCGCACGGCGATCGTGCCGCGCAGCCGTTCGGGGAGCAGGGCGAGGCGGAACGAGGGCGCGGGGTCGCGCTCGCGCGCGACTGCGAGGATCTCGCGAATGCGCGAAAGCGCGACCGAGGTTTTGCCGAGGTCGGTAAGGATCCGACCGATCTCGCGTACCGGCCACAGCATCAAGCTGAGATACGCGAGGAAGCCATACAGCAGCCCGATGCTGAGCCGGCCTTGCGCCACCCAGTGTGCGCCGACGAGCAGCGCGAGCCCCAGCTGGCTGAGCGCGGCGAAGTCGCTGATCGACCAATACCACGACATCAGCCGCAGCATGCGGATGTTGCGATCACGGAAAAGCGCGTTGGGCGTGGCGAGTCGGTTGCGTTCGAACTCCTGCCGGGCGAACGCCCGCACGACGCGGATGCCGGTCAGGTTTTCCTGAATCACCGCGGTCAGCGCGCCCTCGGCTTCGTCGACTTCACGGAACACGTGCTGAATCTTGCGGAAGAAAACGTAGCCGTAGACGATCAGCGGGCCGACGAGCGCGAACGACACGAGCGTCATCGGGACGTCCAGCGCGAGCATCAGCGGCAGCGCCGCCGCGGCGAGAACGGCCGCGTTGCCGATCTGCATCACCTGCGTGGCGAGAAACTGGCGCGTCGTCTCGACGTCGCTGGTGCAGCGCTGCACGAGATCGCCCGTGCCGGCCTGGTCGTGGTAGGTGGCGGGCAGGTGGTTAAGGTGATCGTAGAGGTCATCCTTGAGCTGGCGTGCAATCTGTTCGCTCGCGAGCGCGGCGAGCCAGCCTTTCACGTAACTGAACACCCCGGCCACCAAGGCGAGCGCCACCATCGCGACGGGTGCGAGCCAGAGGTGGGTACGAAGATGATCAGCACCGCCGAGTGCCTGCAGCAGCCAGGCGATCAGCCGCGGTGAAGAGGGCGCGGCAGCCGGGGTGCCGATCGCGTGATCAATCGCCGCGGTGCCGACCAGGGGGACGCCGAACGTGATGACCGTGGCGAGGGTCAGGCAGATCAGCGCGAGGCTGTAGCGCAGCCGCTGGCCACGCATGATCGACCAGACGAGTTGGAGTTGAGAAAACACAGATGAAATTCGGAACCAGACAGGACACGAAAAAACCCGCTCGGGTGGGAGCGGGCGGCGATCTTCCGAATTTGCGAGGCCCGCTCGGAGCGGCGGGCGAGTCAGCCGGTTCAGGAGCCCGGGAGGCCCACACGCGCGCGAAGAAGAGTGATGAAGACGTTCGACATGGGGCGGTGGGTTGTGGTTGCGAGCAAGCCGCAGCGTGCGGCCGGTGGCAAGCCGGGAGTGGCGTGGTGGCGGGTGCGGCGGGTGGGACGACCAGCACAGTGGCGTGCTTTAGGCGCGGCGATCTGATTCGAGATAATGCGCGCGCGGAAGAGCGGCGGCGATTCCGCCCAAACGCACGGGCGGGACGCCCGTGCCACACAGCAGGGCGCGGCGGTGAAGGCGCCGGAGTGCGGCAGACGGGCGCGGCAAGATTTTGCGGTGTTCCTGACGCGGTCGGTCTAATAAATCCTGCGCTCAGCCGTTTACCTTCCAGAACCCATGTCCACCGACCTCACGACCGGACGGGATCAGCCACATGAACACGCTGGTTTTCTGGAACGCATCTTCGCGGAGCAGCAGGCGCCGCTCGTGCGCTACGCGACGCGGCTGCTCGGAGACGGCGAGCGCGCACGAGACGTGGTGCAGGACACGTTCGTCAAGCTCATGCAGCAGCGCGCGGCCGCGATCGACGGCCACGTGGTGGAGTGGCTGTTCACGGTGTGCCGGAACCGCGCGATGGACGTGCTGCGCAAGGAGGGGCGCATGAAACCGTTTGAGGTGGGCCAACTCGAGGAGACGAGCGCGCCCGGACCGCGGCCGGGGCGAGCGCTGGAGGAAGCGGAGACGCAGGCGATCGTGCTGCGGCTGATCGACGCGCTGCCGCCGAACCAGCAGGAGGTCATCCGGCTGAAATTCCAAAATGGTTTCAGCTACAAGGAAATCAGTCGGATCACGGCGCTGTCGGTCAGCAACGTGGGTTTCCTGATTCACACGGCGATCGGGCGGCTCCGCACCGAGATGGCGGCGCAGCAACCGTAGGAGGAAATGACATGAACGAATTTCGCATCACGACAGACGACCCCCGGCTCACCGCTTACGCGCTGGGCGAACTCGAGGGAGAGGAACAGCAGCAGATCGACGCGGCAGTGCGGGCGGATCCGGCGCTGCAGGCGGAAGTGGCGGCGATTCGCGCGCTGGCCGGACACATGAACGAAGCGCTCGCGGCGGAGGCGTTGCCCGAGGTGGCGGAACAGCCTTCGCGCTTGCAGACGGCTGCGATCATTCCCGGCCCCCCAGATCAGCTCGATGGCGGACGTTCGAGTGGGGAGCAAGCGAAGCAGCTGGGCACGCTGCTGCGGTTTTCGCGCTGGTATTTGGTCGGCGGCGGATTGGCGGCGGCGTGCCTGGTGCTGGTGTTGGCGCTGCACTCCGTGCCGCACGACACTGGCGTCGCGGCGCCTGTCGCGAAACAACTTCAGGCCGCGGCCGATAGCGCGCTGACTGCAACGACATCCTTGACGGGACCGATGGCGCAGAAGCGTCGGGTGGAGGAACCGATCAATCTGCCGATTTCCCCGCAGCAGGCGCCAGCGGATTTGGAGGCGTTCGCGGTGGTCGCAACGCCGCCCGCGCCGCCGGTTGCCGGTCAGCCGCTGCTGAAGCAAGTCGAGCGGCAGCCGAATCTGTCCAAAACGTCGAGTTTCGCTGCGCCGGAATCGACCGCCTTCGGTGCGCTTGCTCGCGCCGAACTGCGGGAGACGCAGCGGCAGGTCCGTCAAGCTCGCGCGCAAAAAAAAGATGCGGCGATGCAAGCGCTTCTGGTGGCGAACGAGGAGCCGGCGGCCTTGAGCTCGTTCCCGGGGCAGGCACCCGCGATGGACGGATATATTGCGAGCACAACCTTCGCCGGCATCGGCACGCGGGTGCGGGGGGATCATCGCCAGGCGATGAACACCGAGGCGTATCGTTTTCTGCGCGAGAGCGACTTCCTCTCCGCCCGCGAGCATCCGCTGTCGACGTTCGCAGCGGATGTCGACACGGCGAGCTACGCGAATGTGCGGCGGTTCCTGCGCGAAGGTCGGCTGCCGCCGGCGGACGCGGTGCGAATCGAGGAACTGGTGAACTATTTTCCGTATCGCTATGCGGCGCCGGGCAGAGTCCGCGACGAGGGCGTCGCGGCTCCAGGGGAGGCCCCCTTCGCGGCGGCGTTGGAGGTGGCAGCGGCGCCATGGGCGGCGCAGCACCGGCTGGTGCGGATTGGGCTGAAGGCGAAAGACGCGGCCGTGAGCGGGCGCGCGGCGGCGAATTTGGTGTTCCTGCTCGACGTGTCCGGTTCGATGGACCAGCCGAACAAGCTGCGGCTCGTGCAGGAATCGATGCGGCTGTTGCTCGGCCGGCTGCAGCCGGAGGATCGCGTCGCGATCGTGACCTACGCGGGAAATAGCGGGCTGGCGCTGCCGTCGACGCCGGTGGCGCGGCAGCGCGAAATCCTCGACGCGATCGACGAACTGAGAGCGGGCGGCTCGACCAACGGCGCGATGGGGCTCCAACTCGCCTACGACATCGCGAAGGCGAACTTCGTGGCGAACGGCGTGAACCGCGTGATCCTGTGCACCGACGGCGATTTCAATGTCGGCGTGACCAGCGAAGGCGAACTGGTGCGGCTGATCGAGGAGAAGGCGAAGTCCGGCGTGTTCCTGACCGTACTCGGCTTCGGCATGGGCAACCTCAAGGATGCGATGCTGCAGCAGATCGCCGACCGCGGAAACGGGAGCTATGGCTACATCGACACGCGGCGCGAAGCCGAGAAGCTGCTCGTGCAGCAGGTGAGCGGCACGCTCCTGACGGTGGCGAAGGACGTGAAGCTGCAGGTGGAATTCAACCCGGCGAAGGTGGCGCGCTACCGGCTGATCGGCTACGAGAAGCGGCTGCTCAACCAGGAGGACTTCGCCAACGACAAGATTGACGCGGGCGAGATCGGCGCGGGGCACACGGTGACGGCGCTGTATGAAATCATCCCGGTTGGCGCGAAGGACGCGGAGGTCACGGAAGAAACCGAGCCGGAGGATCGACGCTACACCTACTCCAGCGCGGCGCCGTCCGCCGTGGAGAAGCGCACGCTGGCGCACGCGGACGAGCTGTTGACACTCAAAGTGCGCTACAAGCAGCCGACGGCCCTGCTCAGCACCCGGCTCGAGTTTCCGCTGAAGGACGACGGAGGGAACTTTGCCCAGGCGAGCGAAGATTTCCGGTTTGCGAGTGCGGTGGCCGCGTTCGGGATGATCTTGCGCGACTCACCGTACAAAGGTGTGGCGACGCTCGACGACGTGATCGCGTGGGCCAATGCGGCCACGAGTGATGACCCCGGCGGCTACCGCGCGGAGTTCGTCGAACTGGTGAAACAGGCGAGGCTGCTCACGCAGCGGTAGGCGCGAAGCCGTCCTGAAAAACAGAGGGCGCAGCAAGTCTGCGCCCCTACAGGAACACGGGGAACGAACGGAGAAGGTCAGGCTTTCTTCTCTTCGGTCGCTTTCTTCTCGGCGCCGTCCTGCTTGCAGCAGGGCTTGTCGCACTTGTCGCTGGCCTTCTTTTCTTCGCAGCAGGCTTTGTCAGCCTTCTCGCAGCAGGCCTTGTCCGGAGTATCGGATTTTTTCTCGTCCGCGGCGAACGCGAACGTGGTGGCGGCGAACAGGGCGAGGGGCAGGAGGAATTTCTTCATGAGGAAGTTGGAGCGGCGGAGGCAAGCGGGTGGAGCGAAACGACGCAAGGCTGCAGCTGAAGCACGGCGGGCGCATCTCACTTTCTGCCCGCCCATGTCGAAAAAATGATGCGTCGCTGGGGGCTTTGCTGAGCAAAGACGTGGCGGAGGTCGGGAGACCCCGCCCTACAAACTTCGACGTGCAGTCGGGCTACGTCAGCCAGCGGGCTTCGGCCTGCGCGCGCAGGCAGAGCTCGGCGGCCTTGAACGCGTGCGCCTGCGTCATCGCCTTCTCGGTGCGGTTGAGGCAGTCGAGGATCAGCTCGCCGAAAAACCGGAAGCCCACCTGGCCGGCGACGTGCAGGTGCTGCTCGCCCTTTTCGTCGACCACGTAGACGTGATCGCCGGTTTTCTCGCGGCCGACCTCGATGTATTTGCGCAGCTCGATGTAGCCCTTCGTGCCAAGAATGATCGTGCGGCCATCGCCCCACACGCCGAGCCCCGCCGGCGTGAACCAGTCGACCCGGATGAAGTTGGTCGTGGCGTTGTCGCCGATCAACGACGCCTCGCCGAAGTCCTCGAAGGTGGGATATTCCTTGTGGGCGTAGTTCGCGATCGCGGCGTGGACCACGTTGGCGTCCTTCGCGCCGGTGTAAGTGAGAAATTGTTCGAACTGGTGGCTGCCGATGTCGCAGAGGATGCCGCCAAATTTTTCGCGCTCGAAGAACCAGGCGGGCCGCGAGGGCGCGTTGAGCCGGTGGGGCCCGAGTCCGATCACCTGCAGCACGCGACCGATCGCGCCTTGCTGCACCAGATCGGTGGCGAACATCGCGGATTCGTTGTGAATCCGCTCGCTGTAATAGACCATGTATTTGCGGCCGGTGCGCGCGACCACCGCCTTCGCCTGTTCGAGCTGGTCCAGCGTGGTGAACGGCGCCTTGTCGGTGAAGTAATCCTTGCCGGCTTCCATCACGCGGCAGCCGAGCGGGCCGCGTTCGGACGTCACCGCGGCGGAGGCGACGAGCTGCACGGCGGGATCGGCGAGGATCTCATCGAGCGAACGCGCGACCTTCGCGTCGGGAAAACGCTCGTGCAACGCGGCGACCTTCTTGGCGTCGGGATCGTAGATCCATTTCAGCTGGGCACCCGCTTCGGTGAGCCCGTTGCACTGGCCGTGAATGTGGCCGTGGTCGAGGTGCGCGGCGGCGAAAATGAACTCGCCCGGCTTGACGACCGGGCGGGGCTTGCCCTGCGGAGCGTAGTTCATCCCGTCCGCGGCTTTGTTGGCGCTGGCAGCGGGCGCGGTGGCGGCAGAGGCGACGCGAGGAAGCATGGCAGAGGCGGCCACCGCGGCCGCGGTTTGGGAGATGAAGGCACGACGGTTCATGGGCGAAGGGGTGGCGTCAGCGAAGGGAAGAACAACAGGAAGGCAATGCCGGGCCGGTGCCAGCGAGACGGACTCCGCGGCCAAAGGTGACGTTGGCGTCGCCGGATGACGCGAGCGCGGGGGGCGTAGCGGAGCGGTTCACCGACGACGCGGCGGGGGAGCGGGCTCCGAAAAAGCTGCGGCGCGGGTCGAGCCCGCACCGCACTGTGCTGCCGGCGGAGGAGCGCGTCTTATCTCTTCTTCTTCGCCTGGGCGGCGGCGGCCATCTCGGACATTTGAGCCTGCATCGATTGCAGCTTGCTCTGGAGATCAGAGACCTGCGCGCGGGCTTCCGCGAGTTGCTTCTCGGCTTCCGCGGTGCCGGAGCGGGCCTGTTCCCACTGCTGCTGCAGGCGCTCGCTGGCGGCGACGGCTTCGTCGGCCTTGCTTTGCAGGCGGGTCGAGCCGGAAACGGCTTCGGCCAGCTGGCGTTCGAGATCCGAGGAACGCGACACGGCACGATCGAGCTTGGCCTTCAACTCGCTGGCGCCGGTCTTGGTCTCTTCGAGCTGGCTCTGGACGACGCCCGTTTTCGAGTTGGCGTCCTGGATCTGGCGGTCGAGGGCGGCCGATTTGTCCTGGGCTTCCTCGAGCTGCTGCTGCAGTTGAGCGACTTTGGCCTTGGATTCGTTCAACGCCGTCGAGGTCTGGCTCAGCCGCGTGTTGGTGTGGCTCAGCCGGGAGGCGAGGAAGATCAAGCCGATCGCGAGGACGACGATCAGGATGATGCCCACCAGCTTGGTGGTGGATTTCTTCGGGGAGTTCGAGGGAGTTGTATCATTCATGGCGAGGCGAAGTTAATCGTGATTGAGGGTGAAAGGTATAGGGCGGAACCTTGGCCGCGGGTCGGCGGAAATTTGAGGCAGGGTAGGGCGGCGCCAGTTAGCTGGCGACCGTGGAGCAGCATTGCGCTGCGCTCAAGCCGGAACTCCGGGCCGAACGGTGGTGCCCTCGCGCCAGGTGCCGGGCACGTGGACACACGACGGCACCTCGGGCGAGCCACGCTGATTGCGGTGGAGCTGCCCGATGAGAAGATCGATGGCTGCGGCGCCGACACGCGGGGCCTGCTCGTCGATGCCGGCGGTGCCGGCCGGGGCCGAGCCGGCCTCCAGCGCCACGAGCGCGAGTTCGTCGGGCACGCGGGCGTTCTGTTGCACGAGCGGCACGAAACAAGCGGCGTCGGTGACGATCAGGGCGTCCGGTCGCTCGCGCTCCTTCCAAGCCCGGAACAGCTCGGCGGTGAGCGAGGTGGCGACGTCGACGGAGAGGGGCTCGACGCGGTCGTGTGGCGGTCGCGTGTAGCTGCGCGCGAGGAAGCCGCCGAGATACGTGAGCGCGCTGCGCTGACTTTGCTCGGTCGTGTGCACGAAGCCGATCCGTTGGTAGCCGCGGGCCGCCAGCGTGTCCCACGCCAGCAGCATGTTTTGGAAATGGTGGAAGCTCGAGCGCGAGAGCCGCGGATTCAGGACCGACCAGCCGATGGTCACCACCGCGAAATCGTCCCACGCGTCGAAGCGGCTCGGCTTGGTGCACGCCACCGGCGCGAGGATCACGCCGGGAATGCCGCGGGCGCGCAGAATCGCCGCGAGGCGCGCGGGCGAGAGGCCGGCATCGGCCAATTGGAAGTGCTGCACGAGAAAACCGTGCCGATCCGCCTGCGCGGCGATCCCGGCGTGAATCGAATCGAGCAGCGGCCGGCGATACCATTCGATCGGCCCCGAGTCCTCGCTGATCACCGCGAGCGCGGTGTCGTGTTTCACGGGATGCGCGGCGTGGACGTTCGCCATGAGCGCCGAGACCAGCGGATTGGCGCGATAGCCGAGCTGCAACGCGGCATCCTGCACGCGGCGGCGCGTCGCCGGCGCGATGTCCGGGTGGTCGCGCAGCGCCATCGAAACCGTCGAGCGCGCGAGTCGCAGGTGTCGCGCAAGGTCCGCCATCATAACGGGACGATCTGCGGAAGTGGTCATCAGACCGGAAGCGAGGAGTGGAGCGGGGACACGACGTGGTGACGGCTTGTCCGCTTGGCGGCTGGTGGGTGGGGAGTCATCGCGGTTGAGCGTCGCACGACATAACACCGCGGCGGGCCGAACTACGTCCGATCTGAACGGTGTCAAATCGAGCCGCCGCGGTGAGGGTCTGCGCGGAAAATTGCGAGCGTTGGCCCGCCTCGCCGAGTGCCGCCAGCGAGCGTTCGCGCAGCAGCGAAGAAGCCACGGACGCACGGAACACGCGCGGGAGGCTGCGGAGTAAATTCAGGAGGACAGCGGGATTTCTGCGGGTGGCGGACGCGTTCGACCAGCGGTCGTTTCCTTCGGTGTCCGGTGAATCGCGGCCAAGGCGCGGCAGAGTTCAACTTGAGGCAGATACAGCGGGCACCCACGTGACACGTGCCGCCGTGAAATCCTGAACGGTGTCAGCTGCGTCGCCCTCGCGTGATGCGTGCGGGTGGCATGAGCTGGCCGCGGTGTATGGAGCTGCCGTTTGGTGTCTGTCTCGGCGGCTCGTCAGGTAGCTAGCGGCCAGCGGGGGTAAACGCTGGCCGCACTGCTTGGGCGTCACGATATTCCGGGTTGGCGCGGGCGCAGCGTGGTAGGGTCACGGGCGTCGCAAGCGACGCCCTACGAAACGGACTGCAAACCCGGAAGAGTTTTCTTCGTCACCTCGTTGCGGGATTTGAACGGTGTCAGGGTGCGCGTCGCTGTCATTGCCCCGTTGGCGGGGTTCAACTCCGGCAGGCGGTTATCCACGCGGACGCCTGAGAGTGACCGCGTCGCGTTGGGCACGCCGCCGCAATACCTGAAACGAGTCTGAACTCAATGAACGGATACCAAGCAGTCCGAATTCCCCTCGCCGCCGTCGCGGCGATGATGGCAGCTACCGCTTCGTGGGGCCAAGTGGCGCCCGGAGCGACCCCGGAGTCTCCTCCGGATGACGAGGTGATTGTCCTTTCACCTTTCGAAGTCTCGGCCGAAGCCCAGAGCGGCTACGCGGCGGCGACGACGCTCGCGGGCAACCGCCTGAACACCGACCTGCGCGACATTGGCAACGCGGTGAGTGTGATCACGAGCCAGTTTCTGCAGGATGTCGGAGCGACGAACAACGAGACGTTGCTCCAATACACCACCGGCACGGAAGTGGGCGCGGCGTATGGCAACTTCGCCGGGCTCGGCGACGGGGCGAACCTGGACGAAAGCGGCGGTGGCGGCACCGCGACGCGGTTCATCAACCCGAGCTCCAACACCCGCGTGCGCGGGCTGACGTCGGCGGACAACACCCGCGATTTCTTCATCACGGACATCCCGTGGGAGGGCTACAATGTCGATCGCGTGGACATGCAGCGTGGCGCCAACAGCATCCTGTTCGGCCAGGGCAGTCCCGCCGGCATCATCAATACCGCTTCGAAGCAAGCGGGGTTCAAGGACTCGAACCAGGTAACCGCGCGCTATGGCAGCTTCGGCAGCACGCGGGGCACGATTGATATCAACCGCGTGCTGATCAAGGGCGAGTTGGCGATCCGGTTCTCGGCGCTGTACAATGACGAGAAGTTCAAGCAGGAGCCGGCGTTCTCCCGCGACCGGCGTCTTTATGGGGCGCTGCGCTGGGAGCCGGCGTTCCTGAAGCGCGGCGGGGCGCGCACGATTCTGAAGGCCAATTACGAGGTGGGAAACGTCCGCAGCAATCGTCCGCGCGTGGTCCCGCCGATCGACAACATCACGCCGTGGTTCTACACCGGCACCTATGCCGGTCGCAATGCGACGAACGCCGACACCACCTACGCGGGCCTGAACCGCGAGACGTTCATTCCGTCGCAGCTGCAGGACGACAACACCGGCCGGCCGAACCATGGCCAAATGCGCGCGACGTGGAACTTCGCACCGGTGAGCGGCAATCCCAATCCCTATTTCCAGCCCTGGCTGGGCAATTTCGGGCAGCAGTTCGGCGGACCGCTGGCTTTCTTCGACGCGACCAGCAATGCGCCCGCCAGCTACCGGGTGTACGAGCCGACGTTCAACTTCGGCCTCAACTCGGCCGGCGCGATCGACCGCTCGGTCGGAGGCATGCCGTATCAACGGCCGACCAGCATTGCCCCGTATGACCAGTTTGCGCGCCAGGCGCGGCTGCCGTTCTACGAGTTTGGCATCTACAAGCAACGTTCGCTGACGGACGCGACGGTGTTCGACTTCTACAACAACCTGCTCGACGGCCCGAACAAACGGGAGTGGCAGGATTTCAGGCACTACACGATCAGTCTGGCGCAGACGTTCTTTGATGACCGCCTCGGCTTCGATATCTCGTACAACAAGGAGGACTACAAGAACGGCCAGCTCAGCCTGCTCTCCGCCGGACGCCAGGCGATCTACATCGATATCAACCGCGTCTATGGTGACGGTACGCCGGCGGGGCGAGACGGAGAGCCGTTCGCCGACGGTACGCCGAATCCCAACGTCGGCCGGGCGTTTGTCTCGGACGACGGACAGGGCGGCAACAATTCCTATCACAGCACTTGGGAGAACGCCCGGTTGACGGCATTTGCGACGCATGACTTCACCCGTGGCGGCAACCGCAACTGGGTGACGCGCGCCCTCGGCCAGCACACCCTCACGGCGCTGCTCGGGAAGGATCGGCAGACTACGGACAACCGCGGGTGGATCCAGTACGCGACCGACGACGTGTATCGCGAGTTCGTGAATCTCCCGGATGTGAACGCGAAGTTCAACAACGGCGCCTTCGTGCCGAGCACGGTGATTTATCTCGGGCCGTCGCTGATAAGTCGCAATTCCGCCTCCGGTGCTTTCCTGCCGCGCCCGCAGAACATCTCCACGCCGAGATCCGGCACGGTGCGCACCTTCGACTCGCATTGGAATCGTTCCACTGTTCCCGGGAACGCGAACTACGTCGATCCGGCGGCGGCGTGGAACAACGAATACTACACCCCGAACAATCTGAGGGACGGTACCCCGGTGGGAGCCTACGTGTCGACGCAGTCGGAGAATCCGGGGAACTATGTCGGCTGGCGCGACGTGCCGATGCGGCTCTATCAGTCGGAGCAAGGCTACCGCGATTATCTGACGACGGCGGCCCGACTCACGAAGTCGACGGTCAGCTCAAAAGTGGCCGTGTGGCAGGCGAAATTCTGGGATAATGCACTCGTCGGCACCTACGGCGTGCGCAAAGACGTCGCGAAGTCGTGGCAGCACTCGCAGGATCTCAACAGCGCCTCGAGCGACCGGTACGGACACCTGAACCTCGGTTCGGATGTCTACCGGCTCAATGATGACTACGATACCCGGCTGGACATCACGTCACGCAGCTGGAGCGCCGTGGCCCACCTGACCCAGTTCATCGGCGACCGCTCGCCCGTGCGCGTGAGCCTGTATTACAGCAAGTCGGAGAACTTCCAACCGGCGGCCAATCGCGTCGACGTCTACGGTGTGGCGATCGGTGCGCCCTCCGGCGAGACGACCGACAAGGGCATCCTGCTGGAAACGCGCGACGGCAAATATTCGTTCAAGATCAACAAGTATGAAACCAAGTCGCTCAACCAAACCAGCACGTCGCTCACCAACACCTGGTTCATCGGCGCTTCGCAGGTGTGGTCCGGCAACTGGGTGAACATCTTCGAATACGACATCCGGGATGGGAATAACATCACCGGTCGCGATGCGAATCCGAGTCCGACCAACACCCGTTACAACTACGGTCAGGCTCCGGGCGAGACGCTGGAGGACGCGCAGGCGCGCGAAGCCCGCGTGATCGCCGCCTGGCGTACCTGGCAGCGCAGCGTGGATCCGCGCTTCTACGCGGCGTGGCAGATCAACCTGAACGACAACACCCGGGACATCACCTCGACCAATCCCAACGGGTTCAGCGTCACGGAAGACAGCATTTCGAAAGGCTACGAGTTCGAATTCAGCGCGCTGCCGACCAAAAATTGGCGTGTGACGCTGAACGCGACCAAGACCGAGGCAGTCCGCACCAACATCGGCGGCACGAACCTGACCGGTTTCATCAACGCTTATGAGACGGCGCTGCGGACGACGCCCGCTGGCGACCTGCGCATCTGGTGGGGTGGCGCGGGCAACGAGACGGCGTTGTTCCAATGGAACAACAATGTCGGCTCCGAGTACGCCCAGCGCCGCCTGCAGGAAGGCACCAACGCTCCGGAATTGCGCGAATGGCGCTTCAACGCCGTGTCGAACTACGACTTCGATGAAGGGAGGCTGAAAGGCTTCAACGTCGGCGTCGGTGTGCGTTACGAGTCCGATATCGTCATCGGTTACCGGCCGATCCCGAGCACGGTTCAAGGGCAGGCCAACTTCGATCTGGCGAATCCGTTCAAGGGCCCGGCCGAAACGAATTGGGATTTCTGGCTGGGCTACACGCGCAAGCTGACGCGGAACATCGATTGGCAAATCCAGCTGAATGTCCGAAATGCGTTTGTCGGTGACGAGCTGATCCCGGTGACCACTCAACCGGATGGATCGCCCGCCGGCTTCCGCATCCGGCCGCCCCAAACCTGGACGCTGACGAATACGCTCAACTTCTAGTCCGGAAATTTCATGAACAGGCGTGAAGCTCAGTCCGAAATTTCCGTCCGCCTGCGGCGGAGCGACCTCGTCGCGGCTAGCCCCGACAGAGTCGGCCCGGAGGGCGGGTATTTCCTGAGTTTCATGAAATATCCGGGCTAGTGCGGCCCAGGTTTGGTCCCGGCACGCGCCTGCGGCTTCGGCCGCAGGCGCTTCTTTTTCTGACTAACGGGTACGCGGATACAGGCGCGGAAGGAACTCCCTGCCGCATCTGGTTTCTTTAGCCCGCTGAAATACTGGATTGTGACAGCGGCGGTCGCCGCTGTGGGGAGACCCGGGCGGGTGCCCGGGTCTTTATTTTGCGGGGGCCGAGCTATTCGGAGCGCAGCGCGACGATCGGATCGACGCGGGTGGCGCGCAGGGCCGGCACCCAGCAGGCGAGCGCGGCCACGGCGATCAGGAGCAGCGAAACGATGAGGAAGGTGACCGCGTCGAATGGACTCACGCCATAGAGGAAACTGGTCAGCGCCTGGGTGACTCCGACGGCCAACACGAGTCCGGCCAAGGTGCCGAGCAGGGCCAGCCCGAGACCGTGCCGGAGCACCTGCCAGATTACATTGCCCGGCTTCGCGCCGAGGGCCATGCGCACGCCGAACTCCTGCGTCCGCTGCGCGACGCCGTAAGCGATCACGGCGTAGACGCCCATCGCGGCGAGCAGCAGCGCGACGCTGCCGAGGAAAACGAGCAAGGCCGACGCGAGCCGGTGCGGGAACAGGACCATCGACGAATACGCGGCGAGCGGCATGGCTTGGAGCATTTCCACGCCGGGATCGAGTTCCCGGAACGTTCGGCGCAGGGTGGAGGTGAACCCCGCGGGATCGGCGGCGGTGCGGACGCACAGCGCGAGGTCGAGATCGGGCACCCCTTGCTGGTACGGGAGGTAGTAGAACGGCCGCGCCGTTTCCTGCAGCCGGTTGTATTTGCCGGTCTTGGCCACGCCCACGATCGTCACCCAGGTGCTGTTGCTGCGGAAGCGACGGCCCAGCGGATCCTGTCCGGGCCAGAAACGCTGCGCAAACGCCTCGTTGACGATCGCGACCGGCGCGCTGGCATCATCGCGGTCGGTGAAATCGCGGCCGGCGAGCAGCGGGATGCGCATCGCGGCGAAGTAACGGGGCGAGACGATGACGAGTTCGTAAGTCGTGTCTTCGCCTTCGGGGCGTTCGTAGCCCTCCACGAACACGCCGGAACCTTTGCAGCCGGAGAGCCCCAACGGGAACCAACTGGCCCACGCGGCCTCTTCGACCCCGGGGAGCGCCGCCACCCGCTCGCGAGCCTGACGATAGAAGGCAGGGCCGGTCTCGCGGGTGTAGCCATTCATCCCGATGCGAAAGTCGGCCGTCAAAACATGATCGGGCTCGAAGCCGATATCGATGCGCTGCGCCTGCCGCAGCCCTTTGACGCACAGCCCGGCGCTGATCAACAGCGCGAGTGCAATGGCGACCTCGGCGATGACGAGCGCGGCGCGCAACCGGTGATGGACCGCGCCGCCGCCCGACGAGGAACGGCCGCCTTCCTTGAGCACCGTGAAGAGATCCGGGCGCGTGGCCTGCAGCGCGGGAAAGAGACCGAACGCGAGCGCGGTGCCGAGCGTGAGCAGTACGGTGAGCGCGAGCGTTCCCGGATCGAGTGGAAAGTGCAGTTGGGCGGCGCGGGCGAGGTCCTCCGGCAGGAACAGCGGCGCGGCGTCCGTGGCCCAGCTGGCCATCAGCACGCCGAGCCCGCCGCCGAGCGCGGCCAACAGCACGCTCTCGGTGAGCAGTTGCCGCACAATCCGCGCACGACTGGCGCCCGACGCCAGCCGGATGGCGATCTCCTTCTGCCGGCTCATCGCCCGGGCGAGCAGCAGGTTCGCGACATTGGCCCAGACGATCAACAGCACACCGCCGCTCACCGCCAGCAGCAGCCACAGCGCGGGCGCCATCACCGTCGGCGTGCCCCACGGCGTCTCGGACAGCGGGAGCACCTGGTGATGCGCATAACCATTGGTGGTGGGATACTCGCGGGCCATGCGCGCGTCGAAGGTCGTGATCGCGGCCCGGGCCTGCTCGAGCGTGACGCCCGGCTGGAGCCGGGCGAGATTGAGCCAGCCGCGGGCGCTGCGTGACGTCAGAAAACCGGTCCCCTGATTCCGCACTTCCCAGATCATCGAGGCGGGCGCCCAGACGTCGAACGACGCAGGCGCGAGCGTGCCCGGGAACGAGTCAGGCACGACCCCGACGATCGTAAAGCTGTGACGATTGAGATCGACCACCTGGCCGAGCACGGCCGGATCCGCGCCGAACCGGCGGCGCCACAGCTGCTCGCTGATGAGGAGTACGGGATTGCCGCCGGGTTTTTGGTCCTCTTCGGGCAGGAACGTCCGGCCGAGCAGTGGTTGCACGCCGAGCAGTTCGAAGAAATTGGCGGTGACGATTTGTGCCTGCAGCCATTCGGGTTGGCGTTCGACCGTGAGGCAGGCCGGTGTTGGCATGTGTGCCAGCGTGCCGGCGAATACCTCGCGCATCGTCGCGATGTCGCGCAGATCGGGCAGCGAGGCGTTGCCGCCGCCCTGATTGGAGACGATCACGACCATCTCCTCGGAGTGCGCGACGCCCGGCAGCGGGTTCAGCACGACGGCACGCAGCCAGCAGAGCACGGTGGCGTTGGCCCCGATGCCGAACGCGAGGGAGAGAATCACCACCAGCGTGAAGCCGGGCGTTTTCAACAACTGACGACAGGCGAAGCGGAGATCTTGCATATGCGAGGAGCCGAGAGCCGAGAATCCAGAGCTGAGAGGGGACCGACCGGATCAAGCTGTGCGCGGCTGTGAAGAGCGCCGCAACAGCAGGGCGCCGAGATAAAGCCCGCCGGTCACGAGGCAGGTTAGATAGATTGCCGGCCGCGCGTGCGGCGCCACTACGAACTCCGCGACCGCCCGCAGCAGGTAGAGGCCGCTGCCGAGCACCAGCACCGCGGTGCCGAGCCGACTGGTCAGGATCTCCTCGGCGCGGAGCAGCGAGGCATAGGTTAAAAACAGGATAAACAGCGCTCCGCCGCCGTTGAACATCTCCAGCAGTGCACGCAATCCCGGCGCGACCTGCAGGTGATGCAGCTGCCACCCCATGTAGAGGTGAAATAGAAAGAAAAGCCCGTTGGCGACGCCGCTGGCGAGCAGAAGGACCTTGGCCGTTTTCATGAGTGAAGCTGGAAAGTCATGCGAACGGCCAACGGAGTTAGTCCGTTCGGAGGGCGATCAACGGATCGATCCGCGCGGCCCGAATCGAAGGCAGGATGCACGCGATCATCGAGATGACGGCGAACAATCCGGCCACGCCGAGATAGATGAGCGGATCAAACGGTTCAACGGCGAACAGGAGCGACTGGATCAGCCGCGCGGTCGCTGCGGCCGCTGCGAGTCCGACGGCCAGTCCGAGTCCGACGAGTTTCAGTCCGCCCTGCAGGATCAGCCGCACCACCTGGCCGGGCCGCGCGCCGAGCGCCATCCGGATGCCGATTTCGCCCGTGCGCTGGGCGACGGTGTAGGCGAGCACGGAGTAGAGCCCGATCGCGGACAGCACGAGCGCGATCGCGGCGAAGAGTGAGGTGAGCGAGGCGACGATCCGCTGCACGCCGAGACTTTGCTGCACGGCGGTCGACATCGTCTGGAAAAACGAGATCGGCTGGTCCTTATCGACTGAAGCGACCGCCGTGCGCAGGATCGGCTGCAGCGCGTCCGCGTCGCCCTCGACGCGCGCCATCACCGACATGCCGGGCCGGCCGAGTTGCCGCATCGGCAGGAAGATTTGGTCGGGCGCGGGCGCGTTCAATCCGTTCGCTTTCACGTCACCCACGATGCCGACGATCTCGATTTGCACATTGGCGTCCCGACCGCGCAGGAGCACCTTGCCGAGCGGGTTTTCGCCGGGGAAGAGCCGCCGGGCGAACGACTCGTTGATGATGCCGACGCCGGGCGCGCCTTCGCGATCCTGCGGGTTGAACCTGCGGCCCTCGCGCAGCGGGATCTGCAGCACTTGGAAGTAGTCGTCGCTGACGATGCACAATCCGGCGAGCGGACGCTGCGACAGTGGCAGAATCGGACGGCCGCCGACGCTGTAGGGCGAGACCGGGTTGACGCCGCCCAGCGGCACGCCGATCGCCGCCGCGGCCGCTTTGACCTGCGGCACTGTTTGCAGCCGCTCGATCACCTGCTGGAAGAATTGTGCCTGCTCGGCGTTCGTCTTGTAGCGGCCGGCCGGGATGCCGACGAACGCCGTGGCGACGCCGTGCGCGTCGAAACCGGGCGGCGTCCGCTGCAGACGCAGGAAGCTCATCAGCAGCAGCGTGGAACCGACGAGCAGCGTCACCGAAAGCGCGACCTCCACGACCACGAGCGACGCGCGGAACCGACCGCCGCGCGTTCCGCCGGGCGCGCCGCGCGCGGTGTCCTTGAGCGTTTCCGCGAGGTCCTGACGCGACGCCTGCAACGCCGGTGCGAGCCCGACGAGCAGCGCGCTCACCAGCGTGATGCCGAAGGTGAACGCCACGGCGGGCCAATCGAGCGTGAGCGTGGTGTTGGGCGGCAGCTGGGAGGCGATGGTCGACTGGACGGCGGACAGCGCCCACAGCGAGAAGAGGATTCCGAGGGCGCCGGCGAAAAACGAAAACACGATGCTCTCCAACACGAACTGGCGCACGATGGTGCGGCGCGTGGCGCCGAGCGATTGCCGCACCGCGATCTCCTTGTGGCGGGCCGAGAGCCGGCCGAGGAAAAGGCTCGCGACGTTGGCGCAGGCGATCAGCAGCACGAAGCCGACCGCGCCGAGCAGCGTGTAGAACGTCGGCCGGAGATTGCCGACGAGGGTGTCGGTGTAGAAGCGCGCTTCCGAAAGATTCTGCGCGTCGAGGTAGGTGCTGTAGCGCTCCGCGTAACTCTTGCTCAACGCGGTGAGCTCGGCGTTCGCCTGCTCGAGCGACACGCCGGGCTTCAGCCGCGCAATCGGCTGCATGAAACTCGCGCCGCGCTCGACCTGATCGGGCGTGAGTCCGGGGTTTTCGAAGACGCGCGGTGCGAAGAGCTGCGTCGCGCTGAAGGGATTGCTGAGCCGCGGCGGCATCACCCCGATCACCTGCCACGAGCGGCCGTCGAGCTGAATGGTTTCGCCCACGACGCTCTCGCGTCCGCCGAAGCGCGTTTGCCAGAACTCGTGGCTGAGCAGGCAGACGGCGGGACCGTTGGGCGCGTCCTCCTCGGGGGTGAAGTTGCGGCCGAGCAGCGGCTGCACGCCGAGCGTGGGGAAGAAACTGGCCGTGACGCGGAGTCCGTTGAGCTGCTCGGGATCGCCGTTGCCGGTGAGCGTGAAGTTGCTGAACGCGCTGTTGCCGACCTGCGCGAACGAGCGGACGTTCGCCGCGATCTCGCGATAGCGCGGCCAGGCGACGGCCGGCGCATTGAAGTTGAGACTGTTGTTGACCGACCAGATCGCGACGAGCGAGGACGGCTGCGGCAGCGTGACGGGATTCAGCACGAGCTGGTTGAAGATGCTGAACAGCGCGGTGTTCGCGCCGATGCCGACCGCGATCGTCAGCACGGCAACGAAGGTGAAGCCGGGGGATTTGAGCAGCGCGCGAAAAGCGTAGCGAAGATCGAGCATGATGAGGCGGGGAATGGAGTGTGTCGGGTCCGCGATCGCAGGCGGCATGCCCGGAAACGAGCGGGTTACGCAGGGCCGCTGAAAATCAGCGGGTTAAAATTCATCAGACGCGAGACGCGGGGAACCGGGCGTTCGAAAATGAAACCTCGTCGTCCCACGCGCGGGACGCGTGCTTGGACGTGGCAAGGGCGTCCGCCGACGAGGGTTGGGCTCGCGCGGCCGCACCGCTGGCGACGCGGCGCTCCACGCACACGGGCGGGAGACGCCCGTGCCACTCCAGTCCTGTTCAAAACCGGTAAAAGCCGGCGGGTGGCGATGCGGTCCGCTACAGTTTCGCGGCGAGGGAACGATAGCCGATGGCATCCAGCCGAAGAAACCCGATGACGCCATACGGCAAAACTCCCATAGGACCTCCAGATGACGCTTCATTTTGGCCGCTCCTTGGTCGCGGCTTGTCTCCTCGCTGGGCTGGTGCGCTGCGCGACCGCGGCGATAACTGATTCACGACTCGTCAACCTTTCCACCCGCGGATTCGTCGGCACCGGCGATGACGTGCTGATCGCGGGATTCGTGGTCAACGGCACCGGATCGAAAGAGGTGCTGATCCGGGCGGTTGGGCCGTCGCTGGCTCAGGCCGGGCTGGCCGGCGCGCTGACCCAGCCGCGACTGCAGGTGTTCGACAGCACCGGACGGCTGATCGCGACCCAGGAACGCTGGGATCCGACGCTGAAGCCGGTGTTCGCGCAAATCGGCGCGTCGCCGTTCGCGGAAAACAGCCTTGATGCCGCGCTCCGACTGACGCTCGCGGCGGGTCACTACACCGTGCACGTCTCCGGCATCGATGGTCCGCGCGGAATTGCGCTCGTCGAGGTTTACGAGATCAACGGCGCGCCGCGACTGCTCAATCTCTCCACGCGCGGCCGGATCGAATCCGGCGACGGCGTGTTGATTGCCGGTTTGGTGATTTCCGGTCAGGGGCCACGCCGCGTTCTGCTGCGCGCGGGCGGGCCCGCCTTGACGAAGGCCGGGCTCAACACCGTGGTGCCGGATCCGGTGCTCACGCTCTTCGACCAGCAAGGCCGCGTGGTCGCGAGCAACGACGACTGGTGCGACAGCGACTACTCGACCGAAGTGGCCATGGCCTCGTCCGTGACCGGCGCTTATGCGTTCCCCGACGCGAGCTACGACTCGGCGCTGCTGATCGATCTGCCGCCGGGTGCCTATTCGATGCACGTGAGCGGACTCGAGAATCGCTGCGGCATCGCGCTGCTCGAAGTGTACGATGTCACCGCTGCGACCGGTGCGACGGCGACCTCGATGAACTCGGCGGCGGTCAAGGCCGAAGGCGCCAGTTCGCGGCGGAAGAATCCGAAGCCGGCGCCCGATCCGAACTCGCGCATCGGCACGCCCTACAGCGCATCGGCCCTGAGCTGGGCGCGTGCCGACGTCAGCGCCCGGCTCGGGCCGACGTTCGCCGAGCTGAATCCCGGCGCGGCGGACGATCGGCCGACGTTGTTCAAGCAGGAATCGAAGATCGCCGGCGGCAAGTATTACGTGCGGATCAATCCCTACGAACTCGGCGAGCCGGGAACCTACAACGACTATTGGAGCGACACCGGCCAGGTCGGCTACATCCCCAACGATCCGGCGAACGATCCCGGACTCGATCGCGTGCAGGTGTACGCCTACTACAACCGCGTGTTTGCGATCAGCCCGCGGCCCGACGTGGCCAGCGGCCGGCTGCACTCGGACCCGCAGACGCGCGAGCCGCGTTACCTCGAGCTCAATGGCGGCACGCCGATGCAGCCGGTAGCCATGGTGCGCAGCTACGGCATGCAGCAGAACGAGCAGCTCGTGATTTACCGCGACGGGCTATTCGCGGTCGCAGGCATGCAGACGAGCCGCGGCGGTGACGAGAAGCCGTATCCGGGTTTCAAATTTCCCCAGCACAAGGTGCCGCGCGGGATCGCCGTGACCACGAGCCTGGAGTTCGCGCTGGTGACAATCTGGGACACCGAGCGGCGACAGGGGCAGCTCGCGGTCGTCGCGCTCGAGGGCAAATTCCTGCCGTTCCACACGTGGCCGTACATGGGGCTGCCGAACCAGGGCAGTTTTTCGGATTTCAAGCTGCTCGGGTACATCGATCTGCCGATGAAATCGCCCGAAGCGGTCGCGGCCGCCAGCAATGGACTGTGGCGCGGCCCCTCCTCCACGGATGGCCGGGTGTTGAGCGAGATCGATCTCGCCACCGACGGTCACCGCAAGCTCGTCTACGACGGGGCATGGCAGGCGGTGGTCGCGAAAAGCGGCTACGCGCTGGTGAGCTCCACCGAGGACAACAAGATCGCGGTCGTCGATCTCACCCCGCTGTTCAGCTACATGCGCGAAAGTTACCTGAGCTCCGGGGACAGCTTCCGCCGCACGCTCGCGGAGCGCGGCGCCGCGCCGACGCAGTTTCCCCAAACATTCGAGGTCAATCCCGCCATCAAGCCGAAAGTCATCTGGGAAACGCCGGTGAGCGAGCCGACCGCGGTGCTCGCCGGACAGAAGATCGATCGCTGGACGAAGGATCGGTTCAAGGCGTATGTCGCTTCGCGCGACGGCACGGTGCGAATCCTCGATGTGTCGCCGCTGATGGCGCGCAGCAGCTGGGAGACGCGCGGGCAGCTCGAGATCATGGGCCAGTTTCAAGTGGGCCGAAATCCGGTCGCGATGGCGTTGTCGCGCCACGGCGCGAAAGACCTGCCGCTGATCCCGAATGGCAGCGACGGCGCGCAACTCGCACCGGATCCGTTCAACAATCTGTTTTACGTGGCGTGTCGCGGCGAACGCTCGATCGACGCCGTCGTGACGTGGCAGGGCCAGGGGCAGGTTTACCGCCGGATCAAGGATGCGCGGATGGGCGATCCGGTCGCGGTGAGCGTGGCGATTCGCGGCAACATCGTGAGCGTCGCGGATTTTGCGGGGCAAAAGCTGCTGAGCTTCCGGATGGGCACGCTGAACGATGCGAAGAACGACAAGGTCTATCCGCCGGGTGATCCGCGTTACCCGTATGAATTCGCCGGTGAGATGAAGCTGCTGGGCTCACCGTTCCTGGTGAACTCGGCGAACACGAACTGACGCAGCGACCAGATTTGTTAGGAGACAGGGTGGTTGGCAGGGCCGGGTGGTGCCGGCCCTGCCTTTTTTTTCCAAGCGCGGAGGAATGGTCGGGCGACCGCGGAGCGTGAGCTTCATTCGCGGCTTGTCTTCGGGGCGCGGCTGCTTCGCTCTGGCGAGCACTGGCATGAAGCAATCGATCGGGCTGGTTTCGCTGCTGGTACGTGACTACGACGAAGCGCTGGACTTTTTCGTCGGCCGCCTCGGGTTTGCGAAGGTGGAGGACCGATGGATCGAAACGCAGTCGAAGCGTTGGGTCGTGGTCGAGCCGCGCGGCGGGGGCGGTTGCCGGCTGCTCCTCGCCCGAGCGACGACCCCGGAGCAGCAGGCGCGCGTGGGCGATCAGGCGGGAGGACGCGTCTGGCTTTTTCTCCACACCGACGATTTTCGCCGCGATTATGAGGACTTTCTCGCCCGGGGCGTCGCATTCGTGCGCGCTCCGCGGGAGGAGGCTTACGGCACCGTTGCGGTGTTCGAAGACCTCTACGGCAACCGGTGGGATTTGCTGCAGCCACGCGAGCCGGCGAGTGAGTGCGCGGCTGGTCCTGGGCCCGGCTGAGGTGATGGCTGCCTTCCGCGTTGCGCGCGGCGGGTGAGTGGTTTGAGCTGCGTCCTCTGATGAGCGACGCCCGGTCACGCGATTTTTCGCGCCGCCAGTTCCTGCAGCAACTCGCGGGCGCGGCGGCGCTGGTAACGTTGGCCGACTGGCGGCTCGTCGCCGGTGAAGGAACCGCCGGCAAGGCCGCCGTCGCGCAACCCTGGTATCAGCGCGCGCTGCGCTGGGGGCAGACGAATCTCACCGAGATCGACGTGGAGCGATTCGACACCGTGTGGTGGCGCGAACACTGGCGGCGCACCGCGGTGCAGGGCGTGGTGATCAACGCTGGTGGCATCGTGGCGTATTATCCGACCTCCGTGCCGCTGCACCGGCGGGCGGCGCACATGAACGGCCGTGATCTGTTCGGCGAACTGACGGCGGCGGCCCACGCGGACGGACTCGCGGTGTTTGCGCGGATGGACTCGAACCGCGCGGACGCGACGTTCTATCAGGCGCATCCGGACTGGTTCGCGCGCGATGCGAATGGCGAGCCTTACCGGGCCACGGGGCTCTACGTGGCGTGCGTGAACAGCCCGTATTACCACGAGCACATTCCGGCGATCCTGCACGAGGTGGCGACGCGCTACCGTCCGGAGGGGTTCACCGACAACAACTGGAACGGCCCGATGCGGGATCAGCCGTGTTTTTGCGGGAACTGCGAGCAGCTGTTTCGCGCGCGCACGGGCGCGGCGATTCCGCGGCAGCCCGACTGGAACTCGCCGCTCTATCGCGAATGGATCCGGTGGAATTACGAACGGAGAACGGAGATCTGGGAGCAGTTCAACCACGCCACGCGCCAGGCTGGTGGACCGGAGTGCCTGTGGGTTGGCATGATGGCGGGATCGCAGAACTGGCAGGCGCGGGTGTTCCGCGACGATCGCGAGATTTACCGCCGCACCGAGCTGGTGATGCTGGACGATCAACGACGGTTCGATCCGGAGGGGTTTCAGCACAACGGCGAGATCGGTGCACGGATCCGCGGCGTCGGTGGCTGGGACAAGGTGATCCCGGAAAGCATGGCGATGTACCACCTCACCGAGCATAACTTCCGGCTCGCGGCGAAACCGGAACCCGAGGTGCGATTGTGGTTTCTGGAAGGCGTCGCGGGTGGAGTGCAGCCATGGTGGCATCACGTCGGCTCGGATCAGCAGGATCGTCGGATGCTGCAAACGGCCGAGCCGCTTTGGCAATGGCATCGCCGCAACGAAGCCTATCTCGTCCACCGCCGGCCGCGCGTCACGGTGGGATTGGTCTGGTCGCAGCGGAACATGGACTTCTTTGGCCGCGACGACGGCGGCGCGCACGTCGACGATCCGTGGAATGGCTGGATGCAGGCGCTGATCCGCGCGCGGATTCCCTACGTGCCGGTGCACGTCGACGACCTCGATCGCGAAGTCGGGGCGCTCGGCTTGAAGCTGCTGATCCTGCCGAATCTCGGGGCAATGTCGGATCCGCAAGTCGCGGCCGTGCGGCGATTCGTCGCGGCGGGCGGCAACCTGCTCGCGACCGGGCTCAGCTCGCTCAGCGACGAGTGGGGCGAGGCGCGCGACGATTTTGCGTTGGCCGACGTGCTGGGCGTGCACCTGCCGCCGCGGCATGCGTTTCGCGACGAGCCGGTGCGCACGCGCTGGGCGAAACGCTGGACGCAAACCTATCTGCGGCTGCATCCGGAACTGCGCGCCGGCATCCCGGGACCGCGCAGCGGCGACGAGCCCGAGATCGCAGGCGAGCGGCACGAGGTCCTGCGGGGATTTGAGCAAACGGACATCCTGGCGTTCGGCGGGATGCTCGAACCGCTCGCGGTGGAGCCAGGGGGCGTGGTGCCGCTCACGTTCGTGCCCGCCGTGCCCACGTCGCCGGTGGAATCCGTCTGGATGCACGAGCCGCGGACGGACATCCCCGGCCTCGTCCTGCGTGAGAACGCCGCCGGCGGACGGATCGCGTATTTGCCGGCGGATCTCGATCGTCGGTTCGCACGTGAGAATCTCCCAGATCACGGCGACCTGCTCGCGAATCTCGTCCGCTGGACGTCGCGCGGCGACATTCCGCTGAAGGTCGAGGGCGCCGGGCTTATCCATTGTCATCTCTATCAGCAATCGGCCCCGGACCGGCTCGTGCTGCATCTGGTGAACCTGACCAACGCCGGCACGTGGCGGACGCCCGTGCACGAATTGATCGCGGTCGGACCGTTCATGGTATCGGTGCGGTTCGCAACGAGATCGAAGCCGGAGAATCTCGTCTCGCTTGTCAGCGGCGAACGCCGCACGTTCGAGCAAACGGGCGAGTGGGTGAAGTTCGAGGTGACGCGGATCGTCGATCACGAGGTGTTCGTGATCAGCTGACGCATACGCGCGTTTGCTTGCTCTGAGGCTGCGTTTCAGCCGGTGGAGGGAGGCGTCCGGCGAGCTGGATCGTGTGGCTCGCGGGCGGCTCGCTCGACCGTCCGTCACGGCATCGCGTAAACCTCGAGCAGCGCCACGCCCATCGTGTCGTCAGCTCCGCGAACGTGCGCCGAGTAAACGCCCGGTGCGACGCTGATCATCAGCGCGGCATCATGCGAGCCGAGCGGCAGCGGCGAGGAACCGAGTTCGGTGAACGTGGCGGGCAGCGGGCCGGAGCTGTCCCAGTCGTCGTTCTCGGCGATGGGCGAGCCATACGCGTTGTAGACAGTCAGCTCCGGATCGGGGAGGACGCCGGAAACGTCGCTTGGCAGCGAAGGCCCGACACCGCGAATGAGGAAACGTTTTGGCGCGTCGCCCGACAGCACGAAGCCGACGATCAGAATCTCGTCGCCAACGCCGACCTGGTTCCGCACGGAAAAATTGGTGAACCGCACGCCGCTCTCGATCGCATCGGCGTCGAACGCTTCGACGAGCGCGATGCCAGTCGTGCCGCCGAGTCCGCGGCCGTGCGCCGAGTAAACGCCGGCCGGGAGCGCCGCGACCAGCGCCGCGTCGCGCGAGCCGTCGAGCAGCGGGCCCGCTCCCAGCCGCGCGAACAACGCCGGGGACGCGGCCGTTTCGCTGGCCCAGTCGTTGTTCTGGCGGACGCTCGTTGACTCACGAAACAACTCCAGCTCGGGATCCACCAGCGTACCCGGTACGCCGTAGGTCGCGAGGGTGGGACCCTTGTTGCGAAGCAGCACCGTTTTGTTGCCGGTGCCAGCGAGCACGAAGCCCATGATCAGCGTCTGATCGCCGGTGCCCGCCTTGCCGCGCACGGAGATGTTCATCACGCGGCTCGTGCCGACGCGCACCGTCGCGGCAGCCGAGGTCACGCTGCCACCCGGATTCGTGACGACGACGCGATACAGACCAGCGTCGGTCGCAGCGAAACCGGTGAGCGTGAGTGTGGAACTCGTCGCGCCGGGGAGATCCGTGCCGTCTTTCTGCCACTGATAGGTGAACGGTCCGTGGCCCGCGGCCTCGACGGTGAGCGTCGCTGTGCTGCCGAGCGCGACCGCCTGCGATTGCGGAGCGGTGGAGACGGTGGCGGGCGGCGGCACCGGGGCGAAATAACTTTCCGTCGGACCGAGATAGCTCGGCCGCGCACCGCCGAAATCGACCAGCAGTTTCTGCACGACGACGCCGGGATCGATCATCCAAACCTTGAGCGTGTGCGTGCCAGCGGCGGTGAACGCGTGCGTCGATCGGCCGAACCGCGCGTTGGCGCGCACGCTTTCCTCCCAGTCGGCGTTGCCGTTCTGCGCGCGATACCCCGCAGGCACCAGCGTGACGACGTGCGGCGTTTCGTCGTCGACAGAGATCGCGTAGCGCAGCGGTCGGCCGGGCAGGAAGTTCAGCGTCGGTCCGACGGTGACCGTGACGTTCGCCGGGCCGGTCGAGAACGTGTGCATCTGGTATTCGAGGCACGGCGCGTTCGTGCCGGGAATGGCGGGTTCGGCGTCGACCGGACCGGTGGCGCGCAGACCGGAAAGCGTGTGCCCGTAGTCTTCGATCTTCAGCCAATGCCGATCACCGCTCGCGCGGTTCGCGGTGAAATGCTCGGCTTCGATGGCGACGAACCCCGCGCTTTCCGCGAACCCGATCAGCGTGTCGCGGCTGACGCCCGCAGGGTTGAGCGCTTCGACGGCAACGGTGACCTCCGCGCCGGCGCCGGTGATCCGCACCGTGCCGGTCGCCGAGCCGGCGGGCACGGCCGACCAGTCAATGCTCACGGCGAGCCGACGATCGGCGCCGACCGAGCCGGTGGTTTCGCTGAGCACGATCCACGGCGCGCTCGCAGTCGCGGTGAAGGCGAATGCGTCCGTGCCTTTGTTAAACACCTCGATCCAGCGTATCTGCCGGTTGAGCGCATCGAACCGCGGCAGCGCCGGCTGGCCGGCGGTGCCGGGCCACGCGGACGCTGAGCCCTCGATCGCGACGCCGAGCGCAGCCGCCGCTGCCGGCGTGGGTTCAACGAGCGGAATCGCACGCAAGCTATCGGTCGGCGGATCCTGCCAATTGAGGTAGCCGAGGTGGGTCTGATCCATGAAGTGCGCCCAGCGGCCGCCGGCGAACGTGGTGTTGAAATTGTTCTTCAGCGCCATGTCTTGCGCGAACAGCTCGCGCACGCGCGCCGCCTGCGCGGCGGTGCTCGCGCGACCTTGCGCGGCGTAGAGCGCATTGCGACCGGCGGTGACGTAGAGGTCGTTCACCAGCGCGCAGGATTTCACGGCAAAGTACACGGTCTGGTAAAACGCGTCGCGTTTGCTCGCGGGCAGCGCGTTCAACACCGCTTCCGCGCGAGTGGCGAGGGCGTTGTAGTCTGCGACGACGGTTTCCGCCTCGCGGTCGTTCACCAGGCTGTAGGTGGTCGGCGAGAGCAGCTCGGGTTTGCGCCGGGCATTGTAGCGCGTGTAACGGGTCACGATGTCGGCGATTTCCGCGGCGTGCTCTCCACCGAACTCTCGTGCGGCCCAGCCGCGCGTGAAATCGTCGGTGTTCGATTCGGTCCAGTGCTGCGCGTCCCAGCCGAGGCTGAGGAAATACTCGATCGGCAGCTCGTAGCTTTTGTTCAGATGGCCGACGTTCACGATCCAGATCCGGTCGGCGCCATACTGTTTCGCCAGCGCCATCTGATCCCAGATCTTCGGCAGTGGGCTGGTGTTGATCCACTGATAGCTGCGCGGGCCGCCGTGGTAATCGAAATGATAGTAAATGCCGGCGCCGCCCGGGCGAGCGCGCTCGTCCGCAGTGGGAACGCGGCGGAGATCACCCCAGTTATCCTCGGCCCAGAGCAGCGTGACATCGTCGGGTACGCGCATGCCGGCCTCGTAGTAATCCTGCACTTCCTTGTAGAGGCACCATACCTGCGGTACGCGGGTGACGTCGGGGTTCACCTCGTCGGCGAGAATCGTGCGCTGCACGCGGACGATCTCCTCGAGCAGTGCGCGGTTGGCTTCGGGTCCGCCCGGCGCCATCTCGGTGTCGTTGGCGCCACGGAGGCCCATGGTGATAATGCTTTCGTAGTTCCGGTTGCGCCGGACACCTTCGCGCCAGAACGCCTGCAGCGTCGACGCCTGCGTGGCGTAGTTCCATGAGCCGAGGGTGGCGCCGTAGCGGCGATCCCATTCCTTCTGCGCGCGCAGCATCGGCTCCTGGTGCGACGTGCCCATGACGATGCCGTATTCGTCGGCGAGCCGCGGGTTCTCCGGATCGTCTTCGTTGAACGCGTTGTTCCACATCGCGGGCCAGAGGTAGTTGGCCTTCATCCGCAGCAGCAGCTCGAAAATCCGCGTGTAGAACTCGCGGCCGTAGTTCGCGATCCCGCCCGGCACCGGCGGATTCGTGCTCGGCGTGGCGGTGCCGTATTTCGCCAAGACCCAGTTCGTCAGCGACGGCGCCTCGTCGTTGAGGAAGATGCCGCGGTATTTTACAGACGGCTCGCCTTGGACATAGGCGGTTTCAAGCACGTAGACCTCGGAGCGCTTGGGCGGAGTGACATCGGCCCACCAGTGCCAGGGTGAGACGCCGAGCTGCTCGCAAAGATCGTAGATGCCGAAGATCGTGCCGCGTTTGTCGCTGCCGGCGATCACGATGGCGGTCCCGTTTGGCACCGCGCCGGGCAGACCCTGGATGAGAAACGACTCCCATTTGCCGCGGACGCGGGAGACGTCGATCTTTCCTTCCGCGATCAAGCGGTCGATCAATTGGCTGCGGCCGATCGTCCCGACGATGATCAGCCGCGTACCGGGATTGGCGGCGTCGTGCGTGATCGCGGGGGTGAGGTCGGTCACGCGCGCGATGTCGGTCTGCAAGTCGCCCGCGGCACGCACGACGCCGGGCCAGTCGGCGGTGTCGACGTAGATCGACGCCACGCGGCCGTCGCGTGCGAGCTCCATGATGTTGCCCATGCTGGGCTGGAAATTCAGCAACGGGTGATTCGGAGTGTTCAGCGCGAACACCGCGAGAGGCTGGGCGAGGCATCCGGCGACGAGCGCGATCGCTCGCCGCAGGCAACGAGGGAGTCGGCGTGGCGAAGGCATGACGGCGGACGGGTTGGGGAAGACGGTCACGGAGGAGGCCAGGGGCATAAACCCAGTCTACGCGAAACCCCGCACCCTGACCTTAGCGAATCCATTCAGATTATCGAATGCCGCAGCAACGCGCATGTTCCCACCCAAGCGACATCGTTCCCTGTGCTCAGGCACAGGGCTGCAATTGGATCTGAATAGAGATGTCGCCAAGCTGCAGTCCGCCGTGCTCTTCGCCACCCGTCCTGCGCCAATGTTCGTCTTACGATCATTGGCATGGGACCGGCGGCGCAGGCCGCGCGGGGCTATCGCGCCTCGGTTCGTTCGAGCCGGTCGAGCCGCTCGCGCAGGCCGGGCAGGGTGGGGTCGAGCGCGAGCGCGGCTTTCCACGCCGCAATGCCATCCGCGCGGCGACCGCTGAGAATCAGCGCATAGCCGAGCTCGGCGCGAAGCGCGGCATCCTGTGGCTGCAGCTCGATGGCGCGCTGGTAGTGCTCCACGGCGGCGGCGAACTGCTGCCGCCGCGCGAAGGCCTGGGCGGCCGTTCGCTGCACGAGCGGGCTGTCGGGCGCCAGCTCCACGGCGCGCGTGAAACTCGCCGTTGCTTCGTCAGCCCGGCCCAGCTGCTCCGCCGCCCGCGCGAGTCCGAGGTGCGCTGTCGCGAGTTCGGGCGCGGAGCGGAGGGCGGCGCGAAAATGCGTCTCGGCCTCGGCGGGCTCACCGCGGCTGAGCAACAGGAGACCGAGTTCGGTGTGCGCTTCCGGATAGTCGGCGCGCAGCCGGAGCGCGTTGCGATGCGCAGTGATCGCGTCGTCGTCGCGGTCCAGCTGGGCCAGCGCCAGCCCAGCGCCGAAATGCGCGGCCGGTTCATCCGGATTGAGCGCGAGCGCGACCTCGAACTGGGCGAGTCCGAGGTGTGCGCGTCCGTGCAGCGTGTGGTCCATGCCTTCGGCGATGCGTTGCTGCACGAGCTCGGGATGTCTCTGGCCCACGGCGTGGAGATGTTGCTGCGCCCCGGGGTCGCGCTGGCGCAGCAGGAGTAATCCGAGTCGATACTCGGTGTCGCTGTCCTTCGGGTTCAGCTCCAGCACGCGGCGGTAAAGCTCGGCGGCGTCGCCGGCGTGGCCCTGACGTTCGAGCACGCTGGCGAGGGTGAACAGCGCCGTCCGGTTGCGCGGATTCAGCTCGAGTGCGCGGCGGCTGTGGATGGCCGCTTCCTCCAACTCGCTCTGCGTCGCGAGCGTGTAAGCGAGTAGCGCGTGTCCGACCTCGTTGCGCTCGGTGACCGCGAGCGCGTGCCGGAAAAGGGTCGTTGGATCGCGCCACACCGCTTGTTGCTCCCACGTGCGGATCGCACCGCCGAGCAGTACCGCGACGGCGGTCACCGCCGCGGTTTTACGCGCGAACGGTCGCGCGGCGAGCAGCGGGGCGAGAGTCCAGAGCAGCGCGAGCTGCAGGAGCAGGATCGGCGCGTAGGTGTAGCGGTCGGCCATCGCTTGGAATCCGACCTGGATGAGTCCGAGCGCGGGGAGCAGCGCGACGAGAAAGCCGGCCCAGCCGACCAATACCCATGGCCGCGCGCGACGCTGCCACCAGGCGACGGCGGTTACGACAACCACGAGCGCGGTCGCGCCCATGATGACGAGCCACGGCCAGTGACCGGGATGCGGATAGCAGACAGTGAGGTTGGCCGGCCAGAGGAACTTGCCGAGATAGCGGGCGATCGACACGACCGCGTTGCCGAGCCGCGCGCCGAACGGCAAATCGAGGACGAACGCGCCCTGCGTCTGCTGCATAAGCACGGTCACCGTGGCGATCGCGAGCGAGAGCGCGAGCAGCGGCACCTGTTCCAACAACAGCTGGCCGGTGCGGCGCCACATGGCGCGATCGAGCACGCTCAGATCGAGGCGGCGCAGCGGCCAGACGTTGAGTAGAAAGAGCACGCCCGGCAGCGTCACGAGCATCGGCTTGCACATCAGCCCGGCGAGAAACAGCCCGAGCGTGAGCAGATAAAATGGCCAGGGGCGCGCAGGCGCGGATGGGATCGAGGGCGCACCCAGGTGCGCCTCCGCCGGAACGGCGTGCGGGTCGGTTTGCGACGGACGCAGGGACCGGCCGCTGTGAGCATCACGGCGCTGCGCATAGGCCGCGAACGCCCAGAGCGTGAGCAGAAAAAAGCAGCCGCTCATCACGTCTTTGCGTTCGGTGATCCACACCACCGACTCGACGCGCAAGGGATGCCACGCGAACAGGGCCGCCGCGAACGCGGACGTCCACGGCGCGCCGGTCAACCGCCGCAGCACGAGGAACGCGAGCACGGCGTTCAGCGCGTGCCACAGGACGCTGGTGAGGTGATGTCCGCCGGCGTTGTCGCGCCACAACTGCCAGTCGAGCATGTGCGACAGCCACGTGAGCGGATGCCAGTAGTCCGCCTGTCCGGTGAAGGCCCAGGCGAGGCTCTCCTTGGTGAAGCCGGCCTGAACGTGGACGTTGTTCGTCACGAAGGCGGGATCGTCGTAGTTGCTGAAGTCGTAGCTCAGCCCGCGGCTGAACAGCAGCACGGTGCAGGCGAAAAGCACGCAGCACACCGCCGCGGTGAGAAGCGAAGGCCGGACGGTGGGCGGGGAGAGTGACACCGATTCTGCTTAGCGGTCGGGGCGAACCGACTCCAATGTTTTTGTGGTGCACGGCCGTCGCGCGGACTGGAAGCGGTGCCGCGAAGGCGGGATCTGACGTTGCGGGTGGCGCTCGGGTCTGCTGCGCTGCGTTTCGCTTCTATGAAGACGCTGCTTTCGTGCTGTGCCTTGGGCGTCGCAATCTGCGCGGTCGCGTTGGGTTCTCCGGAGCCGACGACGATCAAGCTCTGGCCGGGTCAGCCGCCGGGCGACACGAGAGGGCTTCCGCCTGAAGCCGATCTCAACCAGCCCTCGGACGGGCTGATCGCCGGCCGGAAGATCATCCGGCTCGGTAACGTGTCGGAGCCGACGGTGACGATCTACTCGCCGGATCCGGCGAAAGCCACCGGCGCGGCGATCCTGGTCGCGCCGGGGGGCGGCTATCACATCCTCGCGATGGATCTCGAAGGCACGGAAGTGTGCGAGTGGCTGAACTCGATCGGTGTCACGGCCGCGCTGCTGAAATATCGCGTGCCAGCGCGGCCGGGACAGCCGCGCTATGCGGCGCCATTGCAGGATGCGCAACGCGCGCTCGGGATCGTGCGGTCGCGGGCCGCGGAGTTCGGGATCGATCCGCAGCGGATCGGCGCGTTGGGGTTCTCGGCGGGCGCACATTTGTCGACGATGCTGGGCAATCAGCCGGACGAGCGCACGTATCCCGTGGTGGACGGTGCGGATGCGGTGAGCAGTCGGCCAAACTTTGTCGTGCTCGTTTACCCGGGCGGACTGTCGCCGCGGGACACCGATGGCACCGTGCTCGCGCCGGAGGTGCACGTTGCCAAGGAGATCACGCCGCCGACGTTCATCACGATGGCGCAGGACGATCCGGTGCGGGTGGAGAATGCGTTGGTATATTACCGGGCGTTGAAGGCGGCGAACGTGCCGGTGGAAATGCACCTCTATCCGAAGGGCGGCCACGGCTTCGGGCTGCGGCGCACACAGGTAACCGCGACCACCTGGCCGGATCGCGTGGTGGACTGGATGAAGGCGTCGGGGTGGTTGAAGTAGGCGTCGCTCGGGGATCTTCTCTTTCTCGTAATCGTAATCGTTCTCTCTCTCGTTCTCTCAATCCTCCTTCAACCGGGAGAACGAGAAAGAGAAAGAGAACGAGAACGATTGAGGAGGGAGGGGGAGCCCATGTGCACTCCGGAATTGCCGTGCGGGCGGAGGGCGGCCACGGTCGCGTCATGCTCGCAACCCTCGTGATGACCGTGATCGGTCCGGACCGGCCGGGCCTCGTGCAACTGGTGTCGGCCTGCATCGCGGATCACGGTGGCAACTGGCTCGAGAGCCGGATGTGCCGGCTGGGGGGACAATTCGCCGGCATCGTGAGCGCCGAGGTGCCGGCGGAGCGGGCGGAGGAGTTGACGCGCGCGCTGGCCGGGCTCGAGCCGCAGGGGTTGAAGGTGATCCTCCACACGGAGCGTGCGGCGATCGCGCCGGCGAACGGCAGCCTGGCAGAAATCGAACTCGTTGGGCACGACCGGCCCGGGATTTTGCGGAGCGTTTCCGCCGTGCTGGCGAAGCACAAACTCAACGTGGAGGATCTCGCGTCGGAGCGCGTCGCGGCGCCGATGGGCGGCGGCACGTTGTTTCAAGCGCGGGCAACGGTACTCGTGCCGGCCGGTGCGAGCCTCGCGGCGGTTCGCGCCGACCTCGAGGAGATCGCGGCCGATCTGATGGTGGATTTGAAGCTGCAGCCGAAGTGAGGCGGGGGGGCGGAGAGCCCAGAGCTGAGAGGCTAGAGCGGAGAGCGGGAAGAGATGAGAGTTGAGGGGTGAGAGTTGAGAGCCGGAGGCTGACGGCGAGCGGGCGAGCAGCTACATTGTAGGCCAGGTCGGTGACCTGGCTGGATCGGAGCCACCTCAACGAGGTAGCCTACAGCCTGAACTTCTGCCGCAGGACGAGCCAGAGGACGGCGGCGGCGATCAGATCGGTGGCGGCAACAAAAAGTCGCACGGGCAGCGGAATGCGCGGGACGAACCCGGCGATCGCGATTGCGCCGACGATCAGAACCACGATCGCGATCTGCAGCACGCGACGCTGGCGGAGCAAGGTGGAATCTGGAGGAGGCGGCGATTCGAAGGACATGCCGGGATGGGCTAGCTTTTCGCCAGCGGGAGGGTGACGCGCATCGTGGTTCCGCTGGGGCCGGTGGCTCGAAGCGTGATTTCGCCATGATGGCTCTCGAGAATCCGCTTGGCGATCGCGAGCCCGAGTCCCGTGCCGCCGGTGCGTCCGGACAGGAACGAATCGAAAATCCGCGGGGCCAGTTCCGGCGCGATGCCGGCGCCGCTGTCGGTCACGTCGATCGTGACCATGGAGACAGAGCCGCGGAGTTCCTGACCAACGGCGATCGACAGCTCGCGGCGCGCTGGCGGCGGCTCGGGAGTCGACGGGACGCTTGTGGCCGTCATCGCCTCGGTGGCGTTGAAGATCAGATTGAGCAGAACCTGCTGGAGCTGGCCCTTGTGTGCGTCGACGACGAGTGGCTGCGCGGGAGCCTGGAAACTCAGGTGGATGTGCGCCTGCGCCAGCTTGGGGCGGACGAGCACGAGCGTGTCGGAGATCATGTCCGCGACTGACCAGCGCGAGTGCAGCGCGGCGGGCGCCTTGGCGAAGTTGAGCACGCGGGACACGATCGATTCGAGCTGATCGAGTTTCTCGTTGATCACGCGGACGTCGGTGCGCCGCGGATCGTCGGGCGGGAAATCGAGCCCGAGTCCGCCGTGGAGCAGCTTGATCACGGTGAGCGGATTCCGGATCTCGTGCGCGATCTCCGCCGCGAGCAGACCGAGCGTGGTGAGCTGTTCGCTCTTGCGCAGCTTTTCCTCGCTCTCGAACACGCGCGCGTAGAGCCGGGCGTTTTGGAGCGCCACGGCGCCCAGGCTCGCGAGGCTGGCGCAGGCGCGTTTCTCGTCGTCGTCGAACCGGTGCACGCGATCGAGAAACACCGCGAGCACGCCGAACACCTCGCCCTCGTGCAGCAGCGGAGTGTAGAGCGCGGAATGCAGCGTCGGGTCGTCGGGCAGATCGGCGAGCCCACCGAACCCGGGCGATTGCACGTCGGAGAATTCGACCTGCCGCTTCGTGTGAAAGGCCGCCGCGACGAGCGAGCTCTTGATCGGCAAGTCGCCGGCTGGAATTCCCGGCGTGGTTGCGTCCGCGTGATCCTGCGCCACGCAGCGGACGAGTGCAGCGTCCGCGGGTTGATGGAACAGCGCGCAGCTGCGCCCCTGCATCATCTCGCGAGTATCGCGCGTGAGCGTGGCGAAGAGTTCCTGTTTCTCCAGCTTGGCCACGAGCGACTGGCCGGAGGAGAGCAGCGTTTCGAACTGCCGCGCCTTGGCCTGCAGGTGCCGGGTGCGCCAGAGCAGCAGGACGAGATGTGTCGTTTCCGCGGTGAGCTGCTCGAGCAGCGCGAGATCCTCGGCCGAGAACCCGCCACGGCGGTCGCTCTCGAGATTGGCCACGCCGATCACGCGTTCGCCGTCGCGCATGGGCACCGCCATTTCGCAGCGCGTGGCGGAGCGCTCGGCGATGTAGCGCGGCTCGGTGGAGACGTCCGGCACGAGCAGCGAGCGGGCGTTGAGGACGCACCAGCCGGTAATGCCGTGGCCGAGCTTCAAACCGGACGGATCAGCCGACGGCGGCAGACCGTGCTGGACCTCGTCTTCGAGCAGGCCGGTCGACGGGTTGAACAACGCGATCGAGCCGGCGTCGGCCTGGAATGTGGACACCAGCACCTCGAGCGCGTCGCGGAGCACCGAATGCGGATCCTCGGCCTGACGAGCGAGCGAGGTCAGCCGGTAGAGGGCGGAGAGGGCACGCGGATCGGCGGGCGTGGACATGGACGGAGCGAGAGTGAGCGGTCCGGAACCGAGGAACAAACCGAAATGTGCGCCACGGTTTCGCTGAACGCATGTAGCCGGCCTCGTTGAGGCCGGGCCGGGGTCAACGACCCCGGCTACATCCTGTAGCGCGCTGCCCCCGTCATACCGTCGCGACGGCGGCGGCTTCCGGCTTGATCGCTTCGGTCAGCGCGTCGCGGAGAACCTGCAGCCGCGGCGTGTCGATCGGTTGGCCCGCTTCGGAGCTCTCGATATAGAACGTGTCGATCGCGACGCCGCGCTCCGTGCCGATCCGCGCGAACGTGATGTCGAAGCCTTGGTCGGAAATGATTTTGGCGAGCCGGTAGAGCAGACCGATCTGATCGCGGGCCTGGATCTCGACGATCGTGCGCTGCATGGCGAGTTCGTGATACACCTCGACGGTGGGCGGAAACGCGGTGTGCAGCGCCTCCCCGTTGACGACGCCGGTGTAGCGGCTGGCGGCGAGTTTCTTCGCCTGCGCGACGATATCGGGATAAAGATCCTTGTTCGAGACGAGCGCCGCCTCGATGGTGCGCGCAAAGGCTTCCTGCGCCGCGGCGCTCTGCACCACGCCGCGGCCCGGCTCGACGACGTAGAACGTGTCGATGGCGATGTGATCCGAACGCGAAATGATCTTCGCGCCGAGAATGCTCAGTCCCGCGACGCTGAACGCGCCGGCGAGTTTGTAGAAGAGGCCGGCGCGATCCCACGTGACGACATTGACGACGGTGAGGGATCGGTTGAGGTCGTCCTGCCATTCGATCACCGGCTTGAGCGAGCCGACGGAGTCGGCGGTGGTGATCGATTTGAGCAGCCGGTGCACCATCCGGATGTGGAGCGAGATTTCGTCGGGCTCGGTCTGGATGAAATAGCGGTCAGGAAGCAGGCCGAAATGCGCGACGATCTCTTCCGTGGCGACGCCCGGGATCGTGCGGGCGATGAGTTCCTGTTGGGTCATGTGCTTCTTCTTTTCGTAGTTGGCGTGAACGGCTTCGCCCAGGTTCAGGTGCTCCAAAGTGGCGAGGAAGAGGCGCGTGTGCAACGTGTCCTTGTAGCTGTTCCACAAGCTGGCCGCGGTGCCGCGGGCATCGCAGAACGTGTGGACGTACAGGTTCCGCAGACGCTCGGCATCGCCCACGATCTCGGCAAAAGCGGCGGCAGTTTGGGGGTCATCGACGTCCCGCTTCTGCCAGAATCGTGCCATCACCAGATGATTCTTGATGACGAACGTGACGAGTTCGCGGCCCTCGGGCGACACGCCGAGCCGCTCCAGAATCGGCGCGGCGAGCGCGGCCCCGGCCTCGGCGTGGCCTTTAATACCTTCCGACTTGCCGATGTCGTGCAACAGCAGCGTCAGGTAAAGCAGCGCCGGATCGGAGGTTTCGTGCAGCGCCTGCCGGTATTTGAGGGTGATCGGTTCGGCTTCGGTGAAGATCAGGTCCAGCTGCCGGACCGCCTCGAGCGTGTGCACGTCGGCGGTGTAGCGATGATAAAACTCATGCTGCACCAGGCAGGTCAGCCCGGCGAACTCGGGGACAAATTTGTTCAGCACGCCGAGCTCGTGCATCAGGTTCAGCGCGGGAAACACCGCGCCCGGCTCGGACAGAATCGCGCGGAAGCTCACGTTGGCGTCCTGCGACGCGCGCACGTCGGGCGTCAGCAGGTGCAGCGACTGCCGGATCAGCGTGCCGAGATTGAAGTCCAGCTCGCAGTCGAGCTGCTGCCGGTGCCGGAACACGCGAATCAGCCGGACCGGGTCTTGCTCGAACACGGCGGGTGATTCCGCGGCGAGATCGCTGCCGCGCAGGACGAAGCCGTCGATCTTCTTCGTGCGGCGGAAGCGCGAGGCGAGCAGGCTGTCCCGGATCGAAATCTTTCCGCCCTTGGCGTCGCGACCGATCGTCAGCGCGAGCCGGCTCTCGATTAGCTTCGAGATCCGGAAGATCGTTTGGGCGGACCGGTAGTAATCCTGCATGAAGTGCTCGACGCGCACGAGCAGGTTGGCCTCGGTGTAGCCGAGCTGGCGCGCGACGCGCGGCTGGTGGTCGAGATCGAGCAGGTCGGTGGCGCGGGAATTGATAAAGTGGAGCTCGTTACGGACCCGCAGCAGGAAGTCGTAGGCGCGGGTAAACGCGGCGAGCTCGTCGTGGCGAAGGTAGTTCTGGGTGGCGAGCTCCTCGATCTGGGTGATCCCGAGCTTCACGCGCGCCATCCACACGGCGTTCTGATAATCGCGCAGCCCGCCGACGCCGTTCTTCAGATCGGGTTCCTGCAGGAAAACGGTGTCGCCGTATTTGGCGCGGCGCTGGGCCTGATCGTCGAGCCGCGCGGCGATATAGCCCTTCGGGTCCTCGGTCGTGGAGAACGCGCGATACGCCTGCTCGAAGGTTTCGTAGAGCGAAGTCGAGCCCGCGGCGAGGCGCGACTCGAGCAGCGAGGTGAGGGTCTGGATGTCCTTGCGGGCCTCGGTGAAGACCTCGTCGACGTTGCGGATCGAGTGGCCGACCTTCAGTTTGCAGTCCCAGAGGGGGTAGAGGATCTCGTTGGTGAGGTGTTCGAGGAACGGCTTGATCGCGGCGGGCTTCGTTTTCGCCGGCAGGAGGAACATCACGTCGATATCGCTCAACGGGCTGAGTTCGCCGCGGCCATAGCCGCCGAGGGCGATCAGGGCGACGGCGACGGGCGGCTTGGCGGCGCCGGTCGCCTGCAGGTGGCTCAGCATGGCGGCGTCGAACAAGCGCAGCAGCATGTGATCGATCGTAGCCGACCAGGCGTGAACAATCTCCAGGCCGGAGGCGCCGGCCTTGTGCCGCTCGTGGAGCAGGTGTCTCTCGTTGGCGAGATAGGTCTTGCACGCGGCGAGCCGCTCCGCGCGCGTGGCGGCGCCAGTGAACGCCAGAGGATCTTCAGGTGCGACGGGGGTCGGAACGAACATGGAAAGGGAAGAGCGGTTACTTTGCCCAAAAACGCGCGACGGGCGAGGGGAATTGAGAAGAAGCCAAGAGCTGAGAGTCCAGAGCGGAGAGCCGGGCGGGGAGTTGAGCGTTGAGGGTTGAGAGTTGAGAGGGGGTGGAGTTGAGAGATGAGGGTTGAGAGCGGGGAAGCTGAGCAGGCGGTTGGATCGAGAGTAGGGCGGAACCGCCGGGCCCGCCGGGGACGCGCCGGGCGGAGCGATGCGCCCGGCTTCGCAAAACCTCGGCCATCAGGCGCTCAGCGCTGGACTCTGGGCGCTGGACGGGCTCGGGTCCGTTTAACCACTTGCCTCGGCTGCCGGCGGACGGTTTTCTCAGCGGTTTTAGCACCCGCAAGACCATGGCCGAGATCACCAAGAGCTACGAACCGCGCGACGTCGAAAAGAAGTGGTATGCCGCCTGGCTGGAGGCCAAGGCCTTCGCCAGCAAGGTCGATCCGGCGCGGCCGGCCTACAGCATCGTCATTCCGCCGCCGAACGTGACCGGCGTGCTCACGATGGGCCACGTGCTGAACAATTCGATCCAGGACATCCTGATCCGGCGCGCGCGGCTCGAGGGCAAGTCGCCGGTGTGGGTGCCGGGCACGGATCACGCGGGGATCGCGACGCAGACCGTGGTGGAGCGCGAGCTGCGCAAGCAGAAGAAGACGCGGCACGATTTCGGCCGGGAAAAGTTTTTGGAAAAGGTCTGGGAGTGGCGGCACGAGAAGGGCGGCATCATCCTCGAGCAGCTGCGGCGACTCGGCGCGTCGTGCGACTGGGATCGCACCGCGTTCACGATGGACCCGGCCTATTCGAAGCGCGTGCTGCACGTCTTCGTGGAGCTCTTCAATCGCGGCTACATCTACCGCGGCAAGCGGATGGTGAACTGGTGCCCGGTGTCGCTCACGGCGCTGTCCGACGAGGAAGTGATCATGAAGCCGGTGAACGGCGCGCTGTATCGCGTCCGCTACGAGCTCGTCGATCAGCCGGGCCGGTTCATCGAGGTGAAGACCACGCGGCCCGAGACGATTCCGGGCGACGTGGCGATCGCGGTGCATCCGGAGGATCCGCGCTACGCGGACATCATTGGCAAGAAAGTGCGGCGGCCGATCGGGCCCGCGGCGGAGATTCCGATCATCGCGGACAACGCGGTCGATCGGGCTTTCGGCACTGGCGCGCTGAAGATCACCCCGGCGCACGACAAGGTGGACTACGAAGTCGGCCAGCGGCACAAGCTGCCCGCGATCGACGTGCTGCAGCCGAACGGCGTGCTGAACGAACTCGCCGGTTCCGAGTTGGCGGGCATGGATCGGTTCGTCGGCCGCAAGCGCGCGGCGGAGTTGCTCAAGGAGCGCGGCGCGCTGCTCGAGGAGGAAGCGTATTCCAACAATGTCGGCTATTCCGAGCGTGCGGACGTGCCGATCGAGCCGCGGCTGACCGAACAGTGGTGGTTGCGCTATCCGAAGATCGAGGAAGCGAAAGCCGCGGTGCGCGACGGCCACATCAAGTTTCACCCGGAGCGCTGGTCGAAGGTTTACCTGCACTGGCTCGAAAACATCCAGGACTGGTGCATTAGCCGGCAGCTGTGGTGGGGGCATCGCATCCCGGTCTGGTATCGCAAAGGCGCCGACCGCTCGGATCCGAAGAACTGGCACGTGTCGGTCGACGGCCCGGCGGATCCGCAGAACTGGGAGCAGGAGGACGACGTGCTCGACACATGGGCGTCGTCCTGGCTGTGGCCGTTCGCGACGATGGGCTGGCCGGATCAAGCCGAGATGAAGCAGGCGGGCTTCGACTATTTCTATCCGACGAGCACGCTCGTGACGGGCCCGGACATCATCTTCTTCTGGGTCGCGCGGATGATCATGGCCGGGCTGGAGTTTGTCCGGCCGGGCGAATCGCTGGAGCGGCGAATTCCGTTCCGCGATGTCTATTTCACGGGCATCATTCGCGATCAGCAGGGCCGGAAGATGTCGAAGTCGCTCGGCAACTCGCCCGATCCGCTGGTGCTGATCGACAAATACGGCGCGGACGGCTTGCGCTTCGGGATCATCTCGATCGCGCCGCAGGGCCAGGACATCCGGTTCCAGGAGGACCGGATCGAGGGCGGCAAGAATTTCTGCAACAAGCTCTGGAACGCGTGCCGGTTCCGCCAGATGAGCGGCGAGGCCGGCGACAACGCCTCGCTGGCGGCGATTGCGGCACGGCTCGAGCCGGCGAAGTTCGACGCCGATGATCACGCGATCCTCGATCGACTGTCGGCGACGACGGCCGAGCTCGAGCGGTGCTTCCGCGAGTTCGAGTTCAGTGCGGCGGTGCAGGCGCTCTACAGCTTTTTCTGGGGCGATTTCTGCGACTGGTATGTCGAAGTCTCGAAGGCAAAGATGCAGGCCGCTGAAACGAAGGCGAACTGCCTCGCGATCCAGGATGTCGTGCTTCGCCAGACATTGCTGCTGCTGCATCCGTTCGTGCCGTTCATCACGGAGGAGCTCTGGGGGCTGCTCGGCTATGCCGGCAATGAGTCGGTGGACGCGAGGAAGCCGGGCGCATTCATCCAGAACGCGCGGCTGGAAACCGCGGCGGAATTCGGTGCTGCGCTGCAGCGCGCGGGGCTCGTGCTCGATCGTTCGCAGAGCACCGCGGTCGAAGGACTGAAGACGTTTGTGTCGCAGGCACGCGCCTTGAAGGCGGAGCACAACCTCGCGAGCCGACGTGACGTGAAGTTGTTCGTGACCGCGACCGATGCGGGCTGGGCCACGCTCGAGGCCAATCTCGCGAAGCTCGCCCGGATGGCGGGCGCGGCGGAGATCACGCGACGTGAGTCGGTCGAAGGCGCGCCGGCGATCGTGACGCCGCTCGGCACGATCTATCTCGACCTGGCGAGCACGGTCGACGTTGGCGCCGAGAAGGCGCGTTTGAAGAAGGAACTCGATCTAATCGCAAAGCACATCGCCGGCACGGAAGCGCGACTGGCGAACCAGGCATTTGTGAGCAAGGCGCCGCCCGCGGTGCTCGAGGGCGCGAAGAAGCAGCTGGCCGACCAGCAGGCGAAGCGCGCCGAGCTCGAGCGGCTGTTGAAGGGGCTGGGCTGACGCGAGGCGGGCGGGACGCCGCGCTCCCACGCACGCGTCAGCGGACACGAAGGCGCGGAATCAGCGGCCGGACTTCACCTTGAAATTCCTAATCTCGAGGTGACTTTTCACCGTGCGGAACGCGAACCAGCCGCTCGTCAGCGGCGCGGGATCACGGAACGTGAAAATCTTTTCGCCATCGCGCCAGTACTCCGCGACGCCGTCGTGCGCGACGAGCCGGATCCGGTAGGTTTGATTCGGCTTCAGAAGGAACTGCGCCTGGCTCAGGTCGTGCTCGGGCAGCAGCGGACGCGCTGCCGTGCCATCGTAGCGCCGGAACCGCGTGGTCGAATTCGTGTTGCCACCGTAGCCGACATAGTAGGTGAGCAGGGTGTCGTAATCGGCGAACTTGCCGCTTCGGTCATGGCCGGCGCCGAACGGGCATTGGTCCGGCGCGGCGGGATCCTGCGCCATCCAGAAACAGTTCAGGTCGGATACCCGATCGTTCGGCCCGCCGCGCGAGACCGCGGTGGCATCGTAGCTGATCTCCACCGGCGCGGTGAGCTTCGGGCGATACCAGACGGTGCAGCCCGCGGCGTCCTCGATCACCAGTGCATCGCCGTCAACCCGGACCGTGCCGCCGGGCATCTGCTCGACGACCCAGTTCTCCATGCTCCCCGTGGGCGACGCCGCGCAGGCGGTCAGTCCGCTGCAGCCGACGAGCAGTCCGAGGAGGCCAATGAATCGGGCGGGAGCGTGCATGTGGTACTCATCCCACGCCGCGCCGCGGCGGGCAAACGAGGATGTGTTCAAACCGATTGAGCCGCGCGGGTTGAGCGCGGAGCTACGGTGCCGATATAAGAATCGCTGGACCTTTACGCCCAACCCCCCGACGATGCGGCGGCTGCGACCGTACTCCCAAACGATTGGGCTGTCGGGCTGCGGCGGTCGCCGGTCCTTTCGCTCCCACGAATACCTCCCAATGAAGATACTGATTGCTGATGACGAACCCGTTGCCCGGCGGGTGCTGATGGGATTTCTGGAAAAGGAAAAATACGAAGTGGTGGTGGCGGAAGACGGCCAGGCTGCGTTGAAGCTGCTCAGCGCGCCGGAGGCGCCGACGATTGCGATTCTTGACTGGATGATGCCCGGACTGAACGGGCTGCAGGTTTGCCGGCGGATTCGGACCACCAACCTCAAGATTCGACCCTATGTGATGATGGTGAGCGCGAAGAGCGGCGCGAACGACATCACCTCGGCGCTGGACGCGGGCGCGGACGACTACATTTCAAAACCTTTCAATCCGGGTGAACTGATGGCGCGGCTGCGGGTCGCGCGGCGCTCGATCGAGTATCAGGTCGAACTGCAGAACCACATCACGCAGCTCGAATCGCTCGCGCAGCGGTACAACCTGCTGGGCGAGATCGCGGCGGCGCAGAGTGCGCGGGCGCGCTCCGGCACGATGCCGCCGATTCCGGATCCGGACGCGGCGGATGCGAAGCTCGGCCCGGGCGGGGAGCGCATCGATGCGATCATGATCCGCTCGATTTCCGATCTTGGGCTTGGTCGCGCGGTGAAGGCGCAGATCGACCACGGGAACGTGCACCGGCCGCTGGCGTTCACGACGTGGGCCGGGGTGGTTTACCTGAAAGAGCAGGTTTGGATAGATCTGCTGCTTGAGGTGGACGCGGCGGCCGCAGGCGCGATGTTCCAAAAGATGCTGAAGCGCACCGCGGCGTCGCATCGTGAGACGCTGGATTTCCTCGCGGAGACGCAGACGATCATCAGCGCGGCGTTCCGCAACGAGGCGCAGAGCCGCGGCGGTGATGCGATCACGCCGATTCTGTCGCGGGCGTTGCGCACCGGCGAGGCGCATCATCGCGTCATGCCGGTGCCGCCGGAACGCGAGACGCACACGTACGCGCTGCAAGGCTACGCGGTCCGGCTTACGGTCGTGCGCCGCCCCGATTGCATCGAACTGAAGACAGCGGGACAGCTGTCGGAGTCGGACATCCTGGCCGAGCCGTTCCCGCCCCCGGAAGTGAGCGATCTGCCGCTGTTGAGCCAAGGCGTGGTGCTCAGCGATCGGTTCATCGAAAAACTGTCCTCGATGGCGGAGTCGGAGTTGAAGACGCTGCTGGTCCCGGTCATCCGGGCCTCGCCGCTGGCAAACTATTTCATGCACGGCGACGAGTGAGCGGGGAGGTAGGGACGGCTCTCCGAGCCGTCCGGGAAGTCGCCGATTGCTCGCGGACGCCACGAAGTGGCGTCCCTACCAATGAAGCCGCGTGAGGGAGGGCGCAGCAAGACTGCGCCCCGACCAAGCGAGGTTGTGCTGGAGCCGCGACGCCCTCGTCGCGGCAGCCGGAGCGGCGCAGCATGATGTAGCTGGGCTCGCTGAGCCCGGCCGGCCGGGGTCAACGACCCCGGCTACAACAAGGCCGACGCGACGGGGGCGTCGCGTCTGCAGAAGGGCGGCGAGGGTTGGCTCCGAAATTGGGCCCGGCGGGGTCGGGAGACTCCGCCCTACGCATCAGGCGGTTTCGAGAATCTTGTAGAGTCGGGCGACCATGGCGGTCGCGTCGTCGAGCAGGCCGGCACTGATCAGCGCGTTGTCGAGAATCTGTTCGGCAACGAGCTTGGCCTTATCCGGCGCAGCGGTGTGCGTTTCGAAGAGCCGCTTGATCACGGCCGAGCGCGGATTGATCTCGAGGTTCACGCGCAGCGGCGACTCGGCGCCATCCTTGTTCAGCGCCTTCATCATGCGGCGCATGTGCGGCGACATGAACTTGTCGGCATTCAGTGCGAGCGCCGGGGAATCGACGAGCCGATCGCTGGCTTTCACCTCGGCGACGCGCTCGCCCAGCGTGTCCTTCAGCCAGCTCGTGAGCTTCTTGGTGTCGTCCTCGCTCAGCGCGCCCTCGGGCTTCGGCAGGTCGGACAGCTTGACGTCGGCGTGATCGGCGGCAGTGAGCTTTTTGCCGTCGAACTCGCGCAGGCTGTTCATCACATACTCATCGACTGACTCGTAGCAGAAGAGCACCTCGAGATTGCGCGCCTTGAACCCTTCGAGATACGGGCCGCTTTCGATCGCCGCGCGGTTCGGGCCGAAGAGATAATAAATCTCCTTCTGCTCGCTGCCCATCCGGGTGACGTAGTCGGCGAGACTGGTGGTCTTGCCCTTCTCGGTCAGCGACGACTCGAACCGGAGCAGCTTCGCGAGCTGGTCCTTGTGCGTGAAGTCGACGGCGGCGCCCTCCTTCAGGAAGAAGCCAAACTCGGCGTAAAACTCGTTGTAGGCGTCGACGCGGTTCTTCGCCTCGTCCTCGAGAAATTTCAGGAAGCGCTTCGTGATGACCTTGTTCAGCTTCTCGATCAGCGCCTTGTCCTGCATCGTCTCGCGCGAGATGTTGAGCGGCAGGTCCTCGCTATCGACGACGCCCTTAAGGAACCGCAGCCACTCGGGGAGCAGGTGCTTGGGCTTGGCGTCGATCATCACCTTCCGGCAGTAGAGCGCGACCGACGGCTCGAGCCGCGAGAACCCGAGCTTTTCCGTGTTTTCCTTCGGTACGAACAGCAGCGCGTTGATCGCGAGCGGCGCGTCGGCGGAGAAGTGCAGCCGCAGCCGCGGCTCGTCGAACGCGTGCGCCTGGAACTTGTAGAACTCGGTGTATTCCTCGTCCTTGATCTCGTTTTTGTTGCGGAGCCACAGGGCCTGGACGGTGTTGACGCGCTTGCCGTTCAGGTTGATCGGGAACGACACGAACGCGCTGTAGCGCTCGAGGATCTCCTTGATCCGCCAGTCTTGGGAAAATTCCGAGCACTCGTCCTTCAGCTCGATCACGATCTTCGCGCCGCGGCGCTCGCCGCTGCTTTCCTCGATCGAATAGTTGCCGGCGCCTTCGCTGGTCCAGAGCTGGCCGGTTTCGTCTTTCCGCCACGAGTGCGTGTAGACCTTGACCGACTTGGCGACCATGAACGCGGAGTAGAAGCCGACGCCGAACTGGCCGATCAGACTGGTGTTCTTCTGCTCGCTTTCGGCCAGCGCCTTCAGAAACGCCTTGGAGCCGGAGTGCGCGATCGTGCCGAGATTCTCGACCAGCTCCTGCCGGGTCATGCCAATGCCAAAGTCCTGGATCGTGATCGTCTTCGCCTTGTCGTCGGTGGTGACGTTGATCTCCAGCGTGAGCGTGTCGTCGTAGATCTCCTTTTCCGTGAGCTGCAGGTGGCGCAGCTTCTCCAGTGCGTCGGAGGCGTTGGACACCAGCTCGCGCACGAAGATTTCCTTCTCCGTGTAGAGCGAGTGGGTGACAATATCGAGGAGCTGGGCGATCTCGGCCTGGAACTCGAATTTTTGCGGTGCCGTGGTGGACATGGGAGGGGAGTTGAGAGCTGAGGGTTGAGAGCTGAGAGCCGGAGGCCCTGAGCTTGTCGAAGGGCTGAGAGCTGAGCGTCTAGAGCTATAAAAGAAAAGAGCCCGCTAGTTTAGCGGCGGTGGGAAAAAATCAAGCAGCAGGATGGGAAGGCCAAAGCAGCGTCGGCCGCACGTGGCACGCACATCCTGCCCGTGGCGGGTGCGGTTGACCTGGCGCCTACGGGCGAGACGTGGCCACAAACCCCACGGGCGGGACGCCTGGGCCACGTTGGCGGCCGGGAACGCGCCGGCGATTCGCCTGTCCGCGGCGCGCCCCATGAAGCCCACCAAAGTGTGGAAAGGCCACTCGTATCCGCTCGGCGCCACCTGGACCGGCTCCGGCGTCAACTTCAGCCTCTTTTCCGAAAACGCCACCGGCGTGGAGCTGTGCCTCTTCGACCAGCTCGGCGAGCCGGAGACCGCGCGGATCAAGCTCACCGAGCGCAGTGATCAGGTGTGGCATTGTTTTCTGCCGGAGATCCGGCCCGGCCAACTCTACGGCTATCGCGTCGACGGTCCCTACGAGCCGCTCAAGGGCCATCGGTTCAACCGGAACAAGCTCCTGATCGACCCCTACGCGAAGGCGATCGCGGGCCAAGTGCAGTGGTCGGACGAGATGTTCAGCTACACGATCGGGCACGCGGACGGCGATCTCTCGTTCGATGCGCGCGACAACGCCGTGCTGATGCCGAAGGCGGTCGTGGTCAACCCGGTGTTCGCGTGGGGCGGCGACGTACGGCCGGACCGGGCCTTTCATGAGACGGTGATCTACGAGACCCACGTGAAGGGTTTCTCCAAGCTCTGGGAAGTGCTGCCGGAGCACCTCCGCGGCACCTACGCGGGGATCGGCAGCCCGCACGCGATTGAGTATTTCAAGAAACTCGGCGTGACCGCGATCGAGCTGATGCCCGTGCATCAGCACGTGACATCAAAGCATCTGCTCGACAAGGGGCTGAGCGACTACTGGGGCTACAACAGCCTCGGGTTTTTCGCGCCGGAGCCGACCTACAGCAGTGAAAACGGCAATCGCGGCGCGGAGGTCGATGAATTTCGCGCGATGGTGCGCAGCCTCCACGCCGCCGGGCTCGAGGTGATCCTCGACGTGGTCTACAACCACACCGCCGAGGGCAATCACCTCGGGCCCACGCTCGGGTTCCGCGGCATCGACAACGCGAGCTATTACCGGCTCACCGCGGACAATCCGCGCTACTACATGGATTATACCGGGACCGGCAACACGCTGAACGTACCGAATCCACGCGTGCTGCAGCTCGTGATGGACAGCCTGCGCTACTGGGTGCTCGACATGCACGTCGACGGCTTCCGCTTCGACCTCGCCACCGCGCTAGCCCGCGAACTCCATGAGGTCAGCCGGCTCTCATCGTTTTTCGACGTCATTCACCAGGATCCCGTGCTCTCCCAGGTGAAGCTGATCGCGGAGCCGTGGGATGTGGGCGAGGGGGGCTACCAGGTCGGCAACTTCCCGGTGCTGTGGGCGGAGTGGAACGGCCGCTACCGCGATACCGTGCGCCGCTACTGGAAGGGCGAGTCCGGCCACATGCGCGATTTCGCCTACCGGCTGTGCGGCAGCTCCGATCTTTACCAGAGCAGCGGCAAAACCCCGACGGCGAGCATCAACTTCATCACCTCGCACGACGGCTTCGCGCTGCGTGATCTGGTTTCGTTCAACGAGAAGCACAATGAAGCGAACGGCGAGAACAACCAGGACGGCGACAACAACAACAACTCCTACAACTGGGGGTACGAAGGCCTCGATGCGCCGGAGGAGATCCGCGCGCTGCGGCGGCGGGTGAAAAGGAATTTCCTGACCACGCTGTTGCTCTCGCAAGGCGTGCCCATGCTCCGCGGCGGCGATGAGGCGGGCGCAACGCAGCGCGGCAACAACAACGCGTATTGCCAGGACAACGAGATCAGCTGGATCAACTGGAAGCTGCCGCCGCCCGAACAGCAGCTGCTGGAGTTTACCTCGCGGCTGATCCAGTTCCGGCTGCAGCATCCCATCTTTCACCAACCGAACTTTTTCAAAGGCCGCGATCTTCGCGGCACGGGGGTGAAGGACATCACTTGGTTCTATCCCGACGGCTCGGAGATGGACGACGAGGGCTGGAGCGCCGACTTCGCGAAAGTTCTCGGATTCATGTTGAGCGGCCGCTCGATGGACCTGCGTTCGTATTTCGGTGAGCCAATCACGGACGGCACGTTTCTGCTTTATTTCAACGCGCACGATGGCGAGGTCGAAGTGACGCTGCCGGGCCGGCCGAACGTCGGCTGGCGCCGGATTCTCGATACCACGGATGAGGCCGGGTTCATCGAATCGCCGCGGTTGCGACAAGGCGGGAGCAAGCATCAGCTCACCGCGATCTCGCTGGTGCTGTTCCAGCAGGAAACCGGTACCGACGAGGAAGCGCGGAATCCGTGGGAGAAGATCGGCGGCCGCGGCCTCCCGCCGCGGAAAGGACCCACGACTTCGCCGTTTGCTGCGTCGGGCGTGCCCGCGCCGGCGGGACCTTCCGCCACGACGCCGATTTCGATGCCGAACCCCGCGCGCGTCCCGGGCTCGTCGGGGGAAGCGCACCGCGCTCCGGATCTCGCGCCGGCGATCCCGCCGAAACCAACGCCTTGAGCCTCCGAGTTGGTGCGTTGACCGCCGCCGCGGTCCGTTGACCGTGCCGCGGCTGCGGCGGTTTCCGCGTGGCTGAAGACGCGACCGATCGTCAGCCCTGCGGCACCCGGGAGGTCGGCGATTCCCCCTCGGGCGGCTACCGGGCATTATCTTATGCGGTCCACGCGAATCCGCCGCCGCCATTTTCCTGCGATGGAGGAACTGTGCCGCGCGGTACCCAACTAAGCCGGGCGGGTTGCGGGCCGCGCCACAGCGGTCCGGCCGGCCGACTGGCGGCCTGGCGGAATTTCCCGGCGCGCGGCCCAACACACCTTTCATGGAAACTTCGATCGACGTTGCCATTCGACCCGGCGCGCACGTGCAACCGCGCGGAGTGCGGTACTGCGTCTGGGCGCCTGACCACGAACGGCTGGCGGTGCAGGTCCGGCGGGCCGACGGCACCGTGGCCCGGCTGCCCCTCGAGCCTCAGCCGGAGGGTTATCACGTCGGCGAAGACGCCATCGGCGCGGCGGGTAATCGCTACATCATCGAACTGAGCGATGGCACGTTGCGGCCCGACCCGGCTTCGCGGTTTCAACCGGAGGGCGTGCATGGCTGGTCGGAGTGCATCGATCCGCACGAGTATCGCTGGCGGTGCACCGGCTGGCGTCGACCCGGCTGGCGCGGCCAGTCGATCTATGAGCTGCATGTGGGCACGTTCACGCGCGAGGGCACGTTTCAGTCGGCGGCCCGCCGGCTGGAGCACATCGCCGCGTTGGGCGTGCGCGCGATCGAGCTCATGCCCGTCGCGGATTTTCCCGGCAGCCGCAATTGGGGCTACGACGGCGTGGCGCTCTACGCGCCGGCGCGCTGCTATGGCCGGCCGGACGATCTGCGGGCGTTCGTCGACGCGGCGCACGAGCACGGACTCGCGGTGATTCTCGACGTCGTCTACAACCACCTCGGTCCCGATGGCAATTACCTGAGCCAGTTCGGCCGCGCCTACTTCAATCCGGAGCACCACACGCCCTGGGGCCAGGCGTTGAACTTCGACGGACCCGACAACCGGCCGGTGCGCGATTATTTTCTCCACAACGCCGTCGCCTGGCTCGACGAATTCCGCTTCGACGGACTACGGCTCGACGCGACGCACGCGATCCGCGATGACTCGCCGCGGCACCTGCTCGCCGAGCTCGCCGACGTGGCGCAGGAGCGCGGCGCCTTCCTGATCGCGGAGGACGAGCGCAACTCGTGCGACATCCTGCGGCGGCCCGACGGCGCCGGCGCGGGGCTCGACGCCGCGTGGGCCGACGATTTTCACCACCAGGTGCGGGTGGCGCTGACGGGGGTGCAGGACGCGTATTTCAAGAATTACGCCGGCTCGCCCGAGCAGGTGGCTGCGACCTTGCGGCACGGCTGGTTTTATCGCGGGCAGCCGTATCCCTCCTGGAAGGGCCGGCCCCGCGGCGAACCCTGCGATCACCTCTCTCCCCACGCGTTCGTCCTGTGTATCGAGAACCACGACCAGGTCGGCAATCGCGGGCGCGGCGAGCGGCTGGAACACCTGATCGCGCCCGCGGCTTTTCGCGCCGCCTCGGGGCTGCTGTGTCTCGCGCCTTATCCGCTGCTGATCTTCATGGGCCAGGAGTGGGCGGCGAGCGCGCCGTTTCTGTTCTTCACCGATCACGCGGGTGAGCTGGGCACCAAGGTGTCGGAAGGCCGGCGCAAGGAGTTTTCGGAGTTTGCGCGCGATCACGCCTCAGGCCTCGGCACGGTGCCCGATCCGCAGGCGCTGGAGACGTTCACGCGTTCGAAACTGTCTTGGGACGAACTGCGGCTCAGTCCGTACGCGACCGTGCTGCACCTGTATCGCGCCTGCTTGCGGGAGCGCGGCGCGTGGCTTGAGGAGGTCGCGGCGGATCGGGCGCGCTGGTCGGTCGAGGCCCTCGAGCGCGCCGTGGCGATTCGCTATCGTCCCGCCGCGGGCCCGGAGCGGCTGGTGCTGACCTCGCTCGAGGGCGGCGCGCGGCTGTCACTCCAGGCGGATTCCCGGCTGCGACCGCCGGCCGGTCACAGCTGGCAGCTGGCGCTCGACAGCAATGCGAGTTGGATCGAAACCGCCGCGGGCGCGCCCCCGGAACGCGTGGTGACCTGTGCCACGTCGGCGCTGCCGGGGGTGGATACGCTGGTGTTCACGGCGCCGGCGACCTTGTTGCTGGTCGCGCGGCCGACGGAGGAGCGGGTGCGATCGTGAGCAATCCGATGCAGGCGCGGCGCATCCCCGTGGCCACCTACCGACTGCAATTGCGGCGCGAGTTTCCGTTCGCCGCCGCGGAGGCGGTGATCGCGCATGCGCACGCGTTCGGCATTTCCGACTATTACGTTTCGCCGATCCTGCTCTCCACACCGGGCAGTTCGCACGGCTATGACGTAACCGATTACCGTTTGATCAATCCGGAGCTCGGCGGTCGCGAGGGCTTTAGTCGACTGCACGACGCCCTGCGCGCGCGGCAGATGGGCCTGGTGCTCGACTTCGTGCCGAATCACATGGGGATCAACGCGCCGGGCCTGTTGAACACCTGGTGGCGCGACGTGCTGCAGAATGGCGTGCATTCGCGCTACGCGGGGTTTTTCGATATCGACTGGAGCGGCACCGGCGAGGGCGCGGCGCAGGTGCTGGTGCCGATCCTCGACGATCACTATGGCCGCGTGCTCGAGGCGGGGCGGCTGGCGCTCCGCTGCGAACGGGGCGTCATCGGCGTGCACTATGGCGACATGCAGTTTCCGGTGCGGCCGCAGACGTACCAATCGTTGTTGAACGCGGCCGCGGAGTCGATGCCGGCGGCGGCCCAGCTGCGGGAGCTGGCGGAGGAATTCGGCGCTCTGCCGCGGGCCGAGGCCACCGAGGATTTCGAGAGGGCGGCGGAGCGGACCAAACGCGTGGCGGAATTGAAACGCCGGCTGGGAACGCTGCTCGAGCAGCAGCCCGCGGCGCGCGCGGCGCTTGAGGAGCGGTTGCACGCGCTGGAAGGGCGGACCGGCGAGCCGCGCAGCTTCGATGCGCTCGACGAGGTGATCTCGCAGCAGCACTACCGACTGGCCTACTGGCGCGCGGGGCAGCACGAAACAAATTACCGGCGGTTTTTCGCGATCGACACGCTGATTGGATTGCGGATGGAGGAGCCGGAGGTGTTCGAGGAAACCCACGCCTTGCTCTCGCGCCTGCTGGTGGAAGGCACCGTGACCGGACTGCGGATCGATCACATCGACGGCTTGCGGCAGCCGCAGCGGTACCTCGAGCGCTTGCAGGCGCTCGCGATGCGAACCGGTGACGAAGCGCGCGATCCGCTCTATGTGCTGGTGGAAAAGATCCTGGCCGACCACGAACCGCTCCCGGTCGAGTGGCCGACGCACGGCACCACGGGCTACGAGTTCATCGCGCAGATCGCCGGTGTGCTCGTGGATCCCCAGGCCGAGCGCTATTTCAGCGAACACTATGCCGAATTCACCGGCGAAACGGCGGCGTTCGAGGATGTCGTGTACCAAAAAAAGCTGCTGGTGCTCGAAGAGCTGTTCGCCAACGCGGTGCTCAAGCTGGCGACCGACCTGACGGACCTGGTGCGCAGCGAACGTCGCTGGCGGGACGTGTCGCGCAACGAGCTCACGGTCGCAGTGCGCGAAGTGATGGCGGCCCATGGAGTTTATCGCACGTATCGTCGGGGGCCGGCGCCGATGGAGGCGCGTGACCGGCGCGTCGTGGAGCAGGCGAGTGCGATCGCGATCGCGCGCAATCCGCGGCTCGGCGCGGCGCCGATCGAGCTCGTGCGCGACGTGCTCACCGGCGATTTCCCGCCGGAGGATCCGGCCGAGGCCGAGCGCGCCGCGCAACCGACGCAGGCGCTGCGCGCGCGGCTGGCCGACTGGGTGTTGAGCTTTCAACAATACACCGGCGCGATCATGGCGAAGGCGGTCGAAGACACCGCGTTTTACACCTACAGCCGGTTCATCGCGTTGAACGAGGTCGGCGGCAATCCCGGCCGGTTCGGCGGCACCGTGGCAGGATTTCACGCGGCGAATGAGGAGCGGCTGCGGCGCACGCCGCACGCGCTGCTCGCGCTCGCCACGCACGACACGAAGCTCGGGGAGGATGCGCGGGCCCGGCTCTACGCGCTGTCGGAGCTCCCGCACGAATGGCACGAGAGTCTGCAGGAATGGCGGCAGATGAACCAGCGGCACAAGACCATGGTCGATGGTCGCGCCGCGCCGGATGCGAACGAGGAATATCGGCTGTATCAGATCCTGCTGGCGGCGTGGCCGGCGGACGACGCCGATCCGGACGATGGTTTCCGCGAGCGGATTCGCGAGCACCTGCGCAAGGCCGTCAACGAGGCGAAGCGCAACACCACCTGGGTGCAGCCCAACGAACGCTGGATCGAGGCGGGCGATCGCTTCGTGGACGCATTGCTGTCGTTGGAGAGCGGCCGCGAGTTCCTGGCGAGCTTCCGGCCGCGTGCGGGGCGGCTCGCGCATCTCGGGTTGGTGAACACCCTCACGCAGACGGTGCTGAAAATCACGTCGCCGGGCGTGCCGGATTTTTATCAGGGCACGGAGCTGTGGGATTTGAGCCTGGTGGATCCCGACAACCGGCGCCCGGTGGACTTCGACCTGCGCAGCCGGCTCACGCAGAAACCGCTCGACGGACTGCGTTGGGCCGAGCTGTTCCGGGATTGGCGCAGCGGGGAGATCAAGCTGCAGATCGCGCGCGCGCTGCTGCAGTTCCGTGGAACGCACCGCGAGCTGTTTCAGCAGGGCGAGTATTGGCCGCTGCAGACGAGGGGACGTTTTCGCGACAAGGTGGTCGCGTTTGCCCGCGTGATCGGCGAGGAGGCGATGCTCGTGGTCGCGCCGCGGTTGACGAGTGCACTCGGGTGTCCGCCGCTGGGGCTGGTGTGGGACGACACCACGCTCGTGCTCCCGACAGGCGGGGGGAAGCGCTGGCGCGATGTCGTGACCGGCTGCGAGCACGCGGGTGAGGCGGGCGAGCTGCGGCTCAGCGAGCTCCTGGCCGAGCTGCCGTTCGCGGTGCTGGCGAGTGGTTGAACAGAAGCGAAGGCTAGAGTAGGGGCGCAGACTTGCTGCGCCCGCGATCACGAAACCTAAGGGCGTAGCAAGCTGCGCCCCTACCCGCGTGGTGGCACGGGCATCTTGCCCGTGCCACGCTCTTCACCCGCCCAGGTAGGTCGCTTTGAGCCGCGGGTCGGTGCGGAGATGTTTGCTCTCGCCCTGCATCGCAATCCGGCCGGTCTCGAGCACGAAGGCGTAGGACGAGACGTCGAGCGCGAGATTCGCGTTCTGCTCCACGAGCAGGATGGTGATCCCGTGCTCGCGGTTGATCTCCACGATCTTCTCGAAAATCGTGCTGATCAGTCGTGGCGCGATGCCGAGCGACGGCTCGTCGAGCATCAGGAACTTCGGGCTGCCCATGAGCGCGCGACCGATCGCGAGCATCTGCTGTTCGCCGCCGGAAAGGGTCCCGGCCATCTGCTTCAGCCGTTCCTTCAACCGCGGAAACACGCCGAAAACATACTCGCGGTTCTTCTGCACGAGATCGGTGTCGTGCAGCAGGTAGGCGCCCATCGCGAGGTTTTCCGCCACGGTGAGGTTGGAAAAAATCATCCGGCCCTCCGGCACATGGCCGAGCCCGCGGGCCACGATCCGGTGCGACGGCGTGGCGGTGATGTCTTCTTCATCGAAGACGATTCGCCCGGCCTTCGGCCGCAGCAGTCCGGAAATGGTGCGCAGCGTGGTGGTCTTGCCCGCGCCGTTGCCGCCGATGAGGGTGACGATCGCGCCCGCGGGAATCTGAAACGAGAGACCCGACAGCGCCGTGATGGCACCATAGGAAACCTGGAGATCGGTGACTTGGAGCATTTTCGATTTCTGATTTCCGATTTCCGATTTCGGACCGGCGGCGAGCACGATCGAAAATCGAGATTCGAAAATCGAAAATTATGTCGTCAGTGGTGCGTCAGCGAACGCTGGTGCTCCTCGCCGAGGTAGGCTTCGATCACCTTTGGATCCGACTGGATCGCGGCGGGATCGCCCTCGGCGATCTTGATGCCGTAGTCGAGCACGGCGATGCGCTGGCACACGCCCATGACGACCTTCATGGAGTGCTCGACGAGCAGGATCGAGAGCGCGAATTCTTTTTGGATGCGCTGGATCAGCCGGATGAGCTCGACCTTTTCCGTCGGGTTCATGCCGGCGGCGGGTTCGTCGAGCAGCAGCAGTTTTGGTTTCGTGGCCAGGCCGCGGACGATTTCGAGCCGGCGCTGCTCGCCGTAGGGGAGCGACTGCGCTGGCGCATCGCGAAAGCGCCGCAGGTTGAAAATCTCCAGCAGCTCTTCCGTGCGGCGGGTGATGGCCGCCTCGTCCTCGGTAAACGCGCGGAGCCGGAGCAGCGTGTGCAGCGGCCCGGTGCGCCGGTGGAGATTGCACGCGGCGCGGACGTTGTCGAAGACCGAGAGGCTGCCAAAAAGTCGGATGTTCTGGAACGTGCGGGCGATGCCGCGGGCGACGATGTCATGGACTTTCAGCCCGGCGAGATCGCGGCCGCGAAACCGCACGGCGCCGTCGGTCGGCTGGTAAACGCCGGTGATGAGATTGAACACCGTGGTTTTGCCGGCGCCGTTCGGACCGATGAGGCCGACGAGTTCGTTCTCGCCGACGACGAAGTCCACGGCGTTGACGGCGGTGAGTCCGCCGAACCGGATCGTGGCCTTGTCGAGCTGGAGCAGCGGTGCGGTCACGGCGAGTTGATCTCGAGATCGCGCACGCCGCGCGCCTGGCGCATCCGTTCGGTGTGGGTGCGCACCTGGTCTTTCAACCACGCCACCCGCGGGACCGCGCGAAGCACCACCTGTTCGTTCGAGCGATCGGCGGTTTCGAGCACGAGGTGGCCGCGACCGACCAGGCGGAGCCAGAACGGCTCGACGAGCGCGTAGTCGCGGACGCGGTAGAGTTCGAGCTCGGTGGTGTGGCGCGAAAGGATGCCCGCGCGCGTGCGGATTCGCTGCGTGGTGATCTCGTAGACGTGATAGCGCGTTTGCAGCCAGCGGATGAAAAGCGCGAGCACCGGTACGGCCAGCGCGAGCAGCACGAGCGGACCGGCGGCGGTAAAAAAATAGGCGGCGACGATCGCGGCGGTGACGACGAGCCAGAACACATACGCGCCGAAGTTGGTCCACTGCGACGGCGAGCCCTGCCAGATCACGGTTTCTTCCTCGTTCATGGGGCGGTTTTGTTTCTGCGGCCGAGAGAGTAGCGAAGGTTAAACAACCCCTGCGGGCGCGCCAGCATCAGCACGATCAGGAGAAACGAGTAGATGACCATCCGGTATTCCGCGACGGGCCGGAGCACCTCCGGCAGCAGCGTCAGCAGCGCCGCGGCGAGCACGACGCCGAGCGTGTTGCCCATGCCGCCGAGAATCACCATCACCACGATCTCGATGCTCTTGGTGAAATCGAAACCGGTCGGCGTGATGGTCATCTTGAAATGGCCGTAGAGTCCGCCGGCGATGCCGGCGAAGAACGCGCCGACCACGAACGCGACGATCTTGTAGCGCGTGGTGTTGAGTCCGACCGCCTCGGCGGCGACCTCGTCGTCATGCGTCGCGAGGAATCCGCGGCCATAGGTGGAGGTGACCAGGCAGGCCACCACGAAGAGGGTGATCGCGACGAACGCGAGCACCCAGAAAATGGTCGTGTAGGGCGGGATGCCGTTGAGCCCGAGCGCACCGCCGAGTACTTCCACGTTCTGGAACACGACGCGGATGATCTCGCCGAAGCCGAGCGTGACGAGCGCGAGGTAGTCGCCTCGCAGTCGCAGAGAGGGCACGCCGACGAGCAGGCCGGTGAAGGCGGCGGCCAGCCCGCCGACGATCAGCGCGCCGAGGAAGAGCAGGCTCTGCTGCCAGAGCGTGCCGCCGTCCTCGCCGAGCAGTCGCGGGCCGAGGAAGAGCGTCACGGCGGCAGCGAGATACGCGCCGACCGACATGAACCCGGCGTGGCCCAGCGAGAACTGGCCGGTGTAGCCGTTCACCAGATTGAGCGAGACGGCGAGGATGATGTTGATCCCGACGCCGATCAGTACGTCGAGGTGATACGGGTCGATGTGGTCCGAGAAAAAGTGGACGCCGAAAGCCACGAGCAGGCCGGCCAGGAGTGCGAGGTGAGGCTTGGGCATGGGGGACGGGCGGACTAGTTGAGGGTTGAGAGTTGAGGGTTGAGAGGAGCGATCGCCTGAGCGAGCGATGCTGCGCGACGGCGTCTGGTGCCAGCTGACGCTTGCGTGCCGTCACTCAACCCTGAACTCTCAACTCTCAACGTCCTGCTCATACCTTCTCCACGGTGAACTTGCCCAGCAGGCCGGCGGGACGGAAGAGCAGGATCACGATCAGCACGGCGAACGCGATCGCGTCCTTGTAGGTGGACCACTGGCTGCCGCCGATGAATGTCTCGACGGTGCCGAGCAGGAGTCCGCCAAGCGCCGCGCCCGGAATGTTGCCGATTCCGCCGAGAATCGCGGCGACGAAGGCCTTCAGTCCCGGCATCACGCCCATCAACGGATCGATCGACGGATAGTTCAGCGCGTAGAGCACGCCGCCGGCGCCGGCGAGCGCGGAGCCGAGCGCGAAGGTGAACGCGACGACGACGTTGTTGTTCACGCCGACCAGTTCGGCGGCCGCGGGGTTGAGCGAAACCGCGCGCATGGCGGTGCCGATCTTGGTCCGAAAAACGATGAACTGCAGCAGGACCATCAACACGCACGCGACGCCCATCACGAACAGCTGGTTGGTCGAGATGGTCAGTTCGCCCAGGTGAAAGTTGGCCGAGGGGAACACCTGCGGAAACGTGCGCGGCGCGGCGCCAAAGATGAGCTGACCGCTGAATTCGAGCAGCAGCGACACGCCGATCGCGGTGATGAGGACGTTCAGTGTGGGGGCGCCGCCAGCGGTGCGTTGGAGGATGAGTTTCCAGCCCGTGCGATCGATCAGCCAGGCGCCGGCTTCCGCTGCGCCCCAGCACAGCAGCAGCCGCAACGCCGAACCGTAGCTCGGGTCGGTCAACCCGCGCGTGAAATAGAATACGGCGCCGCCGCCGCCGAGCGCGCCGAGCAACGTGACCAGATTGAATTCCGTCGGCACGCGCAGCGGACGGTAGGCGGTGCGCTCGATCCGCATGCCGAGCAAGGCGCAGCCGGCCATCGCGACTGCGAGCACGATGAATCCGCCCCACATCGTGCCTTCAGGAAGGAGGTGGCCGAGGTAGTAGCCGATGAACGCGCCGACCATGAAGACGTCGGAATGCGCGAAATTGATGAACCGCAGCACGCCGTAGACCATGGTGTAGCCCAGCGCGATCAGCGCATAGATCGCCCCGAGCGACAGCCCGTTCAGCAGTTGTTGGAGGAATTCGGACAGGGGAGGCGAAGTTGAGAGTTGAGGGCTGAGAGTTGAGAGACGGGAACGCTGAGCGTTGAGGCCTCTGGGTCGAGCGCAAGACGCAGATCAGCCGCCGAGGGAGCCGCGCAGGCCGCTCAGCATGCGGGAGATCTCTTCGGCCAACGCGTAGAGCTTCTGGTAGTCTTCTGTCGTGAGGAAACCCTCGTTGCGGGCAATTGTTGCCTGAGTGACGGTTTCGTAGAGCGAACCGGCGGCGTAGCCGACGAATTTCGCGTAGTCGGCCCGAGGACGCGCGGAGCCTTCAGCAATATTGGAAGAGACGGAGTTTGCCGCGCGACGAATCTGGTTGGTGAGGCCAAACAGCTCCGAACGCGGAAAACCTTGTGTGAAAGCGTACACCGTTCCGGCGTAATTGATCGACTTCTGCCACACCTCGAGCCGTTCGAAGTTGAACATGCTCGCAGGTTTGGCTCTCAACTCTCAACTCTCAACTCTCAACTCGGCGGCGCTTCGCGCCGCCTACGGCGCGACGGTCTTATGGAACGTGAGCTTGCCGTCGCGGATGGCGATGATCGCGGCCGGCTTCGAGGCGTCGCGGTTCTGGTCGATCGTCGTCACGCCGGTGATCCCGGCGAAATTCTTCGTCGCCGCGAGTGCGTCCCGCAGCTTGGGTCCAGCCGTGCTGCCGGCGCGCCGGAGCGCATCGACCAGTACGTAGGCGGCGTCGTAGCCCAGCGCTGCGAAGGCGTCCGGGTTCTCCGCGCCCCAGCGCTGCCTGAACCGCTGCACGAACGCCTGCACCTTGGGATCCTGGTTCTCCGGCGAGAAATGGGTCGAGTAATAGCAGCCGTTCAGCGCGTCGCCGCCGATCTCGAGGAGTTGGTCGGCGACCCAGCCGTCACCGCCGATGAATGGAATCTGCAGCCCGAGCTCCCGCGCCTGCCGGACGATCAGCGCCGCTTCGGTGTAGTAGCCCGGGACGAAAACGACATCGACGTTGGCGGCCTTGATCGCCGTGAGCTGCGCGCGGAAGTCCTTGTCGCCTTCCTGATACTTCTGCTCGATCGCGACCTCGCCGCCGGCGGCGGTGAACGTGTCGCGGAAAAATTTCGCCAAGCCGACGCTGTAGGCGTTGGAGACGCTGGAGAGGATCGCGACTTTCCGCGCTTTCAGGTCCTCATGCGCGAACTTGGCCATCACGGTGCCTTGGAACGGATCGATGAAACACACGCGGAAGACGTAGCTGCCCGTTTGCGTGACTTTCGGATTCGTGGCCGCAGGTGCGATCATCGGAATGCGGTACGCCTGCGCGAGCGGCGCCGCTTCGAGGGCGCGACCCGAGGCGACTTCACCGAGCAGCGCGATGACCTTGTCGCGGGCGATCAGCTTTTTCACCACCGTGGCGGACTCGCCAGGCCGGGTCTGGTTGTCCTCGCTGATCAGCTCGAGCGGGCGGTCGAGCACGCCGCCGGCGGCGTTGATCTCCTCGATCGCGAGCACGATGCCCTTGTGCGAGGACTGGCCGAAACTGGCCTCCTTGCCGGTGAGCGAAGCGTATTCGCCGACCTTGATCGGCTCGGCGGCCCAAGCACTGAGCGAGCAGAACGTGAACGCTGAAACCAAAAGAAGGCGGGGGAGCTTCATGGGAAAGGGCGGTTCAGGAGCACAGGGGAAAATGGGCGCGGCGTGCGAATCTCACGGCGCGAGCGGCGCCCGCTCCATGGTCTGGACATACTGGAACTGGCCGTGCTTGACCGTGATGACGACGGCGCTCTTCGAAGCGTCGCGGTTCTTGTCGATCGTGATCGTGCCCGTGACCGCTTCGAAGTTCCGAGTCTGGGCCAGCGCGTCGCGGATCGCCTTGGGCTCGGCGGAGCCGGCGCGGCGGATGGCGTCGGCCAACACGAGCACCGAATCGTAGCCGAGCGACGCGTTGGAGTCCGGGGCGTAGCCGGCGCCCCAGCGCTGGCGGTAAGCGCGGACAAAGTCCTGCACGCGCGGCGCCGGATCGGTCGGCGTATAGTGCGAGCAGAGGAAGACGCCCTCCACGGCCTTGCCGCCGAGCTCGATCAGCGCCTCGGCTTCCCAGCTGTCGGCGCCGAACATCGGCACGGTGATCCCGAGATCGCGCGCCTGTTTCACCATCAACGCGCCTTCGTTGTAGTAGCCGGGATTGAAAATCGCGTCGACGCCCGCGGCGCGGATCGCCGTGAGCTGCGCCTTGAAATCCTTGTCGCCCTCCTGATAGCGCTGCTCCGCCACAATCGTCCCGCCGCCGGCGACGATGGCTTCCTTGAAGTATTTGGCGAGACCGACGCTGTAGGCGGAGGAGGCGCTGACCATCAGTCCGAGCCGTTTGGCCTTGAGCGTCTCGAGCGCGAACTTCGCCATCACGGGTCCTTGAAACGGATCGATGAAGCAGACGCGGAAAATGTAATCGCCGGTTTCGGTGACCTTGGGGTTGGTCGAAGCCGGCGTGACCATCGGGACCTTGAGCCGCTGGCAGATCGGCGCGCCTTCGAGCGAACGGCTCGAGGCCACCTCGCCGAGGATCGCGACGACCTTGTCGCGCGAAATGAGCTTGCGGACGGCGGTGCCGCTCTCGCCGGCCTTCGACTGCGTATCCTCGGTGATGAGCTGGAGCGGACGGCCGAGCACGCCGCCGGCGGCGTTGATGGTTTCGACCGCGAGGACGGTGCCTTGGTGCGAGGACTGGCCGAGGCTGGCCTCCTTGCCGGTCAGCGAGGCGTATTCGCCGATTTTGATCGGCTCGGCTTCGGCTCGCGCGGTGGCGATGAGAGCGGCCGCGGCGAGGCTGCAGAACAACGGGCGCAAAAAGGAGGGGGGCATGGACGAGAAAGGGCGACGAACGCCGCACACAACGCGAGGCGCAGCGGGTTTTCAACCAAGGTTTTTTTGCGTCGCCAAAGATCCACTTAGGTTCTCGCATGGCGAGGACCTCTTGAACCTCTACGACCGGCATCTGCTGCGGGAATGGCTGGCGATCCTCGGACTCGTGCTCTGCGCGACCGTGGGGCTGCTGCTCGTGCAAGTGCTCTACGACGACTTCCGCGATTTGCGGGAACTCGGCGCCCGCGGACTCGACCTGTGGATGTATCTCTTCGTGACCGTGCCGATGTATCTCGCGCTCGTGTTGCCGCTGGCGCTGCTGGTCTCGTTGATGTTCGTGCTGGGCAAGCTGCATCGCGCGAACGAATTCACGGCGCTGCGTGCCGCGGGCGTGAGCCTGCTGCGGATCACCGCACCGGTCTGGATCGTCGGTATGTTCGCCTGCGGGCTTTCCTGGTGGTTGAACACGACGGTGGTGCCCTGGTCGGTGGACGAATCGGCGGCGCTGCGGGACACGATGCGTTTCCGCAAGGAATCGAACCTGATGCCGCCCGACCGCGTGAGCGCGGTCTACAGCGTGGGCTTCGACAACCCGCGCGCGGACCGGATGTGGTTTTTCAACCGGTATAGCAAGTGGACGCAGAAGGCCTACGGCGTGACCGTCTCGATCATGGACGAGCACCGCCGCGAGCTGCAGCGGATCGTGGCGGAGCAGGCGTGGTTCGAAGCGGAGCGGGGCTGGACATTCCGCAACGGTCGCGAGCTGACGTTCCGCCCCGACACCGGTGAACTGGAATCGACGGTGCCCTTTACCGAGCGGGTCGAAGCGCAGTTCCGCGAAGATCCGAAGCTGATGCTGCTGATTGACCGCAAGCCGACCGATCTATCGCTGCCGCAGTTGCGCCGGCTGATCGACTATTACGCGATTGAGGAGAATCCGAAGGGAACGCCTTATGCCGTGCGCTATTTCGGGCTGGTGGCGGACACGCTGGCGCCGCTGATCGTGATCGCGATCGCGATTCCGTTCGCCGTCACCGGCGTGCGCGTGAACGCGGCGATCGGCGTCTCGAAATCGATCGGGTTGTTTATGCTCTACTACATCTTCTCGAACATCGCCTCGGCGCTCGCGGCGAAACAGCTGGTTGATCCGATGACCGCGGCGTGGGTGCCGAACATCGGCATGGCGCTCGTCGCCGGCTGGTTTTTCGTGCGGCTGCGCTGAGCAAGCCCTGTGAGTTGGACGATCCTGCGGCGTGGCGCCGGCGTCCGGGCGGTTTCCGTTTTATTGACCGCTACGTGCGAAGGTAGGAGGCGCCGTTGATATCGACGATGCAGCCAGTCATGGCCGCGGGCGCATCGAGTGCGCAGAACGCGGCGGTGCGGGCGATTTCCTCGACAGTGGCGACGCGACCGAGCGGATGGTCGGCGAGAATCGCCTCGCCATCGGGTCCGGTGAGATGGTCGGCGGCCATGTCGGTCTCCACCCAGCCCGGTGCGAGGCAGTAGACATAGACCGCTTGGGGCGCGAGCGCCTTCGCGAGCGACTGGCTGAGAGCGTTGAGCCCGGCTTTGCTCGCGCCGTAGGCGGGCGACTTGGGCTCCCCGCGAAAGGCGCCGCGGGAGGAAACGTTGACGATGCGGCCACGACCGAATCGCGGCTCGAACAACTCGCGTCCGGCCATCGCGCGGGCGGCGAGATAGGAGAGAGTCGCGGGGCCCATGAGATTGGTCGACAGCGTGCGACGCCAACTGTCCTGCCAGGCGGTAAGGTCCGTGGTGAGCGGCGGATGTGGCGCAAAGACCCCGGCATTGTTGACGAGAATATCGATGCCGCCGAGTGCACCCACGGATTCGTTCCAGAGCCGCTCGGCGTCGGCCTCGCAGCCAATGTCGGCGGCGAGTGCGATGTGCCCCTGACCGGCGAGGCTGGCGAGCGTGGCTTCGGCGGCTGTGTGGTTGTCGCGGTAGTGAACCGCTACGCGGCAGCTGCGGGCCGCGAGTTGCTGCGCGATCGCGCGACCAATGCCGCGCGATCCGCCGGTCACCAAAGCACGCAGAGAGTTCATGGGTCCACTCGGCGACAGGGGGGCCAGCCCGGCAATCGGATAATCGCGGCGGACCGGCTGTGGCGGTGGGTTTGGATCGGCGGTGTGCGTGGGCACCCGACCAGCGGTTGGACCTGCAGGCTAGAGCCGGGCTGTAGCCAGCCGGTGACCCGGCAGCGCCTCGGCATGAGCCTACTCCCCACCCGCAAAAACCACCCACTGACTCGCCTTCAGCTCTAGCCTTTTAGTTTTGAAACAAGCGGCCGTGGCGCGCGGGGCGGCGCATGCCGATGGCGGCGCAGGCGAACTCGATCGCCGCTTCGCGATAGCCGACAAACTCCATCACCCGCGCCAGGAAGCGGCGCTTGGTGGCCGTGTCGATGTTCATGATCGCCCAATAACACGTGCCGTCGATCTGCCGGGCCTGGTTGTGCCGGCAGGTCTCGAGGATCTCCTCGCGGCTCAGTCCGAGGTATTTCCGGCCGCCCTCCAGACTGCGGATGAACTCACCAAAATCTGCGGGGTGCTTGGTTGCGAGCCACCCGAGCAGCGCGAGATATTTCTCCGCGTCGGTGAACTTGGAGCGGAACTCGACGCTGGTGATGAACGCTGCGATGGGCTCGGCGGCATCGGGCGCGGACTCGGGAAGGTTGAGGAGCGACGCGAGCACCTCATCGGGCGTGCGATGAAATCCGGTGGCGAGATTCTGCAGCGCATCGTAAACTTGCTCGCTGATCTCGATTTTTTTCACAGGGGAAGTTGAACCGGTTTGCCCGGTGTCGCCAATGCCACGGCGACGAACCCACGAAAACGCGCGTTCAACCGCAACGCCGGTGCGACGAAACGATGCAGGTCGCGGAGAGAAGCCGAGATGCGCGAGCACGCGAGAAAGTGTAAACCTTTTCCCCAGACCGGCGTCTTATGGACCAAATGAAAACGCTCCTTGTTACCCTTTCCGTGGCCGTGGCCGGCGTGAGCGCAGCAAGTGCGCAGTATTACCGCCCTTCCATCGTGCGTGACACGACGGTGGTGGGCGCGGTCGCTGGTGCGCTGATCGGCGGGCACAACAACGATCATTGGGCGGAAGGCGCCCTCATCGGAGCCGCAGCGGGAGCGCTGGTGGGCGCGGCCGTCGAGCAGTCGCAGCCGGTGGTTTATCACTCGAATGTGATCGCGCCGGTCGCCGTGGTGCCGAACGCCCCGGTGGTGGGCGCGCCGGCGCCGGCGGTCGTCTATGTGAACCAGCCCGCGCCGCAGGTCGTTTACGTCGATCCCTATCCGCGGACCGTGGTAATCGGGCGGCCGATCGTGCATTTCTCGACGGGCTGGGGCTATGGCTACCCGCGCTGGGGGTATGGCCACTACCATTATTCCCGTCCCGCCCCGCGGGGTCATCACTGGAGTTCCCGCGGCCACTATGGTCCGCATCGCGGCGACAACCGGGGCTGGCGAGGAAACGATCGGCACCACCGGCGTTGAACCGGCCGATTGACCTCAGAACTCAACCCCGCTGCGGCGGGGTTTTCATTTTCCCCGGGCGGAGTTCCGTGGCGTTGAGGCCGTAATCCGTGAAGTCGTTCAGGATGCCGGGGTGGGCGCGATCCTGTTTGTAGATTTGCAGGATGCGCGCGTGCTCCTGGTCGCTCGTCGGGAAAATTTTCGGCGGCACGCCGGGTAGAAAAATTCCGGTATAGGATCGCCGCCGGTCGACGAGTCGACGAATCACGATCATGGGGCGGGCGGGGTGGAACCGGAGCCGAGCGGGAAGCGTTGCCGCAGGTGGTGGATGGCTCCGGCGGAATGGAGTTCGCTCGCGTAGAGCTCGAAGGCGTCCACCCGAAACGAAGGGCCGGCGAAATCGGCGTGGTGCCGCAGCCATTGCTGGACGCCGTTGCGTGCGCCGTCCTGACAGCGACCCAGCGTGATGTGCGGATGAAACGTGCGCAGATCCGCGTCCAGCCCGCACGCGAGCACGGCGTCGTCGATTTTCTGGCGCAACTGATGCAGCCGTGGATGGCCCGAGCCGACGCCGACCCAGATCACGCGCGGCGATGCTTTGGGCGGAAATGCGCCGACGCGTTCGACCGGGAGCAGAAACGGTTCGACCTGAATGGCAGCGAGCCGCGCGCAGAGCGGATCGATCTGTTCGACCGGGGTGTCGCCGAGAAATCGGAGCGTCAGGTGCAGCTGTTCATCGCGGGTCCAGCGCACTTCGCGCAGGGGGACGGTGAGCGAGGCGACGAGATCCCGTACGGCTGGCGGCAGCGGAACGGCGATGAACAGGCGCTGCGTGTCCATGCTCGATAGGGAGGCACGGACGGAGCGGGTCGCAAGCACGCACGACGGCTATTTCGCGAGCAGCTTCAAACCGACCACGCCCACGACGATCAAGCCGAGGCAGACGAGCCGGCTGACCGAAACATCCTCGCCGAGTCGTACAATGCCGTAGATCGCTGTGCCTGCCGCGCCGATACCCGTCCACACGGCGTACGCGGTGCCGATCGGCAGTCCGCGCGCCGCGAGGGCGAGCAGCCCCATGCTCACCGCCATGGCGGCGAGGACGATCACGCTGGGCCAGAGCCGGCTAAAGCCATCGGTCGCCTTCAGCCCGCTAGCCCAGACGATTTCGAACGCCGCGGCGACGAAGAGGAAAAACCAATGCATGGAAGGAAGGTGGAGATTTTGTCGGTGTGCCGCCAGCGCGAGGTTTCGCTGTCGCGCTGTAGTCGGGCGCGTTGAGCGTGGTTACACAAGCCATGGAGCCGCGACGCCCTTGTCGTGGCAGGAGAGCGGGACTTCGGTCGCGTTGTAGCCGGGCTCGTTGAGCCCGGCGCTGGGGTCGGCGACCCCGGCTACACGAAGCGGGATGCGACGGCGAGGCGGCTCGCTGGGAGCGCGGGCATCTTGCCCGCGTTTCAGTGTAAAGAGCGGCCGAGGACGGCCGCGCTCCCACGTAGCCGCACTCGGGCGCGTTCCCCGCTACTTCAGCAACATGTCCTTCACCGTCTTGCCCGCCGGAATCATCGGCAGCACGTGTTCGGTGTAGGGGACAATCACGTCGAGGACATACGGTCCGTCGTGGTCGAGCATCTCTTGAATCGCCGGCTTGAGGTCGCTCTTCAGGTGCACGCGGCGACCCTTGACGCCGAAACCTTCGGCGATCTGAACGAAATTGGGATAGAGCCCGCCGAGGTTGTCGGGACTACCGACGTTCGTCTCATCGCCGAGAATCGTGTTGCCGCGCACGCTGCCGTAGAACCGATCCTCCCACTGCACCACCATGCCGAGGTGCTGGTTGTTCAGGATCATCGCCTTCGCGTGAATCTTTTCGATCTTCGCGGTGGCGAGTTCCTGGATGTTCATCAGGAACGAGCCGTCGCCGTCGATATCAACCACCTGCTTGTCCGGCCGCGCGACCTTCGCGCCGAGCGCGGCGGGATAACCGAAGCCCATCGCACCGAGCCCGAGCGAACTGATGTAGTGGCGCGGCTGGTCGAAGCGGTAAAATTGCGCGGCCCACATCTGGTGCTGGCCGACGCCGGTCACGATGACCGCGTCACCCTTGGTCAGCTCGTAAAGCGCGGCGACCGCCTCCTGCGGGACGATGTGCTTGCTGGCCTCGAAGCGGAACGGGTGCTCCTTCTTCCATTTCGTGATCTGCGCGTGCCACGCGGCGGTATCCGGCGCCGTGAACCGATTCGCGACGGCGAGCTCGTTTAGTCGCGTCAACGCAAACTTGATGTCGCTGACGATCGGCAGGTGTACACGCTTGTTCTTGTTGTGCTCGGACGCGTCGATATCGATGTGCACGATCTTCGCGCCGCCGGCGAACTTGCTCGTGTCGCCCGTGATTCGGTCGTCGAACCGCGCGCCGAAGCAGAGGACGAGATCCGCCTCGTCGACGGCCCAGTTGCCGTAGGCCGAGCCGTGCATGCCGAACCACTGCATCGAGAGCGGATGCGTTTCCGGGAAGGCGCCGACGCCCATCAGCGTGGTGGCGACGGGAATGTTGGTCTTTTCCGCGAAGGCCTTCAGTTCGGCGTGGGCGTTGGCGGAAATGATGCCGCCGCCCACGTAGAGCACCGGGCGCTTCGCCTCAGCGACGAGCCCGAGCACCTGCTTGAGCTGCTCATCCGTGGCGTGCTGTGCGCCGGAGGCGTAGCTGTTGCGAAACTCGATCGCGGGCGGAAACACCGGCGTGAACCGGGTCTGCTGCACGTCCTTCGGCAGATCGATGAGCACCGGGCCGGGCCGGCCGCTGCGGGCGAGCTGGAACGCTTCCTTGAAGACGCGCGGCAGATCCTGGACGTTCATCACCAGGTAGGAGTGCTTCACGACCGGCAGCGTCATCCCGTAGATGTCGGTCTCCTGGAACGCCATTTTCCCGATGTATTTCGAATACACCTGGCCGGTGATCGCCACCAGCGGGATGGAGTCCATGAATGCGTCCGCGATCCCGGAGACGAGGTTGGTCGCGCCCGGGCCACTGGTGGCCATGCACACGCCGACCTTGCCCGTGGCGCGGGCGTAGCCGCCGGCGGCAAACGCGCCGCCTTGCTCGTGCCGCGGCAGGATGGTGCGGATCTTCTCCGTGCGCGCGAGCGCCTGGTGCAGCTCCTGCGAAGCGCCGCCGGGATAGGCGAAGATGACGTCGACCCCCTCGCGAATCAGGCACTCGACCACCGCTTCGGCGCCTTTCATTTCGCGGCCGATTTCGGGTTGCGGAAATGCAGTCGGTGAGGTCGTGGATTTCATAGGCAGGAAAGGTGGCGCAAAGGCGAGCAGGAGAAACCGCGCGAGGGGGGCTGGCAAGCCTGCGGATCGGTTAGGACAGGTGGCGAACCACGGGGAACTTCGATGTTGAGCGTCCCTTCCGGGAGGTTCACGCATCGTGCATGCTGAAGTTGCTTTTTGTCGGGGACATCGTGGGCCGGCCGGGGCGGGATTTCGTGAACGAGCGGATGCGCCGGATCCGGATCGAGCACGGCATCGACTTCGTCGTCGCCAACGCGGAAAACTCCGCCGCGGGGGCGGGCATCACGGGGGCTATCGCGCGCTCGCTGCTGGAGGCCGGCATCGACGCGATCACGCTGGGCGATCACGTGTGGGACCAGCGCGGCTGGGAATCGGAGATCACGCAGATCGAACGGGTCTGCCGGCCGGCGAATCTGCCGCGCGCCAATCCCGGCTGGGATCACCTGATCGTGGAAGCGCGCGGCTTTCGCGTCGCGGTGTTCACCGTGCTCGGGCGGCAGTTCATGGGCATCAAGGCGGACTGCCCGTTCCTCACCGCCGACCGGATGATCGAGCAGTTGCGCGCGCAGGCGGACGCGATCGTCGTCGAGATCCACGCCGAGGCGACTTCGGAGAAGCAGGCGCTGGGCTGGTATCTCGACGGCCGCGTCACCGCGGTGCTCGGAACGCACACGCACGTGCCGACCGCTGATGCGTGCATCCTGCCGAAAGGCACGGCTTTCATTTGCGACGTTGGGATGACCGGCGGCTATCGCGGCGTGCTGGGCCGGCAGATCGATCCAGTCGTGGCGAAATTCGTCGACGGCATGCCGCGGCGGTTTGAGATCGCGACGGAAGATGTGCGGCTCTCCGGTGCGCTCATCGAGATCGGCGCCTCGAGGGCGGCCGCGGAGAAGATCGAGCTGCTGACGGTGAGAGGATGATCCGAAGGACGAAGCGCGAAATTCGAAATCAACACGAAGCCCGAAGGCTCGAACCGCCGCGCTGCGGCGGCGCTATACGTGCGCCACGCCGGCTTCCTCGAACACGCCGAGGTGCCGGTAGCGTTGGTAGCGGGTGTCGAGCAGCTGGTCGCCTGGCAGTTGACGCAGTTCGCCGAGATGACGCTGCAGCGACGTTTTCAATGCGGCGGCGGCGACGGCGACACCGTTGTGCGCGCCGCCCATCGGCTCGGGGATCACTTCGTCGATGACGCCGAGTTCCTTGAGCTTGGCGGCATTCAGCTTGAGCGCCTCGGCGGCGAGCGGGGCGGCGGCGCGATCCTTCCAGAGAATAGCGGCGCAGCCTTCCGGGGAGATGACGGAGTAGTAGCTGTTCTCGAAAATCAGCACGCGATCGGTGACGCCGATGCCGAGCGCGCCGCCGGAGCCGCCTTCGCCCACGACCACCGCGATCGAGGGGACACGCAGCAATGCCATCTCGCGCAGGTTCACCGCGATCGCCTCGGACACGTGCCGCGCCTCCGATTCGACGCCGGGATACGCTCCGGGCGTGTCGATGAACGTGATCACCGGCAGGCCGAACTTTTCCGCGAGGCGCATCAGGCGGAGCGCCTTCCGGTAGCCCTCCGGCTGAGGCATGCCGAAATTGCGCAGGATGTTTTCCTTGGTGTCGCGGCCCTTCTGCTGGGCGATGATCATCACCGACTCGCCTTCGAAAAACGCAGTGCCACCGACCAGCGCGCGGTCGTCGTTGTACTGGCGATCGCCATGCAGCTCCTGGAACTGCTCAAAGATCAGCTGAACGTAATCGAGCGCGTAGGGGCGCTTTGGGTGACGCGCAATCTGCACCCGTTGCCACGGCGTCAGGTTGGTATAGATCTCCCGCTGCGCATCGCCGATGCGCTTCTCGATCGCCGCCAGCTCGGCCGAGAGATTCACCTTCTGCTCGAGCGATTTTTGGTGGAGCGCGTCGAATTCCCGCGCGAGGTCCCGCAACGGTTTTTCGAACTCCAGCACATAGGCGGGCTTGTCCATAGGCGGGGAAATTACGGAGCGGGGGCGAACCCTGTCAACCGGCGGCGCGGGTGGGCGGGGCGTTGGATGTGGTTTATGATGTAGCCGGGCTCGTGGAGCCCGGGGCCGGGGTCGACGACCCCGGCTACACTGGTGCCGCGACGCCCTCGTCGCGGCTGCCACCACGACGCGACGAGGGCGTCGCGTCCCCATCAGCTCGCCCGCGGGGACGGCGGGTTCCACCTGCGGATCAGTGCTGCCGGTTGGACTCGGTCTTGCGCTGCCGCAGGCGTTTGCGGACCAACTCGGAGAAACTCGTGCCCGCGTCGTGGAGATAGGGCGGAGGGATGGCCGCGGGCGGCGGCGGAGGAGCAGCCGGCTCTGGTGCGGCAGGCGCGAGCGCGGCGGCGACGTGTTCGGCCTGGTGCAGCCAGTCTCGCGCGGTCGAGACGAATTCGCCGATCCTGGTTTCGGGCAGCTTCAGTTCGGACGTGGCGAAGTTGCCGATCTGCCCGAGGGTTTCGAGCGTCTGGTCCGCGCGCGCGAACAGCTCGCCGGCCGTGCCCGCCACGGTGGGTTCGGGTGCGGTGTAGCCGTTGGCCACCCATTCGAGCCCGCCCGTTTTTACGTCGAGCAGCAGTCCGTGCACCACGATCTTCGGGCCGATGAGCGGACTGGCGCGTACGCATTCGACGCCGCGCAGCACGTTCTGGCGCTCGGTGGCGAAGAGACCGAAATACTCCACCAGGTTGGGCGGGAGGCGGCTGCGATCGACGCCGAGTGCCGCGAGCCGGTCGAGTAACTGCAGGGTGGTGGTGTGGCCGACGAGGCAGTCGGTGTGGCCGATGATCGCGATCTCCCTGGCCCCCTTGACGGCGCAGGCAAGCGCGAGCGAGCGCATCGTGCTGCTGAGGGGACCGGTGATGATCGCGCCGGCGTTGCGCAGCCAGATGAACTGCTCTTCGGGCACGCCGAGCACGTCGGGCAAAAGGTGGTTGAGTCGCGCGTCGATGCAGGTGAGCGCCGCGATCGGCAGGGCCGACGTCACTTCAGCCGGCACCCGCGCGCCGCGCTCACCGTTGAGCCAGCGTTGATTGGCGGCGAGGATCGCTTCGAAGAGGCGCATATCGCGACGTCAGTCTTCCTCCGGCATGAGAAACCAGAGAGCGAGATAGAGGAGGATGCCAGGAAACGCGACGCTGAGCAGCGAAAGCAACACGTAGACGACACGCAGGCGGCCGGCGGGCCAGCCGAGATGCTGCGCGAGTCCACCGCAAACGCCGGCGATCATCTTGTCCGACCCAGAACGGGTGAGTTTCATGGGTAGGTGAGACGTGAGGCGGAGGCTTCGCGGGGATGTTTCGCTTAGCGACTCATCCGCGCTTCGGCGTCGTGGGCTCGATGGTCAGGTTGAGCGGCGGGACGACGGGAACCACCGGCACCTTCACCGGCTCGTCCTTGGCCATCGCCTGCTTCAACGCCGGCACCTGCTCCAGCAGTTTTTCAAATTTTACGCCGGTGAGGCTCTCGAGCACGGGCGGCAGCTGGGCGAGAATCTGGGTGATGTCACCGGTGAGCTTGCTCGCACCGCCGCCGATACCGTTGCCGGAATTGATGATCACCATCTTCTCGGTCTTCGCGAGCGGCTCGCTGATCTTGCCGGCGATTTCCGGCAGCACGCGCGCGATCAGTTCGATCACCGCGGCCTGGTTGTAGTGCTTGAACGATTCGGCCTTCTGGCGCATCGCCTCGGCCTGTGCGTGACCCTGCGCCTCGATGATCGCGGCCTCGGCGAGACCGCGCGCCTTGTTCGCCTCGGCTTCGGCGAGACCCGTGGCTTTGGCCACGTCGGCGTTGGCGAAGCCGGTGGCTTTCGCCGCGGAGGCGGCGCCGGCGGCTTCGGCTTCGAGTTGGAACTTGCGGGCGTTTGCGAGCGTTTCGACCTTGTAGCGTTCGGCATCGGCCGGCTTGTGAACGCTCGCGTCGAGCTCGCGTTCACGCCGCAGGATTTCCTGCTGCTGCAGCTCGATCTGCTTTTGCTTCTCGATGATCTGCACCTGCACCTCTTCGGCCTTCACCAGCTGGCCGGTCTTGAATTTCTGGAGATCGTAGGCGAGGTCGGCCTCCGCCTTCTTCTGGTTCACTGCGGCCTGATACTGTGCGACGTTGGACTGATAGTCGCGCTGCGCCTCGGCGATGCGCGTGTCGGCGAGGAACTTCGCCTCCTGACCGGCCTGCGTGGCCTGGGCCGACTTGATCATCGCGTCGCGATCGGCCTCGGCCTGCGCGATGATGGCGTCTCGCTTCACCTGGGCGATGCGGGGTTTGCCCAACGCATCGAGGTAACCCTGCGTGTCGCGAATGTCGCGGATCGTGAAGCTCACGATGCCGAGTCCCATGTTCGCCATGTCGCCGGCGGCGACCTCCTGCACCTTGGAGGCGAAGGCATCGCGGTTTTGGTAAATCTCCTCGACGGTCATCGTGCCGAGGATGGCGCGGAGGTGGCCCTCGAGCGTCTGCGTCGCGATGTTGCGGATCTCGTCGGTGCTCTTGCCGAGGAACTGTTCGGACGCCGTGGCGATCGCGACGTCGTCGCCCTTGACCTTGATCTGCGCAACGCCGTCGACCTTCACCGGCACGCCCTTGCTCGTGTAGACCTCGGGCGTCTGCACGTCGATGGTGAGCAGTTCGAGCGAGAGGACGTCGACTTTTTCGAGCACCGGCCAGACGAGCACGCCGCCGCCCTTGACGATGCGGTAACCGACGTGGCGCGCGCTGCCGTCGGGATCGACGACGCGGCGCTTGCGGCCGGAGATGACGAGCACCTGGTTGGGGCCGACCTTCGTGTAGCGGCTGGCGAAGATGCCGCCGAGGATGAACACGAGGATGACGACCACGGCGCCAAAGGCGATGGCCTTGAGCCAGGGAACGTCCGTGCCGCTGGCAGCGGCGAGATAAAGCGGGGCGGAGGTAGTCAGCGCATGCATGGGAGGCGGGGGAAGAGGAGGTGAAATCTGGCCGGGGAGAATCAACTCACGCGTTCGACATAGAACTGCGTGCTGACGATGCGCGTGATCCGCACCGTCTCGCCCGTGCTGATGGGCACGCCTTTTTCTGAGCGCGCGGGCGCCGTGTAGCGGCTGTTTGCCTGCACATAAGCGATTTCGCCGACACCGTTCTCCGGGATCGGCGTGATCAGCGACGCGGTGTGGCCGACGATCGAGGCCACCTGGCCTTCGCTCGACGCCTGCGAGCGGCTGAAGACGGCGTTGAAGAGCCAGAGGACGGCGAACGCGATGCAGATGGCGCCCGCGATCGAGAGCGGCGCGCTGATCCAGACGGAGGAAGTGCCCTCGATGCCGCTGAACACGATGCCGAGTCCACCGAACGCGGTGACAAAGCAGGCGAGCACCATCGGACTGAAGAACGAGATGCCCGGGATCCCGGAGTTATCGAAGCCGGCTTCGGCGTGCCCGCCGGTGCCGACGTCGCCGCCGTCGTGCCCGTCGAATGCGTGTCCCGCCAGCGCACTGATCAACGTGAACAGCAGACCGGCCACCAGACACACCGCGTAGAAGAGGGTCGTCATAGGATCGCCAACGCTCGGGGGTTGCGGGCGTGCGCGATCCAACCACCGCGGCGCGAGCCGAGCAAGCGAAAGCCGGTGGCAACTGGACGAACGGCAGCGTGGCGGGTCGAGCGGCGCACAGTCGGGGCGGTGCGGCCGAGGGAAGGAACTGTTTGATGGGGCCGCGACGCCCTCGTCGCGGTTTTTTGCCTGAACGCGACGAGGGCGTCGCGTCCCCATTGGAGTGCGAACAGGGTAGGGCGTGACCGATGGGCCCGCCGAGAATACCTCGATTTGTCGCTCGTCTTTCCGGCCCGCCCCGCGGTCGGGCCCTACCGTTTCAATCGCGCGTCAGCTGTCGCCGGACGGATTCTTCAACTGCTCCTTCCAACTCTGGATCTTCGCCTGCGCACCGAAGTGCTCGGCGCGCGCCTTGTCGCCGCGCTCCATCCAGATCCGCGAAAGGGTCGTGTTGATGAACAGGTCGCCTGGACGCAGTGCGTGCGCGCGTTCCGCCGCCGCCAACGCGTCATCGAGCCGGCGCAGCGAAAAGTTCACCTCGGCCAGCGCATGCCACGCTTCGAACGACTCCGGCGCGGCGCTCGTGGCACGGCCGAGTTTCGCGAGCGCGGCCTCGGTTTCGCCCACCGCATAGTCGGCCGTGGCGTCCTCGATCAGGCTCTGCAGTTCGTCGGGAGTCATTCGCTAGGTGCGGGATTAGCAATGGCTGGCAGACTGAGCCCACAACGCAACGAACGGCCAACGCCGATCGGAGTAACCAGGGAACCACAGATTTCGCCGAGGATCACGGATTCTATGCCCGCACTAATCATGGATCCGTGCTCCTTCGTGTCATCCGTGGTAGTTCGAGGGTTCGGGTTACGACTTTTTGCCCGCCTCGATATTGATCTTCACCGTGACCTCGTCGCCGAGGGTTTTGGCGAGCATCGCCGGACCGCTCACGCCGAAGTCGGATTTCTTGATCGTGGTCGTCGCTTCCCAGCCGGAGAGCTGCGCGCCGCGCGCGCCTTCGCCGAACCCAAGCAGGTTGGTTTGGAGCACGACCTCCTTCGTCACGCCGTGCAGCGTCAGGTCGCCGACGATGTCGAAGGTATCCTCGCCCGTCTTCTTCCAGCTCTTGCTCTTGAAGCTGGCGGTGCCGTGGTTCGCCACGTCGAAGAAGTCGGGGCTCTTGAGGTGATTGTCACGTTTCTCGTTGGCCGTGTTCACCGAGCCGACATCGATGGTGGCCTCGACGGAGCTGTGCTCGAGATTGTCGCGATCAACCGTGATGGTGCCGCTGAACTTGGTGAACGTGCCTGGCACCTTGCTGACGAAATGCCGGATGCTGAAGCCGAGCGACGAATGCACCGGGTCGATCGTGTAGGTCTCGACGGCGGCAATGCTGGATTGAACGAACCCGACCGCGAGCGCGGCCAGGGCAGTGAAGCGGGTGAATCGGTTCATGGAAGGGACACGCTGATTGGGATGGGTGATCCGGCCGGACGGCCGTCGGGCGAAGAAAGGAGCATTTGCCCGAAGTGCAACCGACCGCGTTACGGTTGACACACGCGGGGCCCGAACGGATCTCGCCACGTTGTAGCCGGGCTCGTTGAGCCCGGCACCGGGGTCAGCGACCCCGGCTACGGTCACTCAGCTCTCGGCTGATCAGAGAATCAGCATCGCGTCGCCGTAACTGAAGAACCGGTACTCGCGGGCGATGGCCTCGGCGTAGATCTCGCGAATCCAGGCGATCCCGTCGGTCGAGCCCGGCGTGAGAAACGCGGAGACCAGGCAGAGTAGCGTGGAGCGGGGCTGGTGAAAGTTGGTAATGAGCGCGTCCACGCCGCAGAACTCCCGAGGCGGATAAATGAAGATGCCCGCCTCCGCAACGTGCGCCGCTTCCTCCGGCCGTGGCGTTGAGTGTTGCGAGAGGAAGTCTTCGATCGTCCGCACCGATGTGGTGCCGACGGCGATCCGGCGGCCGGTCAGCGGCGGGAAAAGTGCGCGCTGCGTGGATGCCGGTATTTCGTAGAGTTCGCGGTGGATGCGATGTTCTTCGATCGTCGCGGTGGAGATCGGTTGGAACGTGCCGAGCCCGACGTGGAGCGTGACGTCCGCGGTCCGAACACCCATTGCCGTCAGCGCGGCGAGCAACTCGGGCGTGAAATGCAGCCCCGCGGTGGGCGCGGCCACCGCGACCTGTCGGGCGGCGTTGGCGTAGACCGTTTGATAGCGGCTGAGGTCGAGCTGCCGCTGGCGATCGTGATCCGGCGCGTGCGGATCGCGTTCGATGTACGGCGGCAGCGGCACGTCGCCGAGCTCGTTGGCGACGGCTGTGATCGGGCGATGGTCCGAGGTGGTGAAACGCACCTGGGCCGTGCCGTCGGCGTGCTTTTCTAGAATCTCACCGGTGAACGCCTTCGACGGATGCGCGAACGTCGCCCCGACCGCGAGCCGACGACCCGGTTTGATCAGACAACGCCAGATTTCGTGGCAAGGGCGTCCCGCCCGTGAAGATTGAATTGCCTCTGCCGGTTGAATCACGGGCGGGACGCCCGTGCCACTTCCTGCGGTCGGTTCCTGCTGGAGCAAAAAGCACTCCACCTCACCGCCGGTGGGCCGGCGCGCATGAAGCCGGGCGGGCAGGACGGCGGCGTTGTTGCGAAACAGCGTGTCGCCGGCGCGCAGGAACTTTGGCAGCTCTGCGAACGTGTGGTGCGCCAGTTTCCGCGTGGCGCGATCGATGACGAGCAGCCGCGAACGGTCGCGCCGCTCCGCCGGCGTCTGCGCGATCAGGCGCGGCGGCAGTTCGTAGTCGAAAAGATCGGTCGGGAGCGGCGGCACGCGGAGAGCCAAAGGCATTGCGCGCCGGCGGCAACCCTGCGGTGACCCGGCGTCGGGCTTGGCGACCGCGCTAGCCCGGAAATTTCATGAACAGGAGTGAAGCTCAGTCCGAAATTTCAGTCCGCCTGCGGCGGAACGACCTTGTCGCGGCTAGCCCCGACCGAGTCGGCCCCCGAGGGCGGATATTTTACGAACTTCGTGAAGTCCGGGCTAGCAGTCGGATCGCCGCGGCCGATGCCGCAGCGCCGGTGCAGCGGCGAGCAGGAGACTCGCCAGCCAGCCCCAGGTTGCCGACTCCGGCACGGGCACGAAGTCGGGTGGATATTGATAGGGCCACCCAAGCTCATAGCTGATTTCGGCATTGAGCAGCGCGGCCGTGAGCGTGGGGTTGGGCTCGAACTCCACCCCAAACAGCGCCGTGCGGCGGGGGCGCCAAGGATCATCAACACCAATCCCGGTGTATTCGGCGTTCCAACCAAGGAAATCGGGGTCCGTGTGAAACCCCCAACCGGGTAGTGCCCACATGTAAAACCAGTCGTCAGGATTCTCCCGTTCGAGAGTGGGACCTCCATCCGGCAGCCGCACATGCACGCTGGCGAGCTGATAGTCGGGTGAGAAGAAATCCCACACGACGGTGTCGACGACGTAGGGATCGGAGTGAAGGATCGTGTCGTGGGCCTCGACGTGGTAGGTGACGAGCTGAGCCTGCAATGCGGTGGAAGAAAACAGCATCGCGGCGAGAACCCACCGGTGGAACCGGGCGTGCGACGACGCGGCACTACGAGCAGCGGTACGGATGTGCATCATGGCATGAAGGAGTTGCCGGAGGCGCGAGCTTAGCGCAGCGAGTTTGCCGCGAACATCCGGTGCCGCGAGAACGCTGCTATCGGCGGATCGCGCGGCGCAGCGTCGTCGATCGGCTGAGCGGGACACAGCCCTAACCAAAAGCGCGCGACGCAGCGTCCCCACTGTCTCGCCTTGCAGGTTGCGCTCCGACGCCGCTTGGATTTCCAAACCAACCGTGAAGCGAAATATCCTCATCGTGCCACTCGTCAGCCTGGCGGCGTTCGCGGGCTACGTGGGCTACTGGAAAGCGCGCCATCCGGAGCCGGCGCCCGCGGTCGTGCGTCCGAGCGATGAGTATGCGACACGCGATGGTCACAAGGAGGCCGAGGCGGACTTCGCGGCGGGAAAGTTGGTGCTCATTGAGTCGACGCCGCCGGTGAGCTGGGACCGCGAACGCCGCGAAATCGCGCGCACCAAGTATGGACTCGAGCTGCGATCACGCGAAGGCGAGGTGTCGACGGAGGCGTTCACCAAATACGCCGATGCCTACAATCGCGTGATGCGCCCGAAAATCGTGGCGCGCCACGGACGCGGCGTGTTCGACGCGATTCACCGCGAGGCGATCGCGCGGTGGGAAGCGCGGCCGCAGCCGTCCACGGTCAAATCCCCGTGACCGTGCCCTTGGCGCCGATCGCCCGGCCGCGGGGTGCACGCGTCGACGTTATTTTTTGGCGGAGCGCGCGCAGACCTTCGTGCGCCTGTCGCTTGACCGCACGAACCGGCAGGAGAAACCGGTTCTTTTGAATCGTGACTGCGAGGCAGCGCACCCAGCGATCGCTGATGCTGTTTCGTCGCGCTGTAACGAGGATCTCCCGCAGGTAATCGAGTTGGACCTGATTGCGGGTTTTGAGCCCGAGGATGCGACGGAGAGAAACGGGAGCATCAAAGCACGAGGGCGCATGCCCGTTGGCGAGGAAGTTCAACTGGGTGCGCACACACTTCTCGCAGCGCCCGCAGTTCTTCCCGGTCGCCGGGCCTTCCCAACATACGCGCAACCGACCCGCCAGATCTGAGTGTTTGCAGATGAAATCCACCCGCTGGGTGCGAGTGAAACCTCCCCCTTCGGTGTGAAACTCGAATTCGGCGCCCGACAGGAGCGGGTTGGTCACAGGATTCGAACCCCAAGGCAACTCCAGATGCCCGTAATCCTCGTCGGCACCCACGACCCCGACATTGGCGACGCCGTGAAACGCGTGGAGACAGGACGCGAGTCCCGTGGCGAACTCAAAACTCCAGCGCTTGCAGGCCGCTTCCCGCCAATTGGTCCGGACCGTCGCGAGCGGAATTCCCAGTGGCGTCAGCATCGCGCGCGCCTGGGCGGCGGCGGTCGCGAAGGCGGCGGTTTCGCGCAGGGGGATGTCGAAGCCGTGGACCAGCACCGCGGCGACCGGATGCGCCGTTCTCCGGCCGGCTTGGCGCAAGTGATGACGCAGGAGGGCAAACGTGCCGTCGACGCCGCCGGAAAACGCAAACACGCCGCTCCGCTCGGATGGCGGCGGGCCGGGCGAAACCACCTCGTCGGCTTCAATTCGGACCGGCCGGTAATCCCCGGGCAGCCACAGGCTCCAGGCTTCCTGAAATTCCTCAATCCTGCTGAGCGTGAGGCGCGAAACCCTTCCTCGGATACGCACATCCGTGCCGCGCCGCATGGCCGGAAAGACACAAGCTGCGACGGCGAAATCGAGGAGCGAAATCGGATTCGGCAGGATATCCCCGGAGAATTCGAACCAGACCACCGTTCCGCCGATGGAAACCTCGCGACGCGTCATCCCGTTCGCCCTGTGTTCGTCGACGTTGACTTCAAGCAGATCCATGTGGGCCGCTTCGCGGGGCGCCGGAGCCTCGATCTTGATCGAGCCGGCCTGTTCGGGCCGGCCTAATCGCGGTGTGGGGGCAAGGGGGATCCAGGGGAAGCTTGGCGCCATGAATTGGCTCCAGAAGCGTCGCTGTCAATCATGGCCTGCCGGGGTGCGCCGCAGGTGTACGGCCAGTGTACGGCTCCGCCCCAGATGCGGCCGGATCTGGGCTCACGGGGCGCGGACATGAGCGCTCGCTTAAGGAAGCGCGGAGGGTTGAGTTTCAGACTCGACGCGGGTAAATCCGCGTCATGTTTGCACACGCGGACTCGAACGGCTTTCGGGAAGCGCTTCCCGGAGTTCACATGAAAACGCTCGTGCACGGGGCCAAGACGCTGCTGACCGAGTTCCGACTGAAAGCGGGGCACGTGTTGCCGCGGCACTCGCATCCGCACGAGCAGACGGGCTACCTCGTCAGCGGCGTGCTGGAGCTGACGATCGGCGACCAGACGTTCACGACTCGCGCCGGCGATTCCTGGTGCATTCCCGGCGGCGTGGAGCATGGCGCCGTGGTGACGGAGGACACCGTCGCGATCGAGGTGTTTTCACCCGTCCGCGAGGAGTATCTGCCGCGCGAGCGTTGACCGGCTGTTTCCTGGGGCTGTTTTCTGGGGACGTGACGCCCCCGTCGCGTCTCGAATTCAGACCGCCGGCTCAGGGACTGGGATTCACCACGATCCGCGCCGTCACATCGATCCCGTCCTGCTGAAGCGTGGCGCGATTGGATTGAGCGGACAGCGTGTTGCCGTGCGAATCGGTGCCGGCGGTAAACCGTAGCTGCGTCAGTCCGCTGACTTGGACCGGCTGGGCGTTCGGCTGCTCGAGATCTCCTCCGGTGATGCGCGTGTCGCCGGTCGCGCCGCCGAGCATCAGCACCGGTGCCGCAGCGTCGAACGCACTGATATCACCCACATACACCGGACCGTTGAACTGCACGTCGGGCGCATGAATGCCCGTCAATCCGCGATGCGCGAAGAAGGTCGCGTTGGCGGCGCGCAGTCCGCCGAACCGGCCATCGGTGCTGGTGATCGCGATGAACGCCAGATCGGCGATGCCGTCGTAGCTCACGCCGGCGCGAAACAGGCTTTGGTTGACCGCAGTGATCCGGCCGACGCTGAACACCGACACGTGCGTCGCTTCCGTTGCGCCGGCGATGACGATGCCGGCGTGGCCTTTCATGTAGGCGACGGTCTGCTCGTAATGGCGCGGCGATGCCGGGCCGGTGGGATCGTCCAGGACCAACGACAACGTGCCCGGACCGCTGAGCTCCACTTGCACGATATCGTCGTCGAGATCGAGAAACGACAGCCGCGTGATCTGCCCGAGCGCGTGATCGGCGGTGATCGCCACCGCGGCGCCGGTGAGCAGAACCTGGTCGTAAGTGTGGCCGTTCGAAGGCACGAAAATGTCGCGAAGCACCTCGTCGCCCAACCCAAGCGCCTTGCCAGTCGTGACGAGCCCGAGCGCGACGGCAGCGCTGCTTTTGGCGCCGGTGGAGTTGGCCAGGACCACGTCGACTATACCGGTGTCGGCCGGCTGAATACTGGGCAGTGTGAGCGTGTCGCTAGTCGCGCCGGCGAGCGCGGTGCCGTTGCGCCGCCACTGGTAGGTGAACGGCAGCTCGGACGACGCGCCGATCGTGAACTCGGCTGATTGGCAGGGAGCGCCGGTGCGCGCCTGAGGGGACTGACTGATGACCGGGAGATTCTGGGCGACGCGCAACGCGGCGTAGGCGTTGAGCCGCCCGCCCGAGACACACCGTCCAGCCAGTGAGGGCAGTGGGTCGATCGTGGAGAGGATCCAGTCGCGCAGGTCGGCGACGGTGGCTTCGGGCCGCATCTGCCTCAATAGCGCGGCGACTCCGGCGACATGCGGGACGGCGCTGGACGTGCCATTGCCGTAACGATAACCGCCGTTGAGACTCAGCCCGCGGATCCGGGTCCCGGGCGCGCCGAGGTCGACCGAAGTGCGGCCGTAGCATGACAGGGCGAGATTGAGCTGGTCGTTGTGATCGGTGTTCGCCACCGCGAGGATGTTATCCGATGGATACGATGCCGGATAGTACGGAAACACGTCGTTGTCGGTGCCGGCGTTGGATGCCGCGATCACGAGCAGGATGTCGGCGTCGCGCGCCCGCTCGATGGCGGCCAGCGTCGCTTGGCTGTACGGGTAGCCGGCGAGCGACATGCTCATGATTCGGGCGCCGCTGATCCGCGCGAACTCGATGCCGGCGATCAGGCTGGCGGTGGTGGCTTCACCGAGGGCGTTGCGGACCTTTACCGGCAGGAGCTGCACCTCCCAGGTGATCCCGGCGATCCCGTAGTCGTTGTTGCCGCGTGCAGCGAGGACGCTGGCGGCACCGGTGCCATGATCGCCGGATGGTTCCGGATCGTTGTCGTTGTTGGCGGTGTCCCAACCGCTCCAATCGTCGACGTAGCCGTTCTGGTCGTCGTCGGCACCGTTGTCGGGGATCTCGCGCCGATTCCGGTAACGGTTGGGTGCAAGGTCGGGACTGGAGAAATCCACGCCCACATCGAGGACGGCGACAACCACGTCGGGGCAGGTGCGGCGGATATCCCAGGCGCGGAGCATCCGGATGTCGGCGCCGGGCGTGCCGCCGGTCTGGCCGGTGTTGTTGAGCGAGTATTGCTCCGAAAAACGTTCGTCGGTCGGCGTGTCGCAGGTGGTGCCGAGCCCGTTGGGTTCGGCGGCGAGGATGAGGTTGGATTCGCGCGCAAGCGCGGCGAGCGCGCGCGACTGGGTGTCCAGATCGGCGGCGGGCCAACGCGCGAGCCAGTAGCCGCTGCCGGTGATCGGTCGCCAGGACCTCGCACCGGCGCGGACGAGCGCGGCCGAGAACTCCGCTGCGGTCGCGGTGGGCTGCGCGCGAACCAGAATTTCGTCGGCGACGAACGCGTCGCGGCGCAGCACTGTCTCGCGATGGTCGGCAGTGGTTCCGAGCCGCACCTCTTCCTCGACGCGGATCCCGCGGTTTGGATCGCCAGTGCGCAACAGCCATTCCCGGCGAATGACACCGGGGGAGTCACCGGCCGTGATCCGCCAGTCGAGCACCGGGTAAGTGCGACCGAAGAGCAGATAATCTCGGGTGGTTCGGACAACGGCCGCACCTTCGTGTGTGGCCGTTGTAGCCGGGGTCGCTGACCCCGGCGTGGACTCGGCGAGTCGGCTCGCCGTTGCGGGTGGGTTGGCGGCTGGGCGAGAGTCAATGACAGGAGTCCAGCTCCACCAGCCGACGATTCCGAGCAGCAGCAGGCTAAGTGCAGCTCGCAGTGGAAACCGGTGGGGCGCCGTCACACGTGGCGCAACACACGCGGAAGCAGTCGCCCTTCACTTTCTCAACGATGAGCGCAGGGTTCCGTGGGAGCGCGGGCGTCTCGGCCGCTCAATTTGTCGAACTTCATCCAGGCCCCGGCTGCGTGGGCGTCATTGCGTATGGCTTGCTCCCACTTCGGTGGAGCCGGCGGATTCCTCGAGTTGGCACAATCACTAGAGGACCACCGCCCGGCCGGCTGGAAAGGGTTGTCGAAAGTTCACACATGACCCCTTCTCTGCACCTTGACCCCTTCTCTGCACCTCATATGACCCCTTCTGTTGAACTCGGTTTTGTAGCGCGCGAGGTAGATCCCGCAAACGATCACACGATCGGCAATGATGTCGGGAGTTCATCAGGTGTGAAAACGTGTTGATCCGGAAACGCTAGGATGTTCCCGTCAGATCTATGCCGGACTGGTTGTTGATCGTCTGTGCTGCGTTTCCTCCTACCGCGGCTGCCGTCGTGGGCTGGTGGCACTTGTATTTTGCACGGCGTGACAAGCGGATTGCAGAGGAGCGTCAGGCGAAGGCGGAAAAGGAAAGGAGCGAGTGCGAGAAGGAGCTGCGGGAGATTAGGCGCCGATCTCTGCAGAACGCTCCATACTTCACGCTCTCCGAAACTGTTCTCGCCAGGATCGAGTATCGCCCCAAGCCAACCCGAGTGAGCTTTCTTCTCACAACGAGCGGTAACGTCTTGACGGCGTTCCGAGAGGAAGTGACCTCCGATATGCCAGACGGAACGGACGTGTGCCTTCTTGTCGAAAATCGCGGCGCCGATGGTCTTGAGGTTAGCGCGAATATAGACGGGCGAGAGCTGACGATCTTTCGGGCGCTGAATCAGGATAACGAGCACATCCACATCTTCCGCTATGTGTTCGCTACGGTGCTCCGGAGCCAGACCCAGAAGATCAGCATCAGCTTCCTCGGGCCGAGTGGCGTCCGCGACGTTCACACGTATGAGACGAAGCACGGTGTCCGATTCCTTCGCAGGATCGATCCCGCCTAGGGCGAACGCCAACACGCGGCCATCGTAATTATGGATATCGTAGAAACGATCGGTTGGTTTTTCGGAGAGGCAGCAGAAGACGTCACGTCTTGACTCTTGACCGGTCGGATCCGGGCCGGCGGGAGGCGCCGTCGTGGTCGGACTGCCGTCAGAGTTTTTCTGACTGGCGGGCAGGCGAAGCGGGCGGCGACGCGCGATACCAGGTCTGCGGGCGATTGGGGTTGGGACCGGGGTCGGCGTGACGGACCTGCAGCACGGTGCCGCTAATGGCACCGGCGGCGCAGCGCTCGATGCGGTTGTCGAACAGCCACGCTGGGAAGGCGCCCGGTCCGTTGTCATACGCATTGAAGGCGATGCCGTGCTGCGCGCAGTCACGTATCGTGTTGCCGATGACGCGCCCGCCCATCGTGGACAGCTTGATACCGTTGGCCCAGCGCCCGAACCGCACGTCGAAGATTTCGTTTCGCTCGATCCAGACATCGGGATCCTCGCCGGGCCGGTAGCTGCGGTCCGCCGCTTCGCAACTGACCGCCGCCTCGTTGTGCTGCGTGGCGGTGCCGGGCGCGAGATCGTGGACGCGATTGCCGCGGATCGTGACGTGATACACGCGGGCCTTGAGGTTGATCGCCTCGGAGTTCCCGGTGCGGGCGATGTCGTTGCCCTCGATCCAGACGTGCTCGACGCTTTCGAACGGTGGCTGGCCCATGCCGATGTAGATGCCCTCCGCCCACTGTGGCTGCGTGTGTCCGCTGTCGTAGATCCGGCAGTCCCGGATGTCGATGTGTCGCGACTGGCCGCGGATGTGGATCGCTTCCTGGCCGATGTCGTGGATGTGCAGGTTGACCAGGATCAGGTGCTCGACGCTCGTGCTATAGATCGGCTGGTTCGTGCGCGTCAGCGTGAGCCCGTCCAAGACAACATAGCTGGTGTTCGTGATCTTCGCCAAGTAGCCGGTGTAGCCCTGGCCGCGGAGCACGGGGCGGGCGCCAGGCGCGGGCCTGATCACCAAGGGGCGCTCGGCGGTGAAATGCCGGCCCTCGAGGGTGAAGCCGGCGTAGGGGCCGTTGCCCAGCAGGAGCACGTCGCCGCCCTGCGCCGCGTCGATTCTCGCCTGAAGATTGTCCATGTCGCCGACGACGATCTCCGCCGCTGTCAGTGCGGTGGTCGCGCCGAACGTGGCCAGCACGAGCAGCGAGTACAGCGCGAGACGACGCCGGAGTGGGGAAGCAGCGGAACAGATGGATGGGGACATGACGTGAGGCAACAGCCACCGTTTTCGCGGACCCACGGCCCGTGAGTCAACCGCCTGGCGAGTGGGGGAGCCACTCGGGCGACGGAAGACGTCACGTTTTGTCTTTTTGACTGCGGGCTACGCGTGCGCGGAAGGCCGCAACCCGTCACCGCTGCCGGGCCCTTTCGATCTCGAAACTGCGGAGCGGTAGCGTTGTGATTGGCGCACCATGGCGGTTACCCCACGCTCGTTGCTCACTTCGCTCTCCTGGTTGCGCCTGACCGGCGCGCTCGTCGCTGCGACGATTCTCGGTATCGTGGTCCGCGCCGCCGAACCCTCAACGCCCATGATCACCGACCGGCCGGACATGACTTGGTTTACCGACGCACGGCTCGGGATCTTCATCCACTGGGGCATCTACTCCGAAGGGAAGGGGAGCGAGTCCTGGGCGTTCCACGACGGTCAGATGCCTTACGACGAATACATGGCGCAGGCGAAGACCTTCACCGCCGCCAAGTATGATCCCGCGCACTGGGCCGAGCTTTTCAAGGCCGCGGGCGCACGCTACACCGTGCTCACCTCGAAGCATCACGATGGCTTCGCGCTCTGGGACACGAAACAAAGCGCGCTCAACGCGAAAGACGGCGCGCCAGCCGGTCGCGACTTGATCGGGCCTTACTGCGAGGCGATGCGCGCGCAGGGGCTGAAGGTCGGACTGTATTTCTCGCACCTCGACTGGTCGCATCCCGACTACGCGAGCGTGTTCAATGCGGCGGGCGCGAACGACCCGGCCGGGCGGAAGAACCGTTTCTCGTACCCGCAGGGTCCGGAAAATCCGGCAGCCTGGGAGCGGTTTCTTGCGTTTCACCGGGCGCAGCTACGCGAGATCACGGAACGGTTTCACCCGGATCTGCTGTGGTTCGACGGCGATTGGGAACGCTCCGCGGAGCAGTGGCGGATGAAGGAGCTGCGGGCGCAGCTGAAGTCGTGGCTGCCCGACGTGATTCTCAACAGTCGCATGCAGGGCTACGGCGACTACGCGACGCCGGAGCAGGCGCTGCCGGTGCGGCCGCCGACCGGCCCGTGGGAGCTGTGCATGACGATCAACGATTCGTGGGGCTACCAGGCGAAGGACCGGAATTTCAAAACCGTGCGGCAAATCGTCCGACTGCTCACCGAGTGCGCGTCGCAGGGTGGCAACCTGCTGCTCGACGTCGGACCGCGCAGCGACGGCACGATCACACCCGAACAGGAGCAGATTTTGCGCGCGCTGGGTCGCTGGACATCGAAGCACGCGGGGGCGCTTTACGGCACGACCGCGGGAATTCCGAAGGACTACTATTACGGACCGAGTCTGCTGAACAAAGCGCGCGATGTGCTTTATCTCGTCTGCTACGACCGGCCGGTGGACGGGCTGTATGTGAAGGGTATCCGCAACCCGGTGAAACGTGCGAGCGTGGAGGGCGGAGGGGAGCTGACGCACCGCAGGTTCATGAAGGCAGAGTGGGCGCATCAGCCGGGGATTGTGATCGTCGATTTGCCGGAGGAAGCGGCGGACCCGGACGCGACGATTGTTCGGCTGGAACTGGACGGCCCGATCGAATTGCTCGAGCCGGGCACGTGACCGGCGAGCGAGCGAACGAAACGCGCGCGCGAGCCCGTTGCTAGAGACGCGATGCCCTCGTCGCGTTTTCGCCAAACCGCGGAAGGGTTTTGAAAACGCTTATCTACGCTAAGGAACGCTAATGCGGTTTAGCGAAGATCAGCGCCGATGAGCGGTTTCTAACCTGGCGAGCATGTTTCGAGAGCGCGAACGGACGGAGAGCGAGAGAGGCGCAACGATGGCATTGGGGAAAGCCGCGGATTTGAGGCTTGCGCCGGGCGCGGCGGAGCTTTTCTTCCGATCTTCTCACGAGCGCCAACATAGCTCAGTTGGTAGAGCAATGCTTTCGTAAAGCATGGGTCGTCGGTTCAAGTCCGACTGTTGGCTCCAGTTTTCGACACCCTGCGCCATGGCGCAGGGTGTTCTGCTTTAGGCGGTAGGCGATAAGCAGTAAACACGGAGGCGATAAGCGTTAGGTTTAGGGCCGCAGTATCGTTTCGGATTCGTCTGATTCGCGTGTTTCGCGGGCTACTAGGGCCGGGGTCAGCGGCCCCGGCTACAGGAACGCGACGAGGGCCTCGCGTCTCCAGCCTGGGCGGCAGCCAAGCGCAGATGCTTACAGCTTTAGGCCACAGCTTTCGGGCCTACCGCTTACCGCTTCGCGCCTATCGCCTCTTCAATTCTCCTCGATCCGCGAATCCGGCAGTCCGCCCTGCAGCTTTCGCCGCAGCTTAAGCGCCTCGATCTCGCCGCGAAGATGCTTTTTGAACAGGCCCAGCCGCGCCGGCAGGTCCAGCGTTTCCAGCAGCTTCTGTTTTACCTCGGGCGAGTCGCACAAGCCGAACGCCGCGAGATCCACGAAGGTTTCCGGATCCTCGATGTTGCTCAGGAAAGCCGTAAATTCGGCTGGCATCGGCGCGCCCAGCTTCTGCTTCAACACCAGCAAGCGTTTGAGCTCGTGCCGCAACCGGAGCGATTCCTCGCTCGGCATCGCCAGCCCCGCGCTGGGCAGCGCGCGAACGCGCACGCGACGGTAGGGTTCGTCAGCGACGATTTGAAGAAACTCCACGCGGCAAAGCCCCTGAAGCAGCAGGTTCGACGTGCCGTCGGCGTTTTCCTGGCAGGCGCGAATCATCCCGACGCTCGCAATCAGATGCGGCGGCTCGAACTGATCGGGGTCCTCGGCGAGACGCTGGTTCAGTCCAGCAACGGCAAACAAACGGTCGCGGGCGAGGACATCCCGTAGCATCTGCCGGTAGCGGGGCTCGAAGATGTGCAGGGGCAGCAGCGCTTGGGGGAAAAGCGTGACGTCCGGCAGCGTCATCACCGGCACTTCATCGGGCACCACAATCTCCAGCTCCATGCACGAACCGTAGGGATGGCGGCGCAGACTTCAACCTACCGGAGCGGTAGGGCCAATCCCGGCGCAGGGTGAAGCGAGTTAGTAAAACAGTTTGATAGGGAATAAAACTGTTGACAGAGTTGTCGCAGGGTATGACTGGTGGGCGTCACCGCCTCGTCGTCGCCCCTCCGATCTGACCCCATCCGCCTGTCATGCTCCAGCGGCCCCCCTTCACCCGATGTGTCCGGCGCGGATTGCTTCTGGCTGGCGCGCTCATGCTGGCCACGGTCGGTAGGGCGGCGGCGAGCACGATGGCGCCCGCAACGTTCCTGATCGGCGCCGACGTCTCGGCGCTCTCCACCCTCGAGCGCCACGGCGCGGTGTATCGCGACAGCGCTGGGCCGCGGGACGCGCTGCAGATTCTCGCGGGCGAGGGTTTCAACTGCTATCGGCTGCGTCTGTTTGTGGCTCCGGACGGCAAGGGAATCGTCACCAACGATCTCGCCTACACGCTGGCGCTGGCGCGTCGCGTGAAGGCCGCTGGCGCGACGTTAATGCTCGACCTGCACTACTCCGACACGTGGGCCGACCCCGGCAAGCAGTTCAAACCCGCGGCATGGGCGGCGCTCGCGTTTGACGATCTCGAGCAACAGGTGCGGACGTACACGCGGGAAGTGTTGGAGCGGTTCGCCCGAGAAGGGCTGATGCCCGATTACGTCCAACTCGGCAACGAGATCACGAACGGGATGCTCTGGCCCGAGGGCCGGGTGGAGTTTGCCGAACGAACCAATCGCGCGGGGTGGGAGCACCTCGGCCGGCTGCTGCGCGCGGCGCATGTGGGATTGGCGGAGGCGAGCGAAGGCCGGCCGAAGCCGAAGAGCGTGCTGCACATCGAGAGTCCGCATCAACGCGAGCGCACGCTCTGGTTCTGCCGCGAGGCACGCGCGGCCAAAGTGCCCTTCGACCTGATCGGGATGAGCTACTATCCGGAATGGCACGGCGACCTCGAGACGCTCCGCGGGACGCTGGTCGCGCTCGCGACGGAGTTTCATCAGCCGATCATCGTGGCCGAGACGGCCTACCCCTGGACGTCGGATGAGCACTGGACGGGCCGGCCGAACCTGAACTGGCCGCTCACGCCCGAAGGCCAACGCCAGTTTCTGCGCGCTGTGCTGCAAGTCGTGCGCGAACTGCCCGATGGCTTGGGGCGCGGCGTGTTGTATTGGCACCCCGAATCGGTGCTCACGCCCGGCCAGCGGATTTGGCTCGGCGGTTCCTGTGCGCTGTTCGACCACGAAGGCAACGTGCTCCCGGCGGCCCGCTTTGCAGTCCCTAACCAACCCTGAGCTTCCGCGAGGCGGCTCGCCTGTCACCCCGACTACCCACCCCAACTATGAACACCACCCAGCGATGCCCGATGCAGCGGGCGCTGTGCGCGGCCCTGGCCCTGTGGCCGGCCGCTTTTGTCCAAGCTCAAGCAACCTCCGCCACACCGTCCGACGACGAACCGATTGTGCTGAGTCCGTTCGCCGTGAGCGCCGAGAAGGACGTCGGCTATCTCGCGCAAAACACCCTCGCGGGGAGCCGGCTCAATACGCGGTTGAAGGACACGGGCGCGGCGATCTCCGTGCTCACGCCGGAGTTCCTGAAGGATCTCGGGGCGACGAGCATGCAGGACGTGATCCTGTTCCAGAACAACGCGGTGCCGGACTTCGGCGACGCGGCGGCGAATTTCAATGGCAACCCGATGATCGGCGCGAGCGAATGGCAGCTGCGGATCCGCGGGCTGGCGGCGAGCTACGCGCGCAACTACTTCGCGTGGGAGGCTTCGACGGATTTCTACAACATCGAGCGGATCGACCAAGCGCGCGGACCGAACTCGATCCTGTTCGGCTTCGGTTCGGCGGGCGGCATCGTGAACAGTTCGACGAAGCAGGCATCGCTCAGCGCGCAGAAGACCGATGAGGTCTCGTTCCTCGTCGGCAGCTGGGACCGCTATCGCGGCACGGCCGACGTCAATCGCGTGCTCGTGCCGGGCAAGCTCGCGCTGCGGCTGAACCTCGTGGCGGAAAACGGCCAGACCTGGCGGCAGTTCGAGTTCGATCGTTCGCGCCGCGCGCACCTCGCGCTGAAATATCAGCCGAGCAAGACCGCGACGCTGCGCGCCGAGGCCGAGGTCGGCAAGGTGACGGAGAACGTGGCGCGACCCTGGCTGATGATCGACCAGTCGTTCCTGTGGCGGCAGGCGGGACGGCCGACGTTCTCCGGCATGTGGCCGTGGCCCACGCCGGACAGCGTCGACACCTTCTGGCCGGACCATCTCGTGCTCGCCGACGACGGCGTGGTGCGCAACTGGCTCGGTTATGCCAACGGCAACAACTCCACCGTGTCGCAGACCTGGTCGCACCTGGCGATGACGCCGGAGAACCTGGCGATCGTTCCGCGCGACTCGAATCCCGCCGGACCGGATGCGGTGCGCGAAACAAAGTATGGCACCGTGAGCGCGTTCTACGAGAACCAGGTAACGGACCGGTTCTCGTTCGAACTGGCGCTGAACCACCAGAAGATCGATTTCCTGGGCTACGATGCGGAAGGCAGCCGCGCGACGAACTATTTTGGCGGCAGCAGCGAGCTCTGGGGCGATGCCGCGGCGGATTTGCCGGGTGGCGGCGTGAACCCGCACGCAGGCGATCTCTACCTCGAGAACAACTGGACGCGGCGCGATCGCACCATCGAGACGACGCAGTTGCGCGCTACCGCGGCCTACCAGTTTGACACGGGCGACTGGGGCTCGCACCGGATCGCGGGGCTCTACGAGCACTCGTGGCGCGACTTCTACAGCCGCGAGGATGCCGAGGCGTTTCTGAACCGGCCGCTCAACGCCGACGCCGCAGAAGCCGACGTGAACCGGCTCTACCGACGGCACTATTTCACGCCCGGCGACGCGGCAGACATCCACGTCGGATCGTGGCGCACGCCGGTCGCGAACGTCGGGTGGGTGCCCACCCAATACATCGAGAACACGGAATCGAAGCAGGACACGGTGCTCGCCGCGTTGCAGAGCCGGTTCTTCAGCGATCGGCTGATTACGATTCTCGGGTTCCGTTACGACCGGATGAACTACAGCTGGGACCCCAGCGTGCGGGACGCAACGACCAAGGAATGGAAACTCGATCCGGCGAACTCGAAGTCGACCACCTTCAACGCGCACACCCTGAGCGTCGGCGCCGTTTATCACCTCACGAAGTCGGTGTCGGTTTACGGGAATCACTCGAGCAGCCGGGATATCCCGAACGTGAACATCCACGTAATCGGGGCCGAGATTCCGCCGATGCCGAAAAGCGAGGGCAACGACGCGGGCCTGAAGTTTGATTTCTTCGACGGCAAGCTCTACGCGACGGCCGGCTACTACACGACCAAGGTCGAGCACACGACCGACTGGGGCGATATCCAGACGGCGGTGACCGATCTGAACACGCGCGTTCTCGGCGCGCTCGTCGCCGGCGGCCGGATCACCGCGGGCGAGCAGGCGGCGCGGACGATCAGCGCCAACGGCTACATGGAGGACCGCGAGGCCGATGGCTGGGAGTTCTCGCTGATCGCGAATCCGACCCCGAACTGGCGGATCTCGGCAAACTTCTCGATCAACAACCTCGTCAAACAGAACTCGATGGCGGAGGTGAAAGCCTGGGCCGACGAGAACACCGCCTACTGGCGGCAGAAGGGCGGGAACGATTTCCTGCTCGGCGGCGGCGACTGGGATACGATCGGGGCGCAGATCGGCTGGCTCTACCAATACCACATCGACAACGTCGTGGCGCTCGACGGACTGCAGGCGCGCGGCGAGCGCAAATACGGCGCCAACCTCTACACGAAATACACGTTCAGCGACGGCGCCCTCAAGGGCTTCTCCGTGGGCGGCGGCGGCCGTTACCAGAGTCCGAATGTGCTCGGGTTCTACAACGACGCCGTGCGCGAAGGCACGGATCTGCTGCTCGCGGACGCCTCGATCGGTTACAGCTTCAAGACCGAGTTCCTGCTCCGCGGATCGTGGCTCGATCTGCAGCTCAATGTGAGCAACGTGTTCGACACTCGGAAGTCGCAGATCTACACGCTGGCGTGGTGGGACACCAGCTCCACCATCGCCGAGCGGATCGGACTGCAGGAGCCGCGCAAGTTCACCTGCACCGCGACGCTGCATTTCTAACCTCGTGACCGTGCCCGCAACTCCTTCCGTGGTTTGCCCGCGGCCAGACGCCGCTCGTGCCTCGCGCGGGCGGCTGGCGCGACCGGCCGCCGTCGCATGAGCACCGAGACGCGGCGCGAAACGCGGAAGGAGGACCGGGTCGGGTTCTGGGAGAAGACCTCTCTCGGCGCCGGTTACCTCGCGCTGTTCTACGGCAACGCCGGCGTGAAGAGCCTGGCGATTCCGGTCTACCAGATGGTGCTGGGCGTGAATCCCGCGCTGCTCGGGCTGGTGCTCGCCATCCCGCGGTTCTGGGACGCGCTCACGGATCCGATCGTCGGATTCATCTCCGACAACACGCACTCGCGGTTTGGCCGCCGGAAGCCGATCATCGTGATCGGCGCGATCGTGCAGGCGCTGGCGTTTGGCGCGATCTGGATGGTGCCGGCCGGCATGAGCCAGACGGCGACGATCGCGTATCTGATCGGTGCGCTGCTGCTGTTCTACACGTGCTTCTCGGTGTTCTCGGTGCCGTTGATGAGCCTGACCTACGAGATGACGCCGGACTATCAGGAGCGCACGCGAGTTGCGGCGTTCGGCGGCTTTTTTGGCAAGATCGGCGAGCTGACCTACAGCTGGGTGTTTTGGGTCGCGAACCTCGCGTTCTTCGGGTCGGTGATGTTCGGCGTGCGCACGGTGGGTTGGATCATCGCGATCGTCGTGATGGGGCTCGTCGGGATGATCCCGGGGCTGTTCGTGCGCGAGCGTTACTTCAAGAAAGCGGTGAAGCAGGAGCGCGTGCGACTCGGGCCGGCGTTTCGCGCGGCGTTCAGCAATCGCGCGTTCACGGTCCTGATCGGGCTCACGGTGTGCCAAGTCCTGGCCGGGATGCTCGCGAGCAACATCGACTATTACCTGCTCGTTTACTACATGTGCGACGGCGACATCGTCGAGGGCAGCAAATGGAAGGGCGTGCTCTCGACCGGCTACGCGGTTCTCGGCATCGGGATGATCTATCCGGTGAACTGGCTGGCGAACCGCTACGGCAAGCGCACGACGCTGAGCCTGATCTTCGGGCTCGTGCTGCTGGGCGGCGTGGGCAAGTGGTTCATCTACACGCCGGGGCATCTCTGGAAGATTCTCCTCGATCCGCTGCTGTGCGGGCCGGTGTGGACGGCGCTCAACGTGCTCACGCCCTCGATGCTCGCGGATGTCTGCGATGACGACGAACTGCGACACGGGCTGCGCCGCGAAGGCATGCTGGGCGCGCTGTTCTCCTGGATTCAAAAGACCGGCTACGCGCTGGCGTTCTTCGGCGCGGGCGTGGCCCTGAACCTCACCGGCTTCGACGCGACGCTGGGCGGGGCGCAGGCGGGCGGCACGATCCTCGGGATGCGGTTGACGCTCGCGCTCTCGACGGTGCTCTGGGCCGCGATCGCGATCGCGCTGCTGTGTTTCTATCCGCTCAGCCGCCAGCGCGCCTATGAAATCCGCGACCAACTCGAAGCGCGTCGCGGCACCGTCTGAACCGTTAACCCGCTTGCTCCTCCTCTTTCACGATGTCCATGCTCAAGCCCAACCGCGCTTCCGTCCCACCCGGGAGCCCGACGGCCAATCCTCCTGATCCCATGAAACGCCCCGAGGCTGCTCCGCGTCCCGGCAAGAAATCGACGATCTACGATCTGGCCCGACTCGCTGAAGTGTCGCCCGGCACGGTGAGTCGCGTGTTGAACAACCGCGACAAGGTGAAGCCCGAAACACGCGAGCGGGTGCTGCGCGCGGCCAAGGAACTCAACCTCAAGCCGCAGGTGTCCGTGCGCACACGGCAGATCGCGATCTTGTCGGAGCCGACGTTTACCGACCGGATCGAGGGCTATGCGGCGACCCTTGCGGCGCATCTGGCGTTTGCCTTCTCGCGGCGCAACATCGGCGTGATGCTGCCGTCGAATCCGTTCGAGCAGCTGCCGGGCAGCTTTCTCGACGGCGTGGTGGCGGTGACGTTCGACAAAGCGCTGCAGACGATGCTGCGCGAGCTCGAGACGCGGATGCCGGTGGTCTACATGGACAAGTTCGACGCCGATGCGCGGGAATACGCGGTGTGCTCGGATCATTTCAACGCGGGTTATCTGGCGGCGAAGCACTTCATCGCGCGCGGCCGGAAAGCGCCGGCGTTCTTCGCGGGCAACTCGCGGCCGTTCGTCGAGCGGTTGCGCGGGTTCAGGAAGGCGCTGGCCGAGGCGAAAGTCGCCGCGGACGAGCGGCTGCAACTGCTCGTCGGACCGGAGATCAGTCGCGCCTCGGCGATCACCCGGCTGGTGCGCGCCGGGGCCGACGCGCTGTATGTGCCGGGCACGAGCTTTCAGGCGATGGAGTGCCTGCACATCCTGACCTACGTCATGGGCCTGAAAGTGCCGCAGGACGTTTCGCTGATCGGCGGCGAGAACGAAGGAATTTCGGCGCTGCAGAATCCACCGCTGACCACGGTGGAGGAGCCGCTGAAGGAAATGGCGGAACAGGCGGTGACCATGATGGACCGGCTGACCTCGGGGGGGAAGGTGCAGCCGCGCCAGCTGACGCTGCCGGTGCGACTCATCGAACGCGACTCGGTCGCCTGAAGCTCGCGGGGCGCACCCATGCTCGAAATCGTCTCATTGGATCACGGCTGGGAATTCCGCCGACTCGAGTCGCCGGTCGCAACGGCTTGGACCGAGGTTCGGCTGCCGCACAGCCCGTTTCTCGCTGACCTCAACGGCCACGGCCACTGGCTGGGCGTGTGCGAGTATCGGCGAACGCTGCAGGTAGAACATCCCGTCGCCGGTGCGCGTTACGTCCTGGATGTCGGCGCGGCGATGCATTCGGCACGCGTGCTGATCGACGGCGTCGAGGCGGGCGCGCACGAGGGCGGCTATCTGCCGTTTGAAGTGGATCTGACGGATCACCTCGCGTCGGGCGCGGCCCGCGTGCTGACGCTCGTGCTCGACAACCGCGACAATCCGCACGTGCCGCCCGGCAAGCCGCTGCAGGACTTGGATTTTTGCTGGTTCGGCGGACTGTATCGCGACGTTGCGCTGCGGATCTATCCGCCGGTGCACCTCACGGAGGCAATCTCCGCCGGCGAAGTCGCGGGGGGCGGCGTGTTGGTGCGGACGCTCGAGCTCACCGAACGCAGCGCGCGGGTGGCGGTGAAGACGCAGGTGCGCAACGCCACGGCTGCGCCGGTGACCATGGCATTGCAGGTGGAGCTGCTGCTCGGCAATCGCATCGTGGCATCGTCGCGTAGCGGGCCGATCACCCTCGCGGCGCAGGCGGCCGAGCACCGGGAACTCGAGATCGTCGTGTCGCAGCCGCGCTGCTGGAGTCCGCGTGAGCCGGTGCTGCATCGGGTCCGCGTCACCGTGCTGGCGGACGACGGCACGGTTCTCGATCTGCGCGAGATGCGGTTTGGCATCCGGCGGATCGCGTTTTCGCGTTCGGGTGGATTTGTGATCAACGGCCAGCGGCTTCGGCTGCGCGGCACGAATCGCCACCAGGAGCATCCGTATCTCGGTTACGCCGTGCCGCCGGCGGCGCAGTATCGCGACGCGCGCCGGATCAAGGAGGCGGGGTTCGACTACGTGCGGCTCTCGCACTACCCGCAGGCGCCGGAGTTTTTGGACGCGTGCGACGAGCTCGGGATCGTGGTGATGAACTGCATCCCCGGCTGGCAGTTTCTCGGCGGCGAACGCTTCCGCGCGGCCTGCGTCGAGAACGCCCGCCAGCTCATCCGGCGCGATCGCAACCATCCGTGCGTTGTACTGTGGGAGCTGTCGTTGAACGAGACCGAGATGGACGAGCCGTTCATGGCGCAGCTTCACGCCGTCGGCCACGAGGAATTGCCTGGCGACCAGATGTTCACCTGCGGCTGGATCGACGGCTACGACGTTTTCATCCATTCGCGCCAGCACGGAAAGATCCACCAGTGGCGCAACGGCGACAAGGCGCTCGTCGTGGCGGAATACGGTGACTGGGAATATTACGCCGCGAATGAGGGCTTCGACCAGAATACGGGCGCTGGCGTGCACGCGGCGTGGAGCAACAGCCGGCAATTTCGCGCCAACGGTGAACGCGGACTCCGCCAGCAGGCGTGGAATCACGTGGTCGCGCTGAACGACACCTTGACGTCGCCGGCGGTGCTGGACGGGCAGTGGGCGATGTTCGACTACGCGCGGGGCTATCATCCAGTGCGCGCGGCGTGCGGCGTGATGGACGTGTTCCGGCTGCCGAAGTTTTCCTATCATTTCTACCGCAGCCAGCGTGATGCTGACGACGTGGGATCCGGTTGGGCGGGCGGACCGACGGTGTTCATCGCCTCGCATTGGACCGCGGCATCGGAGCTTCGCGTGGTGGTCTTCAGCAACTGCGAAGAGGTCGAGCTCAGCCTGAACGGGAAGCTGCTGGGTCGCCGGCGGCCGGAGCGGACCAGCCTCACGCAAAAACTCCCTCATCCGCCGTTTGTCTTCGATCTGGCCAAGTTCGAGCCGGGAACGCTGCAGGCGACCGGCTGGATCGCAGGCCAGCGGCGGGCGGTTCACCAAGTGGCCACGACCGGCGTCGCGTCGCGGATCGAACTCGCGGTGGATGCGGCGTCGGTGCCCAGCGGGCCGACCGGACCGGACCTCGTGTTCGCGCACGCACGGATCTGCGATGCGGATGGAAATCTCTGCGTGGCCGAGACGCGTTCGGTCGAATTCCGCCTCGAGGGCGAAGGCGAGATTGTGGGGCCCCGCGTGCTGCCGGCCGAAGCCGGCGTCGCATCGGTGTTGGTCGCGCTGAATGGACAGGGCGCTGGAGTGCTGACCGCGCGCGGCGAGCGCCTGGATGCGGTGCGGCGGGAACTCGTCGTTCGGAGCGGGGGCGAGGCTCGCCAGTCAGCTGCCGTGCGGCGCACGAGTTGAGACGTGCGCCAGTGCGTTGACGCGGTCGGCGAGCGCCTGGCACACAGTGAGACAGCCTGGCTCGATTTGGCTGGGCTGGAGTTCGCCGGCGGAACAGTCGAAAGTTTTCTAACTGCGGATTTACAGCGAGTTGGCTAGCATGACCGGGCTGGGGCACATCGCTTGCTCACTAAGGGGCCATGAGCCGAATTTTAGGAATCGATTTAGGCACCACGAACTCGTGTATGGCGATTATGGAGGGCGGCGAGCCGGTGGTGATTCCCAATGCGGAGGGCGCCCGGACGACCCCGTCAGTCGTGGCATTCACGAAAACGGGTGAGCGTCTCGTCGGTCAGGCGGCGAAGCGGCAGGCCGTCACCAACCCCCGCAACACCGTATTTTCCTCGAAACGTTTGATCGGTCGCCGCTTCACCGAGGTGAAGGAAGAGGCGTCGCACATGCCGTTCAAGGTCGTCGAAGGCAAGAACGGCGACGCCTACATCGAGGTGCAGGTGGGCGACAAGACCGAGCAGTTCGCGCCACAGCAGATCTCGGCGTTCGTGCTGGCGAAGATGAAGGCCGATGCCGAGGCCTACCTCGGTGAGAAGATCACGCAGGCCGTGATCACCGTGCCGGCGTATTTCAACGATTCGCAGCGTCAGGCCACGAAGGACGCCGGCAAGATCGCCGGGCTCGAGGTGCTGCGCATCATCAACGAGCCGACCGCGGCCTCACTGGCCTACGGCCTCGACAAGAAGAAGGACGAGAAGATCGCGGTGTTCGATCTCGGTGGCGGTACGTTCGACATCTCCGTCCTCGAAATCGGCGACGGCGTGTTCGAGGTGAAGGCCACGAATGGCGACACGCACCTCGGCGGTGACAACTGGGACGAGGCATTGATCACGTGGCTCGTCGACACCTTCAAGAAGGACAACGGTATCGACCTGCGCAAGGACCCGATGGCGCTGCAACGCCTGAAGGAAGAGGCTGAGAAGGCGAAGATCGCGCTGTCGTCCACGCAGTCGGTCGACATCAACCTGCCGTTCATCACGGCGGACGCGACCGGCCCGAAGCACCTCAACGTGCAGCTCACGCGCGCGAAGATGGAGCAGATCTGTGACCATCTTTTCGAGCGCTGCATCCCGCCGTTCAAGAGCTGCCTCAAGGACGCGGATCTTACGCCGGGCCAGATCGACGAGCTCGTGCTCGTTGGTGGCATGACGCGTATGCCGAGGGTGGTCGAGATCGCGCGGCAGCTCGGCGGCAAACAGCCGCACCAAGGCGTGAATCCTGACGAGGTTGTCGCCGTTGGCGCGGCCATCCAGGGTGGCGTGCTCAAGGGCGAGGTTCGCGACGTGTTGCTGCTCGACGTGACGCCGTTGACGCTCGGCATCGAGACGGCGGGTCAGGTGGCCACCGCGATGATTCCGCGCAACACGACGATCCCGAGCAAGAAGACCCAGATCTTTTCAACTTACAGCGACAATCAGCCCGGCGTGGAAATCGTCGTGCTGCAGGGCGAGCGTCCGATGTCGCGCGACAACAAGGTGCTCGGCACCTTCAAGCTCGACGGCATTCCGCCGGCTCCGCGCGGCACGCCGCAGATCGAAGTCACGTTCGACATCGACGCGAACGGCATCCTGCACGTCTCCGCGAAGGATCTCGGCACCGGCAAGGACCAGAAGATCACGATCCAAGGTTCGTCCGGCCTCTCGAAGGATGAGGTCGAGAAGATGACCAAGGAAGCCGAGCTGCACGCCGAGGAAGACCGCAAGCGCAAGGAGTCGGTCGAGACGAAGAATCAGCTCGATTCGACGATCTACCAGCTCGAGAAGACGCTCAAGGAGGCCGGCGACAAGCTGCCCTCCGACAAGAAGTCCAAGATCGAGTCGGCGATCGCCGACGCGAAGAAGGATCTCGAGAGCGCCGACACCGCGCGCATGAAGTCGGCGATGGAAAAACTCACCGCGCTGGGCGGCGAACTCTACGCGGAGGCGCAGAAAGCCGCGCAGGCGGCCGGCGCTGCCGCAGGTCCGGGCGAGGCGGCCGGTGGCGGCGAAAGCAGCAGCCACGGCAAGAAGACCGAGAAGAAGGCCGACGTCGTCGATGCCGACTTCGAGGTCGTCGACGACGACAAGAAGAAGTAACTTTCAACCTTTGCGCCCGTTCGCGACGTTTCGCGAGCGGGCGCCTTGCGCACAACCATACCAGACACCTCTAGACAGAGAAAAATCCAACCACATATGGCTAACGTCAAAATCAAGCCCATCGGCGATCGCGTGCTCGTCCAGCACATCGAAGAAAAAGAGCAGGTCCGGGGAGGCATCATCATCCCGGACAGCGCCAAAGAGAAGCCGCAGGAGGCCAAGGTTATCGCCCTCGGCACCGGCAAGAAAGGCGAGGACGGCAAGGTCACGCCCTTCGAGGTGAAAGTCGGCGACCGCGTGCTCATCAGCAAATACGGCGGCACCGAAGTGAAACTCGACGAGAAGAAATACACGCTCGTGCGCGAGGACGACATCCTCGGCGTGATCGAGTGAGGCCCGGCGATTGCGCGGTCCCCCCGTTTCTCAAACCCAAAAACTCTCAACTAAGACACAATGGCTGCTAAACAACTCCTGTTCGACGAGTCTGCTCGTCAGAAAATCCTTCGCGGCGTCGAGCTGCTCTCGCGCGCGGTGAAGGTCACCCTCGGCCCCAAGGGCCGCAACGTCGTCATCGACAAGAAATTTGGTTCACCGACCGTCACCAAGGACGGCGTGACCGTCGCCAAGGAGGTCGAGCTGCCCGATCCCTACGAGAACATGGGCGCGCAGATGGTGAAGGAAGTCGCTTCCAAGACGAGCAACGCCGCCGGTGACGGCACCACCACCGCCACCGTGCTCGCGGAGGCCATCTACAAGGAAGGCCTGAAGAACGTCACGGCCGGCTCGAACCCGGTTTACCTGAAGCGCGGCATCGACAAGGCTGTCGAGGCCGCCGTCACCGAGCTCGCGCGCGTTTCCAAGAAGGTCAACGACCGCGAGGAAATCCGCCAGGTCGCGACCGTGTCGGCCAACTGGGACGAGACGATCGGCAACATCATTGCCGACGCGATGGACAAGGTGGGCAAGGACGGCACGATCACCGTCGAGGAAGCGAAGTCGATCGAGACGACGCTCGACGTGGTCGAGGGCATGCAGTTCGACAAGGGCTACCTGTCGCCGTATTTCGCCACCAACGCGGAAGCGCAGGAAGCGATCCTCGAGGACGCGTACGTTTTGATCCACGAGAAGAAGATCAGCTCGCTGCAGGACCTCCTGCCGCTGCTGCAGACCGTGGCCAAGAGCGGCAAGCCGCTGCTCGTCATCGCTGAGGAAGTCGAAGGCGAAGCGCTCGCCGCCCTCGTGGTGAACAAGATCCGTGGCACGCTGAACGTGTGTGCGGTGAAGGCTCCTGGCTTCGGCGATCGCCGCAAGGCGATGCTCGAGGACATCGCGGTCCTCACCGGCGGCCGCTGCATCACCGAGGATCTCGGCATCAAGCTCGAGAACGTCCAGGTCAGCGACCTCGGTCGCGCCAAGCGCATCACCGTCGACAAGGAGAACACCACGATCGTCGAGGGTGCGGGCAAGAGCTCCGACATCCAGGGCCGCGTGAAGCAGATCCGTCGTCAGATCGACGAGACCACGTCCGACTACGATCGCGAGAAGCTCCAGGAACGCCTGGCGAAGCTCGCCGGTGGCGTGGCCGTGATCAATGTCGGCGCCGCGACCGAGACCGAGATGAAGGAAAAGAAGGCTCGCGTCGAAGACGCGCTGCACGCCACGCGTGCGGCCGTCGAGGAAGGCATCGTCGCAGGCGGTGGCGTGGCGCTCCTGCGCTGCGTCAAGGTCATCGACGCGCTGCAGCTCGAGGGCGACGAGAAGATCGGTTCGCAAATCGTCCGTCGTGCGGTTGAGCACCCGATCCGGATGCTCTGCCAGAACGCCGGCGTCGAAGGCGCGGTTGTCGTGGGCGAGATTCTCTCGAACAAGGGCAACTACGGCTACAACGTTGCGACCGACAAGTACGAGGATCTGGTCAAGGCCGGTGTCGTCGACCCGACGAAGGTCACGCGCACCGCGCTGCAGAACGCCGCGTCCGTCGCCGGCCTGTTGCTCACGACCGAGTGCATGATCACTGAGATTCCGGAGAAAGAAAAGGCTCCGGCGGGTGGTCCTGGCGCCGGCGGCATGGGCGGAATGGATTACTAAAGAGCTGGAGTGGCCGGGGTCGCCTCCTTCGCTGAAGCTGCGAAGGGCAGGCCAACCTCGGCCTACAAACGCGACGAGGGCGTCGCGTCCCCAAGTTCAACCTCACTTCAAGGCGCGCTCTTCGGAGCGCGCCTTTTTTTTGGGGGTGCGGGATCTCCTGATCCCGCCGAATGGAGCGCTTGCGTGGAAGCGCAGCCGCCCCCGGCCGCGACGGAGGAAAATCCGAAGCACGAATGTCGAAATTCGAAGGAAGCGCGAAATCCGGATTCTCCCAACGGCCGCCGAACTCGATGTGCCCCTGGGAGCGCGGGCATCTTGCCCGCTCATTTGGATCGGCAAGACGGAGACGTTTGTGCTGGAGCCGCGACGCCCTCGTCGCGGCCTGACGCGGCGGGGGCGCCGCGGCTCCAAGTGCGTTGCTCGGCTAGCTTATAGCTTTCCGCCTACCGCTTATTGCTTCCGCGATTCTGACCTTCCGCGCGGTCGGCTCTCGCCACCGCCGATCGGGTCGGTTTTCCTCCTGCATCCCCCATGAATCTGGTTGAGCAGGTCCGGCTCGCGGGCGTCGTCGGCGCAGGCGGCGGCGGATTTCCGGCGCACATCAAACTCGCCGGCAAGGCAGACGTGGTCATCGCCAACGGCGCCGAATGCGAGCCGCTTCTGCACAAGGACGCGGCGGTGATGGAGCGCAATGCGCGGGATCTGGTGACTGGGCTGCAGCTGGCGATGGAGGCGGTCGGTGCGACGACTGGGATCGTTGGCCTGAAGGCGAAGAACCAGCACGCGCAGGAGGCGGTCACAGAGGCGTGCCGCGGCACGACGATTCGCATTCACCTGCTGGGCGATTACTACCCGGCGGGCGATGAATACGATCTTGTCTATACGACCACCGGTCGCTTGATCCCACCGGCGGGCATCCCGCTTAACGTCGGCGCAGTGGTCAGCAACGTCGAAACCCTCGTCAACATCGCCGCGGCCGCGGAAGGCCGACCGGTCACGCACAAGACGCTGACGATCGCCGGCGCGGTGGCGGCGCCCGCCACGCTGACAGTGCCGCTGGGCACTACGCTGCGCGCGTGCCTCGACGCGGCCGGCGGGCCGACGGTGCTCGATCCCGTGCTCTGCATTGGCGGGATGATGATGGGCGAGACCACGACCGATCTGGATCGGCCGGTGACGAAGACCACGGGCGGCGTGATCGTGCTCCCGCGCAGCCATCGCATCATCCAGCGAAAGCTGAAGCCCGCGACGTTGCAGCACGCCATCGGCAAGTCGGCCTGCGACCAGTGCCGTTACTGCACCGAATACTGTCCGCGCTTCCTGCTCGGCTATGCGGTGGAGCCGCACCAGGTGATGCGTTCGCTCGCGTTCACGGCGACCGGCGCCGCGCACTGGAACGACTGGGCCGCGTTGTGCTGCGCGTGCGGGCTGTGCACGCTCTACGCGTGTCCGGAGGAGCTTTTCCCCAAGGAGGCCTGTGATCAGGCCAAGGTCGAAATGCGGCGCGCAAATGTAAAATGGTCCGGCCCGGCGACGGTGAAGCCACATCCGATGCGCGAGGGGCGCCGCGTCCCAATCAAGACGCTGATGCGCAAGCTGCATATTTCCGACTACGAGCATCCGGCGCCGTGGCGCGCGACGCAGATTTCCCCGAGCCGGCTGGTGATCGCGTTGAAGCAAAGCGCCGGATCGCCGTGCCAGCCGTGCGTGCGCGCGGGCGACGCCGTGGCCGCCGGACAGATGCTCGGCAACGTTCCTGAGAAAGCGTTGGGAGCGGCGATCCACGCGCCACTCACCGGAACGGTGACGGAGATCACGCCGAATCACATCCTTCTCCAGGTCTCCCCAAAACCATGAGCGCAGAAAAATCCGTCGGGTTGATCGAACTCTCGAGTGTGGCCGCCGGCTATCTCGTGGCCGACACGGTGCTGAAAGCGGGCAACGTGAAGCTCTACCTGTCGCGCAGCATCTGCTCGGGCAAGTACATGGTGGTGATCGCCGGCGATGCCGCAGGCGTGGAGAGCGCGATCCGCGCCGGCGCGGAGGCGGCGGAGGGTTGCCTGATTGACAGCTTCGTGATTGCGCAGATTCACCCCGACGTGCTCACGGCGCTGGGACGCACGCAGGTCGCGCCGCCGAATGGCGCGCTGGGGATCGTGGAATCTTTCAACGTCGCCACATTGCTGCGTGCGGCCGACGCCATGGCGAAGAGCTCAAATGTCACGCTGCTCGAAGTGCGGCTGGCGATGGCGCTGGGCGGGAAGGCGTTTGTCACGCTGACCGGGGACGTCGCCTCGGTGCAAGCCGCCGTGAATGTCGGTCGTGCGGTCGTCGGTGAAGCGGGAATGCTGGTGAACGCGGTGGTGATCTCGCGGCCACATCCGGATATCTTGCGGGAGATGGTGTGACGGAGCGGAGAGTTTAGAGCTGAGAGTCCAGAGGGAGGCTAGAGCTGAGAGCGGGGAAGGAGTTGAGAGTTGAGGGTTGAGAGTTGAGATCGGAGGAAAGTTGAGCGTTGAGGGTTGAGAGTTGAGAGGATGGACGGGCCTTGTCGTAGCGGGGCTCGATGAGCCCGGCGATGGAGCCGCGACGCCCTCGTCGCGGCCAAACCGCCAGCGAGCGCAACCCGACGCGACGAGGGCGTCGCGTCCCCACGGGAGCAGAAATCCGAAGCAAGCACCAAGAGCGAAGCACCAAACCGAGCCGATCCATCGAATGCTGGTCTGGCTGGTTTGTGCTTTGAGTTTGTTTCGAACTTCGAATTTCGGATTTCTTAGTTCCGCGCGAAGCGCGGCGTCTTTTCGCTTCTCTTTCCACGGCGGGTGAATTCCGTGGAGCGATGGAAGTGATTTTTCTCGGCACCGGGACCTCCCAAGGCGTGCCGATGATCGGCTGCGATTGCGCGGTGTGCCGCTCGCCCGATCCCCGCAACAAACGTACCCGCACCTCCGTGCACGTGGTGATGGATGGACTGCACGTGCAGGTCGACGCCGCGCCGGAGTTCCGGCTGCAATGTCTCGCGTGCGACATCCGCTGGGTCGATTTCTTCATCCTCACGCATGGTCACGCGGATCACATCACGGGGATGGACGACTTGCGCCGTTTTTGTGACCTGCTCGGCGAGCGGGCGCTGGATGTTTATACGACGGACGAGGGCATGAGCCGCACGCTGTCGCTTTTCCCTTACGCGGTGGCGGAACGGCCGATCGCGCGGGGTTATGCGGCGTTCAAGCTGGCGCTGATGCCGCCGAAGCGCGATCTGCCGCAGGGCACGATCGAGTCGACCTTGCTGCCGCACGGCCGGCTCAACACGCTCGGGCTCGTCTTCACCGAGCGCAGCAGCGGCCGGAAGTTCGTTTACTACACCGACTGCAAAACGGTTCCACCGGAGGCGATCGCGCTGGCGCGCGGTGCCGACGTCGTGGTGCTCGATGGTCTGCGTACGGATCCGCATCCGTCGCACATGAGCATCCCGGAAGCGATCGCGGTGGCGCAGGAAATCGGGGCGAAGCAGACGTGGCTGACGCATCTGACGCATCTCAACGATCACGCGATCACCGAGGCTGAATTGCCGGCGGGCATCCGACTCGCCTACGACGGACTGCGGCTCACGATCTGAGCGGACACGCGGCGGTCTGCTCAGGGATCTCGATTTCTGACATGGGCGAGAGGCTCGCCACGTGGCACGGGCGTCCCGCCCGTGATCTGCGGGCAAAACGATCGAGTTTGGGTACTTTCTGCCGAAATCCTGCGATTGCGTTGGCGGCAAGAATTTTGCACTCTCGCCGCTCCATGAGACCGTGGTTCAGCTCGGTCGCTCGCCGGCTCGCACTCGGCGCGAGCCTCGGCGTCGTTGCACTGACGGTGATCCCGAACCTCTCCTGTGCCGCCCGATCGGTCTCAGTTGCCGAGACGGAGTCGCTGCGAAGGCTGGAACTCCTCCGCGTGGAAATCGCGCGGCATGATGATTTGTATTTTCGGAAGGCGCAGCCGGAGATCTCCGACGCGGACTACGATGCGCTGAAGCAGGAGCTGCGGGAATTGGAGAGCCGTTTCGGCCGCAGGGTGCCACGCGACCCGGCAGCGCTGCGCGACATGGGAGATGACCGGGTCTCGGGATTTCCGAAAGCGCGGCATCGGATGCGTATGCTGAGTCTGGAGAAGACCACGACCGAGTCAGGCGTGCGCGCGTTCGATCAGGCTCTGCGTCGCCTGGTGAAACCACCGGCCGAAATCGCATATGTCGTGGAGCCGAAATTCGACGGGCTCGCGATCAGCGCCACCTACGAGGAGGGACGGCTGGTGCGCCTCGTGACGCGCGGCAACGGCGAAGAAGGGGATGATGTGACGGCGGCCGCGGGTCGGATTCGGACCCTGCCGCCAAGGCTCGCGGGCGCGGCGTGGCCGCGGGTCGTGGAAGTGCGCGGTGAGGTTTTTCTGACCTTTGCCGAATTTGAACGGATCAATCGTGGACGGCGCGAAAACGGGCGTCCCACCTTCTCGAGTCCGCGCAACCTCGCGGTCGGTACGCTCAAGTCGCTCGAGCCCGAAGATCGCGAGGTACGCCAGCTCGATGTCGTCTTTTTCGGGCTCGGCGCGATCGACGGACACGCGGCGCCGGCGAGCCAAACGCAGTTGTTGGAGTGGATCGCGCAATGGGGATTGCCGTCGGTCGAGGACGCACGCCGGGTGGACTCGATCGACGACGCATGGCGGGCGGTGCAGGAGCTCGGCGGCCGTCGCAGCCATCTCGCTTTCCCGATCGACGGCGCGGTGATCAAGCTCGACGACGCGGTCGGTCAGACGGCCGCTGGCGTGTCCGAGGTCGCGCCGCGCTGGGCGATCGCGTTCAAATACGCGCCGGCGCGAGTGGGCACGCGCGTTCGCGGCGTCGCGCTGCAGGTGGGCCGCACGGGCGTGATCACGCCGGTGGCGGAATTGGAACCGGTTGCACTCGCCGGCGCGAGGATCACGCGGGCGACGCTGCACAATGCCAGCGAGATGGAGCGAAGCGACCTGCGCGTGGGCGATTTCGTGTGGATCGAGCGAATGGGAGAAATCATTCCCGCGGTGGTCGCCGTGGACACGGCCCAGCGGGGCACGGTGAGTGCGCCGTTTGTTTTCCCTCGCGATTGCCCCGGCTGCGGTGCCTTGCTCGTGCGCGCGCTTGACGACGCAAACTGGCGCTGCACCAACGACGACTGCCCCGCGCGGCAGGTGCGCAAGGTGGAGCACTACGTTTCGGACGAGGGCGTGGGGATTCGCGGCCTTGGGGCGGCGAGTGTGGAGGCGCTGGTGCGGAGCCAACGCGTCCGCGAAATTCCCGACCTTTATACGCTCACGGCCGCAGAGGTGACGGCACACACACGGTTGTCTGCCGCACAAGCGGCGCGTGTCGTCGACGCGATTCAGCGGTCCAGAAAGGCGCCGTTGCGGCGGGTGATCGCGGGATTGGGTCTGCCCGGCATCGGTCCTGCCGGAGCGAATGCGCTCGGGGCGCGGTTTGCCGATCTGCCCCAGTTTGCGGCGGCCCGGGAATCCGACTTGCAGCAAGTCGAAGGGCTCCGTCCCGAATCGGTGCGCGCGCTGGCGACTGCTCTCAGTGCGGAACGCACGCAACAGCTGCTGGCGAGACTCGCGGCGGCGGGCGTCGGCGCGCAATCCGCCACCGCCGATGCTGGAACGCTTGCGGGCAAAGAGGTGGTGTTCACCGGCACGCTGCCGACGCTTTCTCGACGCCGCGCGACGGAGCTGGTCGAGGAAGCCGGTGGACGCGTGGCAGACCGTGTCACGGCGGCGACCTGGCGCCTCGTCGCGGGCCGGAACCCGGCATCGAAGCTGCACCAGGCGACCGCGCTGGGCGTCCCGGTGATCGAAGAGGCCGAGCTCCTGAGGCTCGCCGAGGCAGCGCCCGAGTAACTCCCGGACGCGCCATCGAGTCGGTTCCGGAAGCGGCAAGGATTTCCAGAAAAGGGGCTTGCCTTAATCCCTACCAACTTAATCTACATTCGGCGTTGGAACAATGAAGCTTTCGAAAAAAGGCGAATACGCGCTCCGCTCCCTGATCAACCTCGGCATTGCCGCCGAGATGGGGCGGAAGCTCGTGCAGGTGTCCGAGCTGGCGGACTACGAGCAGCTCCCGGTCAAGTTTCTCGAGCAGATCATGCAGGCGCTCAAGGACGAGGGGTTCGTTGTAAGCGTGCGCGGAAAGTTCGGTGGCTATCGGCTCGCGAAGCCGGCGAAGCAGATTCTCATTGGCCAGGTTGTTCGCCTGATCGACGGCCCGCTGGCACCCATCGGCTGCGTCAGTCAGACGGCCTACGTGCCGTGCACCTGCCCGGATGAGACGCACTGCGGGTTGCGGATGCTGATGCTCGACGTGCGCAACGCCATCGCGAACATCCTCGACCGCTACTCGCTCGCCGACGTCGTGGAGGTCACGCTGCGCAAACTGCGCCGCGATCAGATCCCGGCGCCGTTTTCGCCGGAAACCGACGCCGCCACGCACGTCCCGAATCGTTTGCCGGCGCGCTACGCCCGCAAGGCCGCGCAGCGCCACGACCGTCCGCGCCTCACCGAGGCAGACGGCGTGCTCCATCAGCTCCTCGGCGACTACACCATTTGATCTTGGCGATCCCCGCTTCGAACCGACGCATCCCTTTCTCCTTCGCGGACCGACCAGACCACCGGAGTCTTCCCCAACCCTCTCACGACCTGCCTCTCCCATGAGAACCTTCCGCTTGTTTCTTTCCGTTGCCGCGCTCATCGCGGTGACGCAGTTCGGATCCACTCGCTCGCTTGCCGCTTCCTCCTCGGACGAAATCGAGGCGCTGCGTGAACAGATCCGGCAGCTGGATCAGAAGCTCCGAGCCCTGGAGCGCAAACAAGAGCTGCGCGACGAAGCCGCGGCGACCGCAGCCAAGCCGCCGGTCGTCACCGCGGCGGCGAGCGGATTCGGGTTCGCGGCCGCTGACAAGGCGTTCGAGCTCCGGATTCGCGGACTCTTCCAGTTCGACGCGCGCTTCTTCCTCGATGACGGCGCGCCCAACCGCGACCAGTTCCTGTTGCGCCGGATCCGCACGCCGCTGACCGGCACGGTCGCGGGAATCTATGAGTTCAACATCACGCCCGAGTTGGGTGGCGGCACCAACAGCTCCACCACGGTGGCGCTGTGGGACGCGTTTGTCGCGGCGCGCTTCTCGCCGGCGTTCGGCGTGCGGTTCGGAAAATTTCCTTCGGCGGTCGGGCTCGAGCCCGGTTCCAATCGGCACTTCATCGAATCGCCCTTCGTGAATTCGCTCCTGCCGAACCGCGATCTGGGCGTGGAGTTTTTTGGCACCCTGACCGACGGGCTCATCGACTACCGATTGGGCGTGGTGGTCGGCGTGCCGAACAACACCACGAATTTTGGCGGAGCGAGTCCGGACCTGAACGATGGCGATCGCACGCTCGCGGGCCGGATTACCCTCCATCCGTTCACGCAGCTGAAAGACAGCCCGTTCGCGAAGCTCTCACTTGGCGTCGGGTTCAGCCATGGCAACGAGCAGGGCGTCGCGGGAGCCAATCTTTCGAACGGCCTCTCCAACGTGACCAGCCAGGCTCAGCAACTGATCTTCAACTACGGGCCGACGCTCTACGCGGCCGGCACCCACACGCGGATCAGCCCGAGCGCTGAGTGGTATCCGGGGACGCCCTTCAGCGCGGTGGCGGAGTACGCGCATGAGGAGCAGGACATCGCTGTCGATGCGACCGGGCTCACCCGCACGTTCGAGAACACCGCCTGGCGCGCGACGGTCGGTTACGTGCTCACCGGCGAGGAAGCGACCAAGTCCGGCGTGAACCCGAAAACCGCCTTTAGCGTCGGCGACGGCGGGTGGGGCGCATTCGAAGTCGTCGCCCGCGTGAGCGGACTCGATCTCGACAGCGCGCTCACGCGGCCGGTCGCGGCGGGTGGCGCCGGGCTGAGCCGAAACAACAACGTGAAGAGCGCCTTCGCCTACGGGCTGGGGCTGAACTGGTATCTCAACCGCAGCGCGCGGTTCCTCATCAATCTGGAAAACACGGAATACGAGGGCGCGAAAACACCCACGGCGGCGATCGGCGCCCGCGACGACGAACTGGTGTTCATCACCCGCGCGCAGCTGACGTTCTAACCCGGACTCGCATTGCCATGAAAATTTCCCCGCTTCTGACCCTGCTCGCAGCCGCTGTCGTCGCCACGACGGTTTCCGCGAAAACCGTCAAGCTGCTCAACGTGTCGTATGATCCGACGCGCGAGCTCTACGTCGAATTCAACAAGGCGTTCGCCGAGTATTGGAAGGCGAAGACCGGCGACGACGTGGTCGTCAAACAATCCCATGGCGGCTCGGGCAAGCAGGCCCGCTCGGTGATCGACGGACTCGAGGCCGACGTCGTCACGCTCGCGCTCGCCGGTGACGTCGATGCGCTGCATCGCAATGCCAAACTGATTCCGGCGGATTGGCAGCAGCGGCTGCCGCACAATTCCGCGCCCTACACGAGCACGATCGTGTTCCTCGTGCGCAAGGGGAACCCGAAGGCGATCAAGGACTGGGACGATTTGGTGAAGCCCGGCGTTGCAGTGATCACGCCGAATCCGAAGACCTCCGGCGGCGCGCAGTGGAACTATCTCGCCGCCTGGGAGTACGCACGGCGCAAGTTCGGCAGCGAGGCGGCGGCGAAGGAGTTCGTCGCGAAGCTTTATCGCAACGTACCGGTGCTCGATTCGGGCGCGCGCGGCGCTACGACGACCTTCGTGCAGCGCGGCATCGGCGACGTGTTCATCTCGTGGGAAAACGAGGCGTTCCTCGCGCTCAACGAATTCGGTCGTGGCGATTTCGAGCTGGTGGTGCCGTCGCTGAGCATTCTCGCCGAGCCGACCGTCGCGGTCGTGGATCGCTTCGCCCAGCACAAGGGCAACGAAGCCGTGGCCCAAGCCTACCTCGAATATCTCTACAGCGAGCAGGGGCAGGACATCGTTGGACGGCACTACTACCGCCCGGTGGCCGAGGCGGCGAAGGCCAAATACGCCGGCCGCTTCCCGAAGATCGAATTGTTCACGATTGCCGACGCGTTCGGCGGCTGGACCAAAGCCAAGCAGGTCCATTTCGCCGACGGCGGCACGTTTGATCAGATCTACGCGCGTTAGGCCGGTCATGGTCGCAACCGAACAGATCCCGATGGTTTACCCGCACACGTTGCGCCGGCTCTACTGGCCGTTCGTTTCGCTCGCCGAGGCGTGCCCGGCGGTGATCGGAACGGATCCGGGATCGTTTCGCTTGGGCGCACGGCGCTACACGATTCCTCGGTTCACCTTTCTGGGACCGACGACCAACGTGCCCCAGAAACGGATCGGAGTGTTCGCGCTGCTGCACGGCGATGAGCCGGCCGGTGCGCTGGCGCTGCTGAACCTGCTGACCACGCTCGTGGCCGACCCACAGCTGGCGAGCGGCTATGACCTGGTGACGTATCCGCTCTGCAATCCGACGGGCTACGAGGACGGCACGCGCCACAACCGCGCGGGTCTCGACCTCAACCGGCTCTTCTGGACCGGATCGAGCCAGCCGGAGGTGCAGATCCTCGAGCGCGAATTGCGCGAGCAGGCCTTCGACGGACTGATTGCACTCCACGCCGACGATACGAGTGAAGGGCTGTATGGCTATGCACATGGCCGCGAGCTCAACGAGGACCTGCTCGTGCCGGCGTTGCGCGCGTCCGAGCGCGTGATCCCCTGCAATCACGACCCGCTGATCGACGGGTTCAGCGCGTGCGCCGGTGTGATCAACGACTGCTTCAAAGGTGTTCTGCGCCCCGCGCCCGAACAGCGGCCGCAGCCGTTTGAGATCATCTTTGAAACGCCCGGCCGCGCCTCACTTGAGCTGCAGGCACAGGCAGCCGAACTGGCGGTGCTCAGCATCCTGGCGGAATACCGCCGGTTCATTTCCTACGCCCAGGATCTCTGATGTCCACCGTCGCCCGCACGTCCCGTTCGGTTTTGCCCGGCTTCGGTCTGTCGCTCGGGTTCACCCTGGCGTACCTCGGGCTCATCGTCCTCATCCCGCTCTCGGCGGCGTTCATCCGCACGGCCGGGATGAGTTGGAGCGATTTCGTGGCGGCGGTGGCGTCGCCGCGCGTGCTGGCGTCGTATCGGTTGAGCTTCGGGGCGTCGTTCGCGGCCGCGGCGGTCAACGCCGTGTTCGGACTGATCCTCGCGTGGGTGCTCGTGCGCTATCGTTTCCCCGGCCGGCGCATCGTCGACGCGCTCGTGGATTTGCCGTTCGCCCTGCCCACCGCGGTGGCGGGCATCGCGCTGACCACGATCTATTCACCCAACGGCTGGGTGGGACAGTGGCTCGAGCCGCATGGAATCAAGGTCGCGTTCACGCAATTCGGCGTGTTTGTCGCGCTGACGTTCGTGGGGCTGCCGTTCGTCGTGCGCACGCTGCAGCCCGTGCTGGAGGAACTCGAGCCGGAGATCGAGGAGGCCTCCGCCAGCCTCGGGGCGAACCGCTGGCAGACGATCGTGCGCGTGCTCCTGCCGGAGTTGCTGCCCGCGCTGCTCACCGGTTTCGCGCTGTCGTTTGCGCGCGCGTTGGGCGAATACGGTTCGGTGGTCTTCATCTCGGGCAACATGCCGATGAAGACCGAGATCGTGCCGCTGCTGATCATCACGAAGCTCGAGCAATACGACTATCGCGGCGCCACCGCGATCGCGGTCGTGATGCTCATCATCTCGTTCCTGATGCTGCTCGTGATCAACCTGCTTCAGAAATGGAGCCGCCGCTATCACCGGATTTAAAGAAGTAACAAGGCACAAGGGCCAAGTAACAAGAACGCCAGCGTCATGAAGATCACCAACCGAGTTGCAGGCCGGCGCAAGGATCGGGCGCTTGCTACTTGATCCTTGTTACCTGGCTCTTCCCTCAAACATGTCCTCCGCCATCGCCAGTTCTCTCGCTAGTCGCCCCGCCGCTGGTCCGGCGCCGCGTGCGACCAACGATCCGCGATGGGCCCGCTGGCTGCTGACCGGCGTGGCGCTGCTCTTCGTCACGTGCTTCCTGCTCCTGCCGCTGGGGGCGGTGTTCACCGAGGCGTTGCGGCGCGGCGTGGGCGCCTATTTCGCCGCATTCAGCGATTCGGATGCGCTGGCGGCGATCCGGCTTACGCTGCTCACGGCGGCGATTGCGGTGCCGGCGAACCTGGTGTTCGGCGTCGCGGCGGCATGGGCGATCACCAAATTCCAGTTCCGCGGCAAGAGCCTGTTGACGACGCTCATCGACCTGCCATTCGCCATCTCCCCGGTGATCTCCGGCTTGATCTACGTGCTCGTCTTCGGGCTGCAGGGCTGGCTCGGACCCTGGCTGCAGGAGCACGATCTGAAGATCATCTTTGCCGTGCCGGGCATCGTGCTCGCCACGATCTTCGTGACCTTTCCGTTCGTCGCGCGGGAGTTGATTCCGTTGATGCAGGCGCAGGGCGCGGACGAAGAATACGCGGCCATCACGCTCGGCGCGAACGGCTGGCAGACGTTCTGGCGCGTGACGTTGCCCAACATCAAATGGGGACTGCTCTACGGTGTGATCCTCTGCAACGCCCGGGCGATGGGCGAATTCGGCGCGGTCTCGGTGGTCAGCGGCCACATCCGAGGCGAGACGAACACGATGCCGCTGCACGTCGAGATTCTCTACAACGAGTATGATTTCGTCGGCGCGTTCGCGGTCGCCTCGCTGCTGGCGCTGCTGGCGATCGTCACGCTCGTGCTGAAAGCGTTTATCGAATGGCGGCACGCGGCGAGCCGACCGTGAACATCGAACCTCGATGACCAGCCTGAACACAAAATCTCCAACGACGTTCGCGCAGCGATGAGCATTCAAGTTTCCAACATCCGCAAAAAATTCGGCGGGTTCACCGCGCTCGACGGCGTGGACCTAACCGTCCCGCGGGGCAAGCTGGTCGCGCTGCTCGGGCCCTCCGGCTCGGGCAAGACCACGCTGCTGCGCATCATCGCCGGACTCGAGCAGGCGGACGAGGGCAGCGGCCGGATCCAGTTTCACGGCGAGGACGTGACGCATGTCCCGGCGGGCAAGCGCCGCGTCGGCTTCGTGTTTCAGCACTACGCGTTGTTCCGGCACATGAGCGTGTTTGAAAACATCGCGTTCGGACTGAAAGTGCGGCCCCGCAAGCTCCGGCCCAAGAACAACGAAATCGCCGACCGCGTCCACCGGCTGCTCAAACTCGTGCAGCTGGAAGGGCTCGAAGCCCGCTATCCTTCCCAGCTTTCCGGCGGGCAGCGGCAGCGCGTCGCGCTGGCCCGGGCACTGGCGGTCGAGCCCAAGGTGCTCCTGCTCGACGAGCCGTTCGGCGCGCTCGACGCGAAGGTGCGCAAGGAACTGCGGCGCTGGCTGCGTCGGTTTCACGAGGAGATTCATCTCACCACCGTGTTCGTGACGCACGACCAGGAGGAGGCGCTGGAGATCGCCGACGAGGTCGTGATCATGAACAATGCGCGGGTGGAGCAGGTCGGCACGCCGCAGCAGGTCTACGATCATCCCGCGACGCCGTTCGTGTATCAATTTCTCGGCAACGTGAACGTGCTGCGAGCGCAGGCCCTGGCCGAGGCGCAGGGGCCGCGGCGGCCGGAGGGCGCACTCGAGGCGGATGGGCTGGTTTACGTCCGGCCACACGATATCGTCGTGTCGCTGGACGCGCCCGGTGCAGCCGGACTGCCGGTGGTGATCCGCCATGTGCATGCGGCCGGCCCGCAGGCGCGATTGACGTTGGAAAACGTGCACACCCGCGAGCCGCTCGAGGCGGAGATTTCCCGGCTGGAGCTGGAAACGCTCGGCTTGCGGGTGAACGATCTGGTCCGCGTGCAGCTGCGGCAGGGGCACTCATTCGAGTCGGATTACGCGATCTGAGCCGTACGATGACGCCACCTGCTCCAAGCTCGCTTCGCGCACGACCAGCAAAGGTGGAACCCGCCGTCCCCGGCGGGTTGTCGTCGCGCGGAGCACGCGCGACCGTCCGAAACCCGATCAGCCCGGCGGGGAGGCCGGGCTCCACCAGCGCGGCGGCGTCACAGCGGCCAGATCCGCGGAATCACGAGGACGGCGGTGACGAAGCACAGCACGTTCAGCGGAATCCCGATCCGCAAGAAATCGCCGAACCGGTAGCCGCCCACGCCGTAGACGTAGGTGTTGGTCTGATAGCCGATCGGGGTGGAGAACGCGGCCGACGCGGCGAACATCACCGCCACCACGAAGGGTTGGGGATTGACGTGCAGCGCGACGGCCACGCCGATCGCGATCGGTGCCATGAGCGCGGCGACGGCGTTGTTGGAAAGGATTTCGGTGAACACCGCCGTGACCAGATAGATGCAGGCAAGCATCACGATCGCACGGTGATCCAGCGGGACGACGTAGTTGACGAAGCTGACGATGTTATGGGCCACGTAGGCGGCGGCGCCGGTGTGCTCCATCGCGTGGCCCATGGCCAGCATGCCGAAAATGAGGAACAGGATGTTCCACTCGATCGCGTGGTAGGCGTCGCGGGGTTTGATGCAACCGGTGGCGCAAAGCAGGACGGCGCCGGCGAGCGCGCCGAGTTCGATGGGCACCCAGTTGAGCGACGCCGTGGCGATGATCGCTCCCACGACCGCCATGGCGAGAGGCAGCCGTTTGTTCATGGCGCGGGCGGGCAGCGGTGCCTGGTCGAACAGGATGATGTCCTGCCCCGCGCGCAGCGCTTGGATGGCGGGGTCGGTGCCCATCATCAGCAGCACATCGCCCGCGCGCAACGGGGTGGAGTCGAGTTGCTCGCGGAGGTTCAACCCCTGGCGATGAATCGCGAGGACGACCATGCGGAACCGCTGGCGGAACTTGAGTTCGCGCAGGGTGCGGCCCACCAACTCCGACGCGGGTGCGAGTACGCCCTCGACGATCGAGCCTTCGTGCGCGGCGATCTGCTCGAGGCCGACGTTCAGTTCGGAAATGAGGTCGACGCCGGCAATCCCGCGCGTGTGAACGATGCCTTTGGGCCGGCAGGCGAGGAGCAGCCGGTCGCCCGCCTCCAGCCGCAGCCGCGGCGTTTCGAGCGAGATCGGTATGCCGTCGCGCACCAGTTCCAACACGCGAATGCCGCGGCGGTGGGTGAGTCCCGCCTCGGCGATCGTCTTGCCCGGCACGGCGGAGCCCGGCTGCACGAAGGCCTCAGTGATGTATTCGCGCCGCTCTTCGCTGCTGAGGATCGAGGTCAGCATCTCGCGATCGGGCAAGAGTCGGCGGCCGACAATAGCGAGGTACACGGCGGCGGTGAGCAGCGTCGGTATACCGAGCCAGGCCAGCTCGAACATCCGGATCGAGGGCAGGCCCTTGGCGACCGCGATGCTGTTGACGATCAGGTTGGTGCTGGTGCCGATGAGCGTGCACGTGCCG